>JACPUR010000017.1 GCA_016192135.1 Candidatus Tectomicrobia bacterium | reverse complement strand
TCACCTACCACGACCCCTGCTACCTGGGCCGGCACAACGGGGTGTTCGAGGCCCCGCGCGAGGTCCTCCACCGGATCTCGGGGGACTACCGCGAGCTCCGGCGCTCGCGCGACCGCTCGCTCTGCTGCGGGGCGGGCGGGGGCTACGCCTGGATGGACGACAGCCCGAAAACCCGCATCAACCACATGCGGCTCGAGGACGTGAAGGCCTCGGGCTCCAAGGTGGCCGCCGTCTCCTGCCCCTTCTGCATGCAGATGTTCGAGGACGCCCTGAAGGCCAAGGACCCCGAAAAGAGCATCCGAGCGGCCGACATCGCCGAGCTGGTGGCCGAGGCGCTGGAGTAGGGCGGCCCGGGCGTTGCGGAACCGCGGCCGGACTGCCATATTGTGGACAGGCCCTCCCAGCGACCGGCACCCGCTGAGGAGAGGAAAACCATGCGCCTGCGCATCGCTCTGCTGGCGGTTTCAATCCTCTGCGCCCTGGCGCTCCCCTGGCCCTCCGCCGGCGGGGCGGCCGAGCGGCCCCTCAAGGAGCAGGTCGAGGCCGGGAGGCACCTCTTCGACGCCCGCGGCTGCTCCACCTGCCACGCGGTCAAGGGCCGGGGCGGGCAGGAGGTCCGGGGCAAGCTGAGGGGCCCCGACCTCACCCGCGTCACCGTCTACGCCTCGGCCCTCCTGGGCGCCTCCGTGATGTGGAACCACGTCCCCCTGATGGAGGAGGCCATGCGGGAGCAGGGCCTCGCCTGGCCCCTGTTCCGCGACAGCGAGCTCTCCGACCTCTTCACCTACCTCCACTCCCTGAACGTCCGGGGCGGCTCCTCCTACGCCTTCCAGGGCGATGCCCGGCTGGGCGCCATCCTCTTCGGCGCCACCTGCCAGAAGTGCCACGGGCCGGTGGGCAAGGGCGGGCGCCTGGGCCCCGACCTGGCCCCCGTGGCCGCCTCCATGCTGGGCGAGGAGGAGTTCGCCGGCCGGATGCTCCGCCACGCCCCCACCATGGTGTCCATGGCGCGCGAGGCGAAGCTCACCTGGCCCACCCTGAGCGGGGCCGAGATGGCCAACATCCTGGCCTACATGCGCTCGCTCCGGCCGAAGGCGAACTAGGACCATGGCGCGGCAACAGATAGAAGATCCGTCCCATCCATGTGGTGGGACGGATTATTTTTGGCGGGAATGGCCGCCGCCAATCGCCTTCCTGTAGGGGCAGGCCCCCGTGCCTGCCCTATCGAACTGGGGGGCGGCCACGGGGGGCCGCCCCTACGGCTGGCAGGGCGAACCTCCATCAGCCCTCCGCCTTGCCGAAACCCAGCCCCCCGGGGCAAGATAGGGCTGTTCCGCGCGTCTTCCCGATTCCTCGTCCTTTCGCCGCGGCCACCCCCAAGGAACCAGCCGGAGGAGACCCCCCCCATGGCTTCGACGCCCCCCACGCCCCCCTCATCCGACGCCCAGAAGCTGCCCCTCCTCCAGGGGGCGGACGTCCTCCGGAAGCTCGAGGCCCTGCGGCGCAGGCAGGAGGTCCGCTACTACGCCTTCTACTCCAGCCAGCTCGGCGGCGTGGTGACCGACCCGGCCCTCATGGTGCTGCCCTTCGACGACCACCTGGTGCACCGCGGGCACGGCATCTTCGACACGGCCGCCATCGTGGAGGGCAAGATCTACGACCTGGACGCCCACCTCGACCGCTTCATGCGCTCGGCCGAGTCCTCGAAGCTCAAGGTCGACCCCCCCAAGGAGGAGATGCGGCGCATCATCATCCAGACGGCCGCCGCCTCGGGCGCGCGCGAGGGCTCCATCCGCTACTGGCTCTCCTCCGGGCCCGGGAGCCTCGAGCTCTCGCCCGCCAAGGGGGCCGAGGCGGGGTTCTTCGTCATGATCTTCCCGGGGCTCGCCTACCCCGAGAGCTACTACACCCAGGGCATGAAGGTGATGACCACCACCTACCCCATCAAGCCCCCCCTCTACGCCACGACCAAGAGCACCAACTACCTCCCCAACGTCCTCATGCAGCTCGAGGCCCGGGAGCGGGGCCTGGACAACGGCGTCTTCGTGGACCCGGCCGGGAACGTGGGCGAAGGCTCCAACATGAACGTGGCCTTCGTGAAGGGGGGCGTCTTCCTCCACCCCAAGTTCGACCACATCCTCTCGGGCTGCACCTCGAAGCGCCTCATCGAGCTCATGCCGGGCGCCATGCGGAAGGGCATCGTCAAGGACTTCCAGGTGCGCGACATCCCCCTGGCCGAGGCCAAGCGGAGCGACGAGATGATGTTCATCGGCAGCTCCATCAACGTCGCCCCCATCGTCGAGTGGGACGGCCAGAAGATAGGCACCGGCCGGCCCGGCCCCGCCGCCAAGGCGCTGCTCGAAGTCTTGAAGGAGGACATGAAGGGGGGGAAGGACAGGCTGATCGAGATACCGTATTGAGGGGGATGGGCGCCCCTCGAGTGACCATCTCGCACGGCTGAACCTCGGGCTCGGGCTGCGCGGCGGGATCTCCGGGAAGCCGTTGACCCCGGGCGCCGGAAACCTGCGAGCGGAGATTTCCAAAATTTCCCTGGAATTTCCTGAAGACTCATAAGGGATTCGGCCTGGCGCGGGCGCGGATCGAGGATTCCACACCGCCTGGGACGACCCGCCCCCCCCTTGCCGGTTGATCGTTTCAAACATATGTTTTAAACTAGCGTTTAAATTCAACCGCCTCTCGAAATCCTTCATGGGAGCGGGTCCACGATGCGCGAGGAAATCCTGAGCCCGGAGCAGCAGTTCGAAACCAAACAGCGGCTCATCGAAGCCGCGGGGGAAATCTTCGCCGAGACTGGGTTCCACAAGGCGACGGTCCGGAAGATCTGCGCCCGGGCCCGGACCAACGGGGCGGCGGTCAATTACCATTTCGGCGGCAAGGAATCACTCTACACCGCGGTGCTGGAGTACGCCTACCAGTGCTCCCACCAGAAGTTCCCCCATGACATCGGGCTTGAGGGCGACGCGACCCCCGCGCAGCGCCTGCGCGCCTTCGTGCGCTCCTATCTGCTTCGGATTTTCGACGAGGGGCGCCCCGCCTGGCACAGCAAGCTGCTGGCGAGCGAGATGAGCCAACCGACGGCGGCGCTCGACGATCTAATCGCGAAATTCGTCCGGCCCCGGACGGCCAAGCTGCTCGAGCTCGTCGGGGAGATCCTCGGCGAACCGGCGAATTCGGAGCAGGTGAGGCTCAGCGCCCGCAGCATCATCGGCCAGTGTCTCTTCTACTACAACTGCC
The DNA here is from genome assembly GCA_016192135.1 of Candidatus Tectomicrobia bacterium. NCBI lineage: Bacteria > Pseudomonadati > Candidatus Tectimicrobiota > Candidatus Tectimicrobiota bacterium. The sequence goes on along the minus strand of JACPUR010000017.1, from coordinate 361,904 downwards.
GGCCCATCATCAGCCGCCTTTTCCCGGAACAAGACTATTCGCCGGCCGACATCGAAAGGCTGGCCGATCACATCACCCGGTTCTCGCTGGGGGCGCTGCAAGGGGTGGGGAAATCGTGCGTCGCGGCCAGGAACTGAGCCTCCGGAAGGCCGCGCCGGAAAGGAACGCCGCATGAAATGGCTGGGCTGGGCAAGAGCTTCCTCTCCATGCCGCGCGGCCGTCGCGCTGGCCGTCCTCGCCTTCGCCGCCGGCTGCTCGCGGAGCGAGGAGCCCGCCTCAAAGGCCGCGAGGACCGGGCGTCCCCCCGTGCCGGTCGCCGTGGCCGCCGCCCGCGGCGCGGAGGTGCCGGTGGAGCTGCACGCCATCGGGACGGTGACCGCCTTTTCCAAGGTGTCGATCAAGTCCCGGCTGGCCGGGCAGTTGATGCGCGCGGCGTTCAAGGAGGGGGATCATGTCCAGTCGGGACAGATGATCTTCACCATCGACCCGCGCCCCTTCCAGGCCGCCCTGGAGCAGACCCAGGCGAACATGCGGAAGGACGAGGCGCTCCTCGTGAAGGCCAAGGCGGACATGCGCCGGGCCGAGGAACTGGCCAAGACCCGGGTCATCTCGGCGGCGACCCTGGATCAGAACCGGGCGGCGGTGGACTCGCTCGTCGCCGCGGTCGCGAGCGACAAGGCCGCCGTCGAGAACGCCCGGCTCCAGCTTTCGTACTGCTATATCCATTCGCCCATCGAAGGCCGGATTGGCACCCTGCTGGTCAACGAAGGGAACATGATCAAGGAAAACGAGACCGTGATGGCCGTCATCAACCAGATCCGGCCCATCTACGTGGACTTCTCCGTGCCGGAGCGGCACCTGGGCGAGATCCGGGATCGGATGGCCAGGGGGCCGCTGAAGGTCGTGGCGGCGGTTCCCGGGGACACCTCCCGCCGGGCCGAGGGGGAGCTGGCCGTCGTCAACAACACGGTCGACGCCTCGACGGGAACGATCATGCTCCGGGCCCAATTCCCCAACCAGGACGAGGCGCTGTGGCCGGGGCAGTTCGTCAACGTCACGCTGCGGCTCAGGACGATTCCGCACGCCGTCCTCGTCCCCTCCCAGGCGGTGCAGCCGGGCCAGGAGGGCCAATACGTATTCGTCGTCAAGCCCGACCTGACGGCCGAGATGCGGCCCGTGGTGACGGGCCAGGCCCACGGCCAGGACGTCATCGTCGAGAACGGCCTGCGGGCCGGGGAGCGCGTGGTGACCACCGGGCAGTTGCGCCTCGTGAACAACTCCAAAGTCCAGATCAAGGAAGAAGAGAAAGGCAAGGCGACGGCGGCGAAGCCGCAGGCGGCGCCATGATCCGCCTTTCCCGGGAGCCGCGCGGATGAACCTCTCCGAGCTGTTCATCCGGCGGCCCGTGACCACGACGCTGGTCATGGTCGGCATGCTCATGTTCGGGGCCGCGGCCTACCGCCTGCTGCCCGTGAGCGATCTGCCGAACGTGGACTTCCCCACCGTCCTGGTGTCCGCCAGCATCCCGGGGGCCAGCCCGGAGACGATGGCCTCGGCCGTGGCGACCCCGCTGGAGCGCCAGTTCTCCACCATCTCCGGCTTGTCCTCGATGAACTCCGTGAGCACCCTCGGCTACACCCAGATCACCCTTCAATTCGACCTGAGCCGCAACATCAACGACGTCCCGCCCGACATCCAGGCGGCCATCACCCAGGCCAGCCGGCTGCTGCCGCCGAACATGCCCTCGCCGCCGACCTACCAGAAGGTCAACCCCGCGGACACGCCGATCCTCTACATCGCCCTGACCTCCCGGACGATGCCGCTCTGGCAGCTCAACGAATACGCCCAGACCATCATGGCCGACCGCATCTCCATGATCGAGGGCGTGGCCCAGGTGAACGTGTTCGGCACCCAGAAGTACGCGGTGCGCGTGCAGCTCGATCCGGACGCCATGGCCAGCCGCGGCATCGGCATCAACGAGGTGGAAACCGCCATCCAGAACGCCAACGTCAATCTTCCCGTCGGGACGCTGAGCGGGCCGCACCGCACCTTCACCATCCAGTCGGCCGGCCAGCTGTTGAGCGCCGCCCCCTACGGATCGATCGTCGTGGCCTACCGGAACGGCGCCCCGGTCCGGCTCCGGGACATCGGCCGCGCGGTGGACAGCTCCGAGGACGACAAGCAGGCGGCCTGGTTCGTGAACAAGAACGGCAGCCAGCGGGGGATGATCCTCGCCATCCAGCGCCAGCCGGGCGCCAACACGGTCGCGGTGGCGGACGCCGTCAAGGAAACCCTGCCCAAGCTGCGGACCTACCTGCCGCCCTCGGTCGAGCTGCACACCCTGTACGACCGCTCGGTCACCATCCGCGAGTCCGTCGAGGACGTCCAGTTCACCCTGCTGCTCAGCTTCGCCCTGGTGGTGATGGTCGTGTTCCTCTTTCTCCGGAACCTCTCGGCGACGGTCATCCCCAGCCTGGCCCTGCCGATGAGCATCGTCGGCACGTTCGCGGTCATGTACCCCCTGGGCTTCTCGATCGATAACCTCTCGCTGATGGCCCTCACCCTCTCCATCGGGTTCGTGGTGGACGACGCCATCGTCATGCTGGAGAACATCGTCCGCCACATGGAAATGGGCGAACGCCCTCTGGAGGCGGCCCTGAAGGGCTCGCGAGAGATTGGGTTCACGATCCTGTCGATGACCATCTCGTTGGCGGCCGTCTTCATCCCCGTGCTGTTCATGGGCGGCATCGTCGGACGGCTGTTCCGCGAGTTCTCGGTGGTCATCGTGGCCGCCATTCTCATCTCGGGCGTGGTTTCCCTCACCCTGACGCCCATGCTCTGCAGCCGCTTCCTCCGCCCGCCCTCCGAGGAGAGGCACGGCCGCTTCTACAACGCCTCCGAGCGCGTGTTCGAGGGGATGTTCAGCCTCTACAAGGGCAGCCTGGGCTGGGTCCTGCGCCACCGGTTCTCGACGCTCATGGTCAACCTCATCGTCCTGGTGCTGACGGGCTTCCTCTTCGTGAAGGTGTCCAAGGGCTTCATCCCCGACGAGGACACCAGCCAGATCTTCGTCGTCACCGAGGCCCCCCAGGGAACCTCGTTCCAGGCCCTCGGCGAGCGGCAGCAGGAGCTGGCGCGGATCGCCCAGCGGGACCCCAATATCGCCCAGTTCTTCTCCGGCGTCGGAGGCCCCGCCTCCGCCAGCATGGGCGGCCAGAACTTCGGGCGGATGTTCTACCGCCTCGTGCCGCCTTCGGAGCGGCAGCTGGACGTGAACGGCGTGATTCAGGTGCTGCGGGTCAAGCTGAGCGGCGTCCCGGGCATCAACGTCTTCATGCAGAACCCGCCGGCCATCCGCATCGGGGGCCGGCTCTCCAAGAGCCTGTACCAGTTCACCCTCCAGAGCCCGGACCTCAAGGAGCTCTACTCCGCGGCGCCCCTCCTGGAGAACAAGCTGAGGGCCCTGCCGGAGCTGCAGGACGTGACCAGCGACCTCCAGATCAAGAACCCGCAGCTCAGGGTCTCCCTCGACCGGGACAAGGCGGCGAGCTTGGGCATCTCCGCCCAGCAGGTCGAGGCCGCGCTGGCCAACGCCTACGGGCCGCGCTGGATCTCCACCATCTACGCCCCGAACAACCAGTACCGGGTGCTCCTGGAGCTGGAGCCCAGGTTCCAGGCGGACCCGGCGGTGCTCTCGAAGCTCTACATCCAATCCCAGCAGCGCCAGCTCGTCCCGTTGGCCACGGTCGCCAGCTTCACCGAGGACATGGGCCCCCAGGCCATCGCCCACTACGGCCAGCTCCCGGCGGTCACCCTCTCCTTCAACCTGCGCCCCGGCGTCTCGCTGGGAGACGCGGTGTCGAAGGTGCAGGCGGTCGCACGGGAGACGCTGCCCGCCTCCATGACCACGAGCTTCCAGGGCACCGCCCAGGCGTTCCAGTCCTCGTTCCAGGGGATGGGCCTGCTGCTCATCGTCGCCATCCTGTTCATCTACATTGTCCTGGGGATCCTCTACGAGAGCTTCATCCACCCCATCACGATCCTCTCGGGCCTGCCCTCGGCGGGCCTGGGCGCGCTGCTGACCCTCCTGATCTTCGGCAACGACCTCAACATCTACTCCTTCATCGGCCTCATCATGCTGGTCGGCATCGTGAAGAAGAACGCCATCATGCAGATCGACTTCGCCCTGGAGGCCGAGCGGAACGAGGGCAAGAGCCCCGTGGACGCCATCTACGAGGGCTGCCTCATCCGTTTCCGCCCGATCATGATGACGACGATGGCCGCCCTGCTGGGCGCCCTGCCCATCGCGCTGGGCATCGGCGCCGGGGCCGGCGCGCGCCGGCCCCTGGGCCTGGCCGTGGTGGGAGGGCTCCTGATCTCGCAGCTCATCACCCTCTACCTGACCCCCGTCGTGTACGTGTACCTGGACCTCCTCCAGAAGAAGATGGGCGGCCTGGGCCGGTTCCGCCGGAGGAGGCTGGAGATTCACGCAGGCGCCGGACGGGATTAAGGACCCCGGCAGGCCAAGACACCCCTTTCGATTCGAAAAGGGGCGGAGAGGCGTCTAATTCGCCTGTGACTCTGTAGGGGCGAGGCGGCTCGACTGAGCTCGCCGAAGTCATGCCTCGCCCCTACATTACCCTGTCATTGTCCACCCGTAGGGCGGGTTTCAAACCCGCCCTTTTATTCTGAGGACCGGACGGTCCGCTTCTCGGGAGCCTTAAAACACAAATATGTGCCCCAAATTACAAAAGGAGATTCTTTTGCATACAAAAAGTCCACCGTGATCTTATACGGAGACAAAGCTTCCGTTCTGTGACGAGAAATTTTTGCAGGCCCTTCGAGCAGGGGATGGAGGACCATGGCCATCTCTTTCTGCGGGGCCCACCGCCCTCCTCCCCATCCCCGCCGAGGCAGCCCCGGCGTCTGCTGGCGGCGCCCGCAACCTTACGTTCCCGAAGCATGTTCGACCCGTTTTTCCCGAGGAGGGAAAATCCATGCAAGGTGAACCATCCCGCCGCCTTCTCCTGATCGGATTCGCCGTCCTTCTCCTGGCCTTGGTCCTGGGCGGGCCATCCGTCGCGGGGGCGCAACTACCGCCCAACAATTGTCTGGTCGGGACATACCCGGCTCCGGCGCCCAGCAAAGGGTGCGCGCCTTGTCCTGCCGGCTACTATTGCCCCAGAGTCGGCGGAGGCACCCAAAAAATCATCTGCCCGGGGGGGAGATTCTGTCCGCCGGGCTCCGCGAACGCGAACAAGCAATGCGCTGCCGGGCAGTACTGCCCGCAGGGCTCCGCGTGGCCGGTACCCTGCCCGCCGGGGAGAATGTGCGTGTCCAATGCCCAGGCGGCCCCCGGGCCCGTGTGCAGCCCGGGTTTATACTGTCCCGGAGGCGCGCCGGTGACGTGCCCACCAGGGAGGTACTGCCCGACCGCAGGAATGACCGCCGTCGGACCCGTGTGCCCGGGGGGGAGCTACTGCCCTGGGCGTTCCGTGAACCCAATGGGCCCCTGCCCGGCGGGAAGGTACTGCCCGCCGGGCACGTCGTGGGCGATACCCTGCCCGGGAGGATATTACTGCCCGACCGCGGGATTGGCCGCCGCTGGGCCGGCATGTCCGGCGGGGAGGTACTGCCCGCGGGGCTCCGTGCAGCCGACGCTCTGCCCCTCGGGGTATTATTGCCCCGAGGCCCTGCCCGAACAATCGGGCGCCTTCTCCCACCGGGGCGACCAGCTCCTCGCAATGCCTCAGCTGATTCCGGGGCGCGGCCCGCGTTCTTAGGCCACTCCGAAGCTGATTGGAACTGACGCTGGCGGCGGACGCCGCGCTGCCACGAACGAGCAAAAGGGCCTGGGGGGAAACCCCCAGGCCCTTGCTATGTCCGGCACCTTGGAGAGATTCACCCCCCCAACCACGAACCAGCGCGAAATTGGACGAAATTGGTGTAACGGGCTTTTCTCCTCCGGGGCCTATCTTGCCCGGTGGGCGGGCGCCCGCCGGGGGCGGGGACGGGCTCGCCGGTCCGAATCCCGCAAACGCGGGCACGCAAAGAAATGGCGCGAATTTCACGATATTTCACGATATTCCAGCCCAAAAATTCCAGAGAGAATGAAAAGAAAGGGGGGGAAGGAGGGGAGAAAGTTGCCGCCACTTGCTCACAGTTGCCGATAGTTGCGGCTAGTTGCCGGTAATACCGGGTAATTCCCCCAAAAAAGGGCGGCCAGGTGAATCCCCCGGCCTACCTGCTACCGCGCCTTCTTGGGGGGCACGTGGATGGCGGTGCCGTGGACGTCCTCGGCGGCCTCCATGAGGGCCTCGGAGAGGGTGGGATGGGCGTGGACGACCTCGGCCAGATCGGCGGCGGTCATTCCGTGGCGGATGGCCAGGGCGGCCTCGTGCACGAGGTCGGCGGCGTGCTCGCCCACGACGTGGACGCCCAGGAGCTCGTCCGTCCGGGCGTCGGCGATGACCTTGACCTCTCCGGCCAGGGCGCGCTCGGCCTGGGCCTTGCCCAGGGCGCGCATCTGGAAGCGGCCCACCCGCACCTCGCGCCCGTCCCGGCGGGCCTCCTCCTCGCTCATCCCCGCCGTGCCGACCTCGGGGTGGGTGAAGATGCCGGCGGGGATGCCGCGGTAGTTCATCTCGATGTCGGCGCCCATGGCGTTCTCGGCGGCGACGATGCCCTCGGCCGAGGCGACGTGGGCGAGCATGAGGCCCCCGATGCAGTCGCCCGCGGCGAAGACGCCGGGGACGCTGGTGCGCATGCCCTTGTCCGCGAGCACCTCCCCGCGCCGCCCCAGCTTGACCCCGATCTTGTCGAGGCCGAGCTTGTCGGTGTTCATGGTGCGCCCGATGGAGACGAGCACGAGGTCGGCCGCCAGGGGCTCGGCGCCCTCGACCTCGGCCACCATCTCGCTCCCCTTCCGTTCGACCTTGAGGATCTTCTTGCCGGTCAGGAGCTTGATCTTCTGCTTCTTCATCTCGCGCTCGATGAGCTTCGAGACGTCGGCGTCCCCGAGGGGAAGCGCGCGGTCGAGGAGCTCGACCATGGTGACCTCGGCCCCCAGCTCGCGGTAGAGGCAGCCGAACTCGCAGCCGATGACCCCGGCCCCCACGATGAGGAGGCGCCGGGGCAGCTCCCGCAGGTGCACGGCCTGGTCGCTCGAGATGATGTATTTCCCGTCCAGGGGGAACGCGGGAATCTGGGCCGGGCGGGAGCCCGTGGCGATGAGTATCCTCTCGGCCCGCACTTCCGCCTCGCCGCCCTCCTTGAGCTTGACGCGGAGCTGGCCCTTGCCCTCGATGACGGCGTCCCCGGCGATGTGGTCCACCTTGTTGGCCTTGAAGAGGGCCGCGATGCCGCTCACGAGACCGGCCACGATCTTCTCGGCCTTCTCGACCATGGCGTTCAGGTCGCCGCGCGCCTCCTTCACCTCGATGCCGTAGTCGGCGGCGCTCCGGATGTTGCGCAGGAGGGCGGCCGAGGCGATGAGGCTCTTGCTCGGGATGCAGCCCCAGTTGAGGCAGGTGCCGCCCAGGGCGTCGCGCTCGATGACGACGCAGCGGCCGCCGCTCTGGGCGGCCCGCACCCCGGCCACGTAGCCGGCGGGGCCTCCTCCGATCACGGCCAGATCGTAGGTGGGGGATGCCATGATGTCCTCCGTCGGGGGGAAGCCTCGCGAATCCTGTCTATACTCCCTCCCGCCCCGGCCCCGGTCAAACCACGTTACAGGCCAATGCCGCCACGACCATGTCTGTAGGGGCGACCGGCCGCCCCCCTACGTACCAGGATCGCCACCGGCCACCGTAGGGGCGTATTGCAATACGCCCCTACCTCACGATCCGCCGGGCTGGGGCCCAGGCGTGAAATCATTGACGGCCCGGGAGGGCTCCTCTAGGATTCCCCCGGCTCACGGCGAAGGAGGCTTCGATGGCGCAGCGGGTCCTCATCACGGGCATCACCGGCTTCGTGGGCAGCCACCTGGCCGAGCACCTGCTGGGGCAGCCGGGGCTCGAGGTCTTCGGCATGCGCCGCTGGCGCAGCCGCACCGAGCACATCGACCACCTGAGCCGGAAGATATCCATCGTCGAGTGCGACCTGAGGGACCAGGTCTCGGTCACCCGGGCCGTGGCGCAGGTGCGGCCCGAGAAGATCTTCCACCTCGCGGCCCAGAGCTTCGTGCCCACCTCCTGGCACGCCCCGGAGGAGAGCCTCCACACCAACGTGCTGGGCACCCTCCACCTCTTCGAGGCGGTGCGGCAGGCGGGCCTCGACCCCTGGATACAGGTGGCCGGGAGCAGCGAGGAGTACGGCATGGTGCGCCCGGACGAGGTGCCCATCCGGGAGGAGAACCCGCTCCGGCCCCTCTCCCCCTACGGCGTCAGCAAGGTCGGGGCCGACATGCTGGGCTACCAGTACCACCAGAGCTTCGGGATGAAGATCGTGCGCACCCGGGCCTTCAACCACACGGGGCCCCGGCGGGGGGACGTGTTCGTCGAGAGCAACTTCGCCAAGCAGATCGTGGACATCGAGAAGGGGCGGCAGGAGCCCGTCATCCGGGTGGGGAACCTCGACGCCCGCCGCGACTACACCGACGTGCGCGACATCGTGCGGGCCTACCGGCTCTCGCTCGAGAAGTGCGAGCCGGGCGAGGTCTACAACATCTGCTCGGGCCGGAGCTGGGTCATCCGCGAGGTGCTGGACCTCCTCCTCGCGCGCTCCAAGGTGAAGGTGCGCGTCGCGCCCGACCCCGCGCGGATGCGGCCCTCGGACGTGCAGATACTAGAGGGGGACTTCTCGAAGTTCCACGGGGCCACCGGCTGGAAGCCCGAGATCCCCTTCGAGCGGACCCTCGACGACATCCTGGCCTACTGGCGGGAGCGTTCTTGAAGGCCTTCATCACCGGCGTCGGGGGCTTCGCGGGAAGCCACCTCGCCGACCTCCTCCTCTCCCAGGGCCACGAGGTCTCGGGCCTCGTCCAGCCGGGCGCCAGCACCCAAAACCTGCGCCACCTCGCGGGCCGGATCGCCCTCCACGAGGGGGACCTCCTCGACGCCGGGCGGATCGAGGGCCTCATGCGCGCCGAGAGGCCGGGATGGGTCTTCCACCTCGCGGCCCAGAGCTCCGTGCACGCCTCATGGAAGGACCCGGCCGCCACCTTCCACGCCAACGTGACGTGCGGAATCCGCCTGCTGGAGGCCTGCCTCCCCTTCCGCGAGGGGCTGCGCGCGGTGATGGTGACCTCCGCCGAGATTTACGGGATGGGTTCCCCCGCGGCCGTCACCCGGGAGGAGAGCCCCTTCGCCCCCCTCAACCCCTACGCGGTGAGCAAGCTCGCGCTGGACCTCGTCGCGGGGCAGATAGCCGGGGCGGCCGGGTTCCCTCTCGTGCGGATGCGGCCCACCAACCACGCCGGGCCCCGCCAGGCGGTCAAGACGGTGCTCTCGCGCTTCGCGTGCGAGCTGGCCCGGATGGAGGCGGGGCTCCAGGAGCCCGTCCTGCGGGCGGGGAACCTCGACGCCTGGCGCGACTTCGCCGACGTGCGGGATGTGGTGCGCGCCTACGCGTTGGCCGCCGGGCGGGGCCGGGCGGGCGGGGGCTATCTCGTCTGCACCGGGGCCCCGCGCCGGGTGGGGGACGCCCTCGAGCTTCTCCTGGGGATGAGCCGGGTCAAGGTTCGGGTGGAGCGCGACCCCGCCCTCGAGCGCCCGGCCGACCCGCCCTACGGGAAGGCCTCCTTCGCCCGCCTCGAGGCCGACACCGGCTGGCGGCCCGAGATCCCCTTCGAGCGCACGCTGCGCGACACGCTCGACTACTGGCGTGGGGAGGTCGCCCGAAAGGGGAAGTAAGATTCCCATTCCATTTCATTTGCCTTACCCTCGCCTGCCATATTTCGGACCGCTCCCCCGCCCCCGTACCCCCATTCCCTGGGGATAACCTGTGAGCAAAGTCAATATTTTGTGGAAATTGCCTTTTTTCCTATTGACACCCCTCAATTGGCCCATCTACATTTAGTGTCACAGCGGCCTTTAACCACTAGATGTGACCCTTCATTTGGCTCGCCGCGCGGTGGATTGGAAATGGGGCGCGGGCCAGGTGGATGGGGCGGGGGGCCGCGGTTTCCCGGGGCGGCCAGTAGTTCAGGCACCCCCGGGGTTGAAATGGCAGAATCATACAAATAAAATACGAAAGTGGATTCGATCATTGGCCGCTCGCCCCCCTGGAGAGCCAGGGGCATTGGAGATGGCAAGGAATATGAAAATCCCGCGGCATTTCACCCGGATCGGGAACGAACCCTACGCTGGAATCCAGTTCGTCCCCCGCACCTCCCGCATCGTCAACCCGGACGGCTCAGTGGTCTTCGAGGCCAAGGACATCCTGGTGCCCGAGAGCTGGTCCCAGGTGGCGGTGGACATCCTGGCGCAGAAGTACTTCCGGAAGGCGGGGGTGCCGGCCCGCCTCGCCAGGGTGGCCGAGGAGGGGGTGCCCGAGTGGCTGCAGCGGTCCGAGCCGGACAAGGGCGCCCTCGAGCAAATCCCCGAGGCCCAGCGCTCGGGCGGCGAGACGGACGCCCGGCAGGTCTTCCACCGGATGGCCGGCTGCTGGACCTACTGGGGCTGGAAGCACGGTTACTTCGGGAGCGAGGAGGACGCCCGCGTCTTCTACGGCGAGCTGGTCCACATGCTGGCCGCCCAGATGGCCGCGCCCAATTCCCCCCAGTGGTTCAACGCCGGGCTCCACTGGGCCTACGGCATCGCCGGCCCCTCCCAGGGCCACTACTACTGCGACCCGGAGACGGGCGAGCTCCAGCGCTCCCGGAGCGCCTACGAGCGCCCCCAGCCGCACGCCTGCTTCATCCAGTCCGTCAAGGACGACCTCGTGAACGAAGGCGGCATCATGGATCTTTGGACCCGCGAGGCCCGCATCTTCAAGTACGGCTCCGGCACGGGCACCAACTTCGGCACCCTGCGCGCCGACGGGGAGTCCCTCTCGGGCGGCGGGCGCAGCTCCGGCCTCATGAGCTTCCTCAAGATCGGCGACCGCGCGGCCGGCGCCATCAAGTCGGGCGGCACCACCCGCCGCGCGGCCAAGATGGTCACCCTCGACGTGGACCACCCGGACATCGAGGAGTTCGTCAACTGGAAGGTCCGCGAGGAGCAGAAGGTGGCCGCCCTCGTCTCGGGCAGCCGAATGTGCCGCCGCCACATGGGCGCCATCCTGGCCGCCTGCCGGCCCGAGGGGAAGGCCGATCTCAACGGCGGCCTCCTGCGCCCGGACAAGAACCCCGAGCTGCGAAGGGCCATCCTCGAGGCCCGCCGGGCGGGCGTGCCGGACAACTACATCTTCCGCGCCATGCAGCTCGCCCAGCAGGGCAAGACCCAGGACGACATCCAGATCGAGGAGTTCGACACCAACTGGGAGGGCGAGGCCTACACCACGGTCTCCGGCCAGAACTCGAACAACTCCGTCCGCATCGCCGACGCCTTCATGGCCGCCGCCCTCAAGAACGAGCCCTGGAAGCTCATCCGCCGCACCGACCGCAAGGTCGCGCGGGAGGTCCCGGCGAAGAAGCTCTGGGACGAGATCGGCTACGCCGCCTGGTGCTGCGCCGACCCGGGCCTCCAGTTCGACACCACCATCAACGACTGGCACACCTGCGCCGCCGACGGCCGCATCAACGCGTCGAACCCATGCTCGGAGTACATGTTCCTCGACGACACGGCCTGCAACCTGGCCTCGCTGAACCTCGTCCGCTTCCTGGACCTGGAGAGCGGCCGTTTCCGCGTGGAGGATTTCCGCCACGCCGTCCGCGTCTGGACGGTGGTGCTCGAGATCTCCGTCCTCATGGCCCAGTTCCCCAGCGAGGCCATCGCCCAGCGCTCCTACGACTACCGCACCCTGGGCCTGGGCTACGCCAACCTGGGCACCATGCTCATGCTGCTCGGCATCCCCTACGACTCGCCCGAGGGCGAGGCCTGGTGCGGCGCCGTCAGCTCGGTCATGACGGGCTGCTCCTACGCGGCCAGCGCCGAGATGGCCGGGGAGCTCGGGCCCTTCCCGCGCTACCACGCCAACCGCGAGCACATGCTGCGCGTGCTCCGCAACCATCGCCGCGCGGCCTACGCCGCCCCCGCCGCGGAGTACGAGATGCTCTCCAAGGCCCCGGCGGGCATCGACCCGGCCCGCTGCCCGGCCTACCTCCTCGAGGCGGCCCGCGAGGCCTGGGACGAAGCCCTGGCGCTCGGCTACCGCAACGGCTTCCGCAACGCCCAGGCCACCGTCATCGCCCCCACGGGCACCATCGGGCTGGTGATGGACTGCGACACGACCGGCATCGAGCCCGACTTCGCCCTGGTCAAGTTCAAGAAACTGGCCGGCGGGGGCTACTTCAAGATCATCAACCAGTCCGTCCCCGCGGCGCTCCGGCGCCTGGGCTACGCCGAGGACCAGATCCGCGACATCGTGGCTTACTGCCGCGGCCGGGGCACCCTGACGAGCGCCCCTCACATCAACCCCGAGACGCTCAAGGCCAAGGGCTTCACCGACAAGGCCCTCGAGCGGATCGAGGCCGCGCTCGAGGGCGCCTTCGAGCTCCCGTTCGCCTTCAACAAGCACATCCTGGGGGTGGAGTTCTGCCGCGAGCGCCTGGGCCTCTCGGACGAGCAGCTCGGCGCCTGGGACCTGAACCTCCTCGAGGCCATCGGCTTCACCCCGGCCCAGATCCGCGAGGCCAACGACTACGTCTGCGGCAAGATGACCATCGAGGGCGCCTCGCACATCCGGGAGGAGCACCTCCCCGTCTTCGACTGCGCCAGCAAGTGCGGCCGCGACGGCAAGCGCTACATCAGCCCCATGGCCCACGTGCGCATGATGGCCGCGGCCCAGCCCTTCATCTCGGGCGCGATCAGCAAGACCATCAACATGCCCACCGAGGCCACCATCCTGGACATCCAGGACCTCTACCACGAGTCCTGGCGGCGGATGACCAAGGCCATCGCCATCTACCGCGACGGCTCCAAGCTCAGCCAGCCCCTCGCCGCCCAGCACGAGGCGGACATCTTCGAGGGCATCGGCGAGGAAGCCCCGGCCGAGAGCGTCCCCGTCCGCGTCGCCCGGCAGATCGTGCGCCGCTACGTCATCCACAAGGGCGGCCGGCGCAAGCTCCCCACCCGGCGCGCGGGCTACACCCAGAAGGCCATCGTGGGCGGCCACAAGGTCTACCTCCGCACCGGCGAGTACGAGGACGGGGCGCTCGGCGAAATCTTCATCGACATGCACAAGGAAGGCGCCGCCTTCCGCAGCCTGATGAACTGCTTCGCCATCGCCATCTCGCTCGGCCTCCAGCACGGAGTCCCCCTGGACGAGTTCGTCGACGCCTTCGTCTTCACCCGCTTCGAGCCGAGCGGCGTCGTGGACGGCAACCGCGCCATCAAGATGAGCACCTCGATCATCGACTACATCTTCCGCGAGCTGGCCATCTCCTACCTCGGCCGCCAGGAGCTGGCCCAGGTGATGCCCGAGGACCTCCGGAGCGACACCCTCGGCCGGCCCAAGGACGAGATCCCCGAGTTCGACGCCGAGGAGGCGGAGGAGGTGCAGACCCTCCTTCCCTTCTCGAAGACCGACACCCCCAAGAGCGAGCACCTGCACCTGCACTTCCGCAAGGAGGCGCAGGCTTCCGAATCCTCCGTCTCCCGCCGGGGCGGCGTGGCCGAGGAGGCGAAGTTCAAGGGCTACGTCGGCGAGGCCTGCGGCGACTGCGGCTCGTTCGCCGTCGTCCGCAACGGCACCTGCCTCAAGTGCCTCGACTGCGGCGCGACGAGCGGGTGCTCCTAGCGAAGACCAGAATTCCCGTCGCCGGGGACACGGGCGGACTCTGCGACGGGACGAGGGCCGGGGGACGGCCTAGGGGGCTTGCCCCCCGGCCCTCACCAAAAAAAATGAACACCTGTCGCCGGGGACACGGGCGGACTCTGCGACAGGTTCGAGGACCGGGAGAAGGCCTAGGGGGCCGGCTCCCGGTCCTCCCTGAAAACGGAATTCCCATCGCGGGGGACACGGGCGGACTCTGCGGTGGGCCGAGGGCCGGATGGTGGCCTAGGGGGCTGCCCTCCGGCCCTCCCTGAAAACGGGATTCCCGTCGCGGGGGACACGGGCGGACTCTGCGGCGGGCCGAGGGCCGGAGGATGGCCTAGGGGGCCCTCCTCCGGCCCTCCCCATATTATCCGCGCCGCCTCCGCCTCGCCGGTGTCTCATGCAGAAGAAGAAGGTCTGGCTCACGCCCGAGGTCTTCATCGAGGCGGCCTCCTATCCCCTCACCACCGGCGGCTGGGCCGCCGAGGCACGCGTGGGCCGCGTCGCGGGCACGGCCGTGCGCGAGCAGAAGCTCTTCGGGCCCCGGGAGCGCGTCTTCCTGACCCGCGACGAGGCCGACCGCTACGCCATCGGCCTGGGCATGCGCTGGCTCTCCTCGCGGAACCTCAAGAACCTCGATCTCCCCCGCGCTTCTTGACGGCATAGGTTCCGCCCCATCTGCACGGCCAGGACCACTAGGTTTTTGTCTAACACTCACCTTGACACCTCAAGGCCCTTGCCCTACCTTCACAGGGCTTCTGTGGGGGCGTAGCTCAGCTGGGAGAGCGCGTGGATCGCACCCACGAGGTCAGGGGTTCGAGCCCCCTCGCCTCCACCACGGACTCTTGATGGCCCGGGCCTCGCGCCCGGGCTTATTCTTGTGGCTCACCCGGCGGGCGCTGGGCGGGGGAGGATTTGGTGGACATCGTCGTCCTCTGCGCCCTGGCGACGGCGGTCTCCTTCGCCGTGGCGGATCTGCTCATCCGCGCCGGGCTCCAGCACACCCACGCCTTCATCGGCTCGGTGCTCTCCCAGGGCGCGCAGCTCGGCTTCTTCTTCGTCCTGGCGCCCGTCCTGGGCTTCGACTTCCCCCCGCTGGGCCCGGACTACCTCTGGGTGATGGCGGGAGGGGTGGGGCAGCCGGCCCTCTTCTCGATCTTCTTCATGATCGGCATCTCCAAGATAGGCGTCTCGCGCGCCGCCTCCATCAAGGGGGTGTCGCCCCTCTTCGCGGCGGCCCTGGCCATTGTCTTCCTCGGGGAGCGCCCCGCGTGGTTCCACCTGGCGGGGGTGCTGCTGGTGGTGGCCGGGGTGGCGCTCGTCTCCTCGGGGCGGACGGAGGGCCGGTGGCGGCGGGCGGACGCCCTCTGGCCCGTCCTGGCGGCCCTGGCGGGGGCCGCGGGCGCCATCTGCTGGCGGAAGGGCCTGCCGGGCTTCCCGAACCCGCTCGCGGCCGTGGTGGTGGCCCTGGGGACTGCCTTCCCGGTCGTGGCGGCCTTCGCCTTCCTCAACCGCCGCGGGAGGGCCGCGGGGGACATCCGCCGGGCGCTGCCGCCCTTCCTGCTCTGCGGCGCGGTGGCCGGGGCGGCGCACATCTTCTTCGCCATCGCGCTCCAGCGGGGGGAGATCTACCGGGTGGTGCCCCTGGTCCAGGTCTCCCCGATCTTCACGGTCATCCTCGCGCTCATCCTGCTGCGCCGGGCCGAGTTCATCACCTGGCGGGTGCCGTCGGGCGCATTGCTCATCGTGGCGGGGGCCGTGCTGGTGACGCTCAAGCCGGTGGGCTGAGAATCCCCCGGGCGCTCGCCCGGAGGCTCCCCCCTGCCCTATAGTGGAGCCCGCCGCGCCGGCTCATCTTTCACCTTACAGGAGGACCGTCATGGAAGGCGCCGCGCTCCTCGCCGATGCCTTGAGCCGCATCAACGCCATCCTGCACCGCGCGCTCGAGGGCGCCCCGGCCGAGATGCTCTGCCGCATGCCCGCGCCCCACGCCAACTCCATGGCTTGGCTCGCCTGGCACCTCACCCGGGTGCAGGACGACCACATGTCGGACCTGGCCGGCCAGCCCGAGCTGTGGACGAGCGGGGGCTGGCACGCCCGCTTCGGGATGAAGCCCAACGACGAGGAGACGGGCCAGGGCCACACCTTCGAGGAGGTGGCGGCCTTCAAGGTGGACTCCCCGGACCTCCTGCTGGCCTACCAGGACGCCGTCTTCGCGCGGAGCAAGGCCTACCTGGCCAGGGTCCGGCCGGCCGACCTCGACCACGTCCTCGACGAGCCCCAGTACGACCCGATGCCCACGGTGGGGGTGCGCCTCGTGAGCATCGTCGCGGACAACACCCAGCACGCCGGGCAGGCCATCTACCTGCGCGGCCTCTTCGAGGCCAAGCGCTGGACCCGGGCGTAGCCCTTCTCTCCACGAAAAAACCGAAGGGCCCCGGCCGAGGCCGGAGCCCTTCGCGCCGATAGAGGCAAGGAGCGGAACGAAGGCCCCTCAGGAGGCGGCGTCCACCTCCCGGAGGAAGAGGACGGCCGGCGCGCCTTCGACCAGATCGCCGACCCGGGAGCGGAAGTCCTTGTAGTGGAGCTCCTCGCGGTGGGCGTCGAGCGCGGCCTGGTCGCGCCAGCACTCGATGAGGTGGCGCGCGCCGCCCCCCTCGGCGGGGGCGAAGAGGTCGTAGCGCAGGCAGCCCGCCTCGGCGCGCGAGGGGCCGCACATGCCGCGCAGGAGGGCGTCGAGGCCGCCCTCCCGGCCGGGCCTGGGCTTCAGGGTCACGAAGAGGTGGACGCGCCCGGCCATGGGCTACCCCCTCGGCGGCTGGAGGAACTCGAAGACGACCCCGTCCGGCCCCTTGACGAAGGCGACGAGGTTGCCCGTCATGCCCGTGGAGACAGGGTCGAGGAGCTCCCCGCCCGCCTGGAGGAACTGCTTGACCGTCTCCTCGATGTCGTCCACCCACACGCCGAGGTGATGGATCCCGAAGGTCTGGCCCTCGCCCCGGGTCTCGGCGCTCTCCCCGGGGCGCAGCCCCCGGATGAAGAAGCTGGACTCGCCCAGCTTCATCTGCACGTTGATGCCGCCCTTGAATTCCGAGCGCTGCCCGACCTCGCCGCCCAGCACCCTGGCGTACCAGGCCGCCGAGGCGTCCGGGTCGCGGCTGAGGATGTGGACGTGATGATAGGTTCCCGTCACCGCCATTCCGCGTCTCCTAAGTGTATTCCGATGAAATCCCCGCTCAGCCGCCGGATGTCCTCCACGAACTGGGTGAGGCCCGCGACCATGTCGGGTCCGACTTCGCGCGGATAGCTCTTGCCGAGGGACCGGAGGGGGCGCTCGTCCATCGTGCGTCCTTCTGAGGGATGATTCAAGCGGGCCGGCCCGCCATCGAATTTCCGATGGGCGCCAGGAACCTTATCCAAGCGGGGGAAAAGGCGCAACCAAAGCGGCCTCCCCTCTTTTGCCAGGTTTTGCGGAGCCATGGAAGCGGAACCAGGCCCGCGGCGGAGCCAATCGGCCCGAATGAGCCTGGGCTTGGGGAAAGCGCCGGGCTGCGGTCCGGTTTGGGCCCCCCATGGGCATGGGGAAATTCGCCCGATGGTGCTAAAATCAGCGGGAAAAGGCCATGGCTGATGCTGCTGAACCGTTCCGGTGAACCGCCCCTTCGCATAAGAATGACTGGCAGATGAGTCTTTTCATTCTCTCCCCTCTCTTCTCATCCTCCGGGGACTTGAGGGGCCAGGCCGGGCTGGACATCCGGTACTCGCGCCGCCCCCATGCGTTCTCCGATCCCGGGCGGGCCCAGAAGAATACCGCCGGTTGATGGCGGGCGCGCCGTTGGAGACGAGCCCGCAGCCGGCGGCCCCCGCATCCAGGACGGCCTCCCGATCCATGATCACCCTGGCCGTCCTCTTCGGCCAGTTCATCTCCGTGATGGACGTCAGCGTGGTGAACGTCGCCCTCCCGCACATGCAGGGGGCGTTCGGGGCGGACATCTCCTCCATCACCTGGGTGGCAACCAGCTACAGCATCGCCCAGCTCATCATGATCTGCATGACCAGCTGGTGGAGCACCCTCTTGGGGCGGAAGCGCTTCTACCTTCTCTCCTACGTGCTGTTCAGCCTGGGTTCCATCCTGGCGGGGACATCCACCTCATTCGGCGAGATGATCTTCTACCGCGCGATCCAGGGCTTGGGCGGAGGGCCTCTGATTCCGATCTCCCAAGCCATCCTCCGGGAGAGCTATCCGCCCCGCTTGCAAGGCATGGCCATGGCCATTTTCGGGATGGGCGTGGTGCTGGCCCCCGCGATGGGGCCCGTGGTGGGAGGCTGGCTCACGGAACGGTACGGCTGGCCGTGGATTTTCTACATCAACATCCCCTTCTGCCTGGCGGGGATGCTGCTCGTGCACCTGTATGTGCAGGACCCTTCCTACTTGAAGCGGGGCATCAAGGGGGTGGACTGGGGCGGGATACTCTTCCTCTTGGTGAGCATGATCGGCCTCCAGATCATTCTGGAGCGGGGCCAGGAGAACAACTGGTTCGAATCCAGCTTCATCGTGGGCTGGACCGCGGCCACGGCGGCGGCGGGTGTATTGCTGGTCGTGTGGGAGCTTAAGGCCGCGGAACCCATCGTGAACTTCCGCCTCCTGCGCCACCTTCAATTGAGCGTGGGCTCGGCCATTATCCTGCTCTTCGCCCTGGCGCTGTTCGGCTCCACCTTCATCCTGCCCCAGTTCCTTCAGGCCCTTCTCCGCTACACCGCCTACGACTCCGGCATCGTTCTCCTGCCGCGCGGGATAGCGCTTTTCCTCATGATGCCGCTGGTGGGCCGGCTGTTCAACGTGGTGGACCCGCGCCTTACCATGACCTTCGGCATGTCTTGCATTCTCTACTCCTTCTACGGGCTGTCCCAGCTCTCCCTGGACGCGGGGTTCTGGAACATGGTCCAGCCGCTCATCGTCATGGGGATCGGGATGCCCTGCGTCTTCGTGACGAACACAACCATTGCGATTCGGGGCGTTCTCCCGGCGGAGACGACCGCCGCGGCCAGCCTCTACGACTTGGGCCGGGTCATCGGCGGGAACATGGGCTTCGCCCTTCTGGCCACCCTGGTCGAGCGCCGGAGCGCCACGCACCGGGTGGGGCTGGTCGGCTACGTAAACGAGTTCAACGGGGCCTTCGTGGAGTACCACGGAAGTTTGATGGACATTCTCGCCGGCCAGCGGATGGATCCTGCGACGGCCCACACCAAGGCGTATGCCATCGTGGACCACGTGGTGAACCAGCAGGCCGCCATGCTCGCCTACAACGACACCTTTTGGTTCATGATGATCATTCTCGGGGGGATTTTGCCCCTCGTCTGGGTTCTTCCGGGAAAGCCCAAGACACCCTAGATTCCCGTCCGCCGCCGGGCTTTCTCCCTTGCGGCCGCAAGGCCACCGCACCCCCTCCGTCCCTAGCGCATGTCCTTTTCTTGGAACGCGATGCGCCCCCCGGGCGGCTCGACCACGAGGCGGAGGGCCTCGGCCACCCGGCCGGAGAGGTTCCACATGCCGCACACGAAGGTGAGCTCCACGATCTGGCGCGTGGTGAAGTGCTTCTTCATCTCCTCGAAGGCGAAGTCGTTCCGCTTGGCCCTCAGGTTCGTCACCTCGTCCGCCCAGCGGATGGCCGCTTTCTCCTTGCCGGAGAAGAGGGGGCTCCCCTCCCACCGATCCCCGTCGAGGAGGTCAATCTGCTCCGCCGTGAGGCCCAGAGCTCGACCGAGCTCCACGTTGTGCCCCACTCAGTTGTTGCATTGGGTGTGGAGCGCCGTCTTCACGATGACGAGCTCCATGATGAGGATGTAGTCCGGGGCGGTCTTGAGCCGGTTGGTGCGGAGCTTCTGATCGAGCAGCATCCAGGCCTCGACCAGGACCGGGGCGTGCCCCAGCATCTGGAGGTAGCGCGGCACCGTGCCCCACATCTCCACCGCCCAGTTGTAGCTGGGCATGAGCTCCTCCCGGATGTCCTCCGGGATGTTGTCCGGAGAAACGAAGGGCACCCGGGGCACCGGGCAGACCATCATCTCCTCGCTCACGCCCATCTCCGGCGTGAGGCCCGTCTTCTCGTTCACCGCCATGCTCCCGCCTCTCCTTTTTTTACTTTTACATGAACGCGAACCGCTTAAGCGCCGTTGCCCACGGCAGCGAGGGCTTTCCGCAGATGATGGGGGCCGACCGGAATGGAAAAGAAGGGCACGCCCACCGCGTCCTGGATCGCGTTCACGATGGCGGCGGCGGTGGCCACGATGGGGGGCTCCCCCACCCCGCGCATTCCGAAGGGGGTCCCCTCGGCCGGGTTGTCGTAGAGGATGACCTTCAGTTCCGGCATGTCCATGCTGGTCGGGAGGAGGTACTCGTGCAGGGTTTCTCCGCTGAGCCGCCCGTTCGGGTGGCGGAACTGCTCCTCCATGAGGGCTAGGCCCATTCCCTGGACCATCGCCCCCTCGATCTGACCCTCGACCGAGAGGGGGTTGATGGCGAAGCCCACGTCCTGGACGCCCACGAGGCGCAGCACCCGCACCTCGCCGAGCTCCGGGTGCACCGCCACCTCGGCCGCCTGCGCGGTGTAGATGGGGCAGGCCGGGGGCCGGGGGCTCGCCCCGTCTCCGATGAGGTAGCCGGTCACCTCGGGCGCGGCCTTGGCCACCTGAGCGAGGGTGAGGAAGCGGTCCCGCGCGGAGGCCACCTTCACCTTCCCCTCCTCGATGAGCAGGTCCCCCGGCGCGGCCTCCAGCTTGGCCCCCGCCACCTCCAGGATCTTCTTGCGGAGGTCCTTCACCGCCTTCATCGCGGCCCCCGCCACCGAGCGCGTCGCCTTGCTGCCCGAGGCGGCGGTGGACTGCGGGACGGTGTCGGTGTCCCCCACGGCGTAGCGGACGTGGTCGAGCCCCAGGCCCAGCTCCTCGGCCACGAGCTGGCAGAGGGAGGTGCTGGCCCCGGTCAGGTTCACCGTGCCCGACATCATCTGGACCGTGCCGTCTGGATTCAGCCGGAGGGAGCAGCTCGAGGCCTCGCCCGGGCCGTGCCAGAAGCCGCAGGCGATGCCCCGGCCGTACCGCCAGCCTTCCTCCTCCGGGAGGTCCGGGCGGCGGGGGACGGGCTGGCCCCAGCGCACCTCGGCCGCGGCCCGCTCCATCACCTTCGCCATGGCGTCGTCGCGGGTCACGCCAGCCAGGGTCTTGTCGCCCGGCCGAAGGGCGTTCTTGCGGCGGAACTCGAGGGGATCCATGCCCAGCTCGCGGGCGACGATGTCGGTGTGGACCTCGGTCGCGAAGTGGTACTGCGGCCCGCTGGGGGCGCGGACGGGGCCTGCCACCGGGGCGTTGGAGTAGACCGTGCAAGCCTTCACCCGGACGCCCGAGACGCGGTAGAGGGCGGAGGCCATGACCATCTTGCTGCTGCACTGGAAGGGGGCGCCGCGCCCGTAGGCGCCGTGATCCATGGTGACGTCCATCTCGCGGGCGACCAGGGTGCCGTCCCGTTTCACTCCGGTCTTGATGGTGAAAACGTGGGGATGGCGCGGGTTGACCGCCCGGTGGTCCTCCTCGCGGGACATCTCCATGCGCACGGCCCGGCCGGTCCTCAGCGCCAGGAGGGCGGCGATGTGCTCGTAGATGCTCTTGAGCTTGGAGCCGAAGCCCCCGCCGATCTCGGTGGGGATGACCCGCACCTTGGTCGCCGGGAGGCCCAGCGCCTCGGCCACGTCGGCGCGGATGGCCCAGGCGTCCTGGGTGGTGGTCCAGACGGTCACTTTCCCGTCGGCCCCGGCCTCGGCCGTGCAGGCGTGGGGCTCGATGTAGCCCGCGTGCACGTGAGGGGTCCGGAACGTGTGCTCGAGCACCACGTCGGCCTGGGCGAAGGCGGCGCCGGGATCGCCGAGCGTCTTCTCGAAACGGCCGAGAACGTTGCCCTCGGCCTGGGGCCCCAGGCCCTTGAGCTCTTTCCAGTCCTCGTGGACGAGGAGGGTCCTCCCCTCCCGGCTGGCGATGGGGTCGACGACGGGGGCGAGGGGCTCGTAGCGCACCCGGATGGCGTCTATCGCCGCCTGGGCCGCCTCGGGCGTCTCGGCCGCCACGGCGGCGACGGGATCGCCCACGTAGCGCACGTAGCCGTCCTTGCCGAGCCAGCTCTGATCCTTGATGTCCCCGCCGAAGCGGATGTCCGGGCACTCGTCGCGCGTGAGCACGTAGCGCACCCCGGGGATTTTCCTCGCCCGGGAGGCGTCCACCGAGAGGACGCGCGCGAAAGCGTGCGGGGTCCCGAGGACCCGGCCCGCCAGGGGCCGGACCGCCGGCACGTCGGCCCCGAAGCAGGCCGTGCCGGCCGCCTTGTCGGGCGTGTCAATCCTCGCCAGGCCCTTCCCCGCCACCTTATAGTCGTTCATCGCCGCCTCCGGATTGAGAATCGGCGCCGCCCGGCCGAACGGACGGGGCGCCGACGGCCGTTATCGGGAAAACAGGACCGCCATTCTGCGGCCCCCGCGCCCGGGGGTCAAGAAAGCCGGCCCTCCTGGCCGGGAACTGGAGATGAAGTCAAGGCGGGTGGGCGCGAGGCAGAGGTCCATGAAGCGAGACATCCTGCCCGGCTCTTTCCCCCTCCCCCGGAGGGGGAGGGAGAAGGCATTTATGGGACGATCAAAGTATTTGGACCTCCCGTCCTAGAGCGGCCATTTCTCCAGGCGGTAGGCCTGCTCCCAGAACATCCACTCGTAGCGGCTGGAGAGGAGGAAGGCCTCGCGCGCCCGGGCGCGCTCCAGGCTTCCCAGGGAAGGGCCCAGTCGGTCCGCCAGGGCGAGCTGGGCCTCGACCAGCCCTCCATAGACATCGCCGGCGTAGACGGAGATCCACTCGGCGCAGAGAGGGTCGGCCGGGAGGCTCCTGGCCAGGCGCAGCCCGACCTCCCGGTAGATCCAGTAGCAAGGGAGCAGGGCGGCCAGGCCCACGGCCAAGCTTCCCGCCCGGCACGTGGCCAGGAGGTGGCGGGTGTAGGCCAGGGTGGCGGGCCCGGGAGGGTCCACCCCCAGCCGTTCGCTCACCCCAGCCCGGGCGGCCAGCCCCGCGTGCAGGGCCCGTTCCACCCGGACGCAATTGGCGGCGTGCTCGGCGAAGGTTTCGAGGTCGTCCTGGGCGGCCGCCTTCGCGCCAGTCAATTGGAGGGCCCGGGCGAAGTCCTGGAGGTAGAGATAGTCCTGGCAGATGAAGTAGCCGAAGCGCTCGGGTGAGATGGCGCCCCCGCCCACCTCCCGGACGAAGGGGTGCCGGTGGATGGCCTCCCAGACCGGGGCGGCCGCCGCCCGAAGTTCCTCCCGGAAGCGCTCCACCTTGGACCCTCAGTCAGGCACGCCCGGAGGGCGGGTGCCGTGGACGGCGCGAATCTTGGTCTTGATGTTGCCGCGGACGTTGAAGTCGCCCTCCACCCAGGCCCACTTGGGCGAGCAGGCCGCGACGAGGTCGTTCAGAATCCGGTTCACCGCCTGCTCGTGGAAGATCTCCTGGTCGCGGAAGCGGTTGATGTAGAGCTTGAGGGACTTGAGCTCCACGATGGTCTCGCCCGGCACGTACTGGATGCGGATGATGGCGAAGTCCGGAAAGTTGCTGATGGGGCAGAGGCAGGTGAACTCGGGGATGGTGAAGTCGATGAGATAGTCCCGCTCCCGCGAGGGGTTGGGCACCGCCTCAAGCCTCGCCTCCGCGATCATCCGCGCGCCGTACTTCCGCTCGTCCGCCATCGGGTTCCCCGTTCATGCGCCGGGCGTCAGATTGACCAGCAGGGCCCCGTCCTTGCGCGCCGCGAAGGCCTCGAAGGCCTCCTTGTACTGCCGCAGGGGGAAGCGGTGGGTGATATAGGGCTGGACCCTGATGCGCCCGGCCTGGATGAGGGCCACCACCTCGTCCCCGCAGTTGGGGTTGGCGCGCACCCCGAAGATGTCCATCTCCTCGAGGACCACCCGCTTCCAGGCCAGGTCGGGGATGTTGTCCGGGATGCCGGTGATGCCGATGCGGGCGCCCTTGCCGCCGCAGTCCACCGTCCACTTGAAGCTGTCGGTGGTCCCGGCGGTCTCGAGCACGACGTTGGCCATCCGGCCGGACGTCAGGGCCTTGATCTTCTCCGGCACCCCGCCCTTGCGGTAGTCCACCGTCTCGGCGCCTTGGGCGGCGATGATCTCGAGGCGCTTGCCTCCCCCCACCACGATCACCCGCCCGGCGCCCAGGGCGCGGGCCGACTCGAAGGCGAAGACCCCGATGGGCCCCGAGCCCAGGATCACCACGGTGTCCCCCGGGTTAATGCCGGCCCGCTTGGCCGTCCAGAGGCCGCAGCCGGCCGGGTCCACGCAGGAGCCCACGTCGAAGGGCATCTCCTTGGGCATCTTGTGGAGGGCCCGCATGTTGTTGACGACGTACTCGGCGTAGGACCCCTGGGTGATGTGGCCGTACTGCCGGTGGCCGGTCACGGCCTTGCCGTAGTTCAGGCAAAGGTTGTAGCGGCCGGTGAGGCACATGCGGCAGGCACCGCAGCCGGCGTGGCTCGTGCCGGCCACGTGGTCGCCCATCTCGAGGCCGAAGCCCTCGGTGCCCGGACCCATGGCCACGACCTTCCCCGCCCACTCGTGCCCCAGGATGGCCGGGTACCTGGGCGGCCAGCGGGGGGCGTGGTTTCCCTTGATGATCTCGATGTCGGTCCCGCAGATGGTGGTGCTCTCCACCCGGACGAGGACCTCGCCGTGTCCCGGGGCCGGGGTCTCGACCTCGCCGATCTCGAACTTCATGGGCGCGGTCAGGATGACCGCCTCCATCCTTTTCTTCACGTCGGCGCCGTAGCGGATGCCGTTCGTCGTGGACATGAACCGGCTTCTCCCTGTCAATGGCCGGAACCCGTTGTGGCGTAAATCCGCCGGATGAGGGGCCTATTACAATGCCGACGCCGGGGGCCGTCAAGGCGCCGGAGCTAGGCGGATGGCCGGAGCGCCTCCGGCGAGTGCACGTCCACCTCCTCCCGGCTCGGCCAGCGGCCCAGCCACCCGCGCCAGAAGAGGCGGGTCGCGTCGTTTCCGATCAGGACGATGACCGGCACGAGGATCAGGGTGATGGCCGTGGAGAACAGGAGCCCGAAGCTGAGGCTCACCGCCATCGGGATGAGGAACTGGGCCTGGAAGCTCTTCTCCGCCAGCATGGGAGCCAGGCCGGCCACGGTGGTAAGGGTGGTCATCAGGATGGCCCGCCAGCGGGATACTCCCCCGTGGTGAAGCGCCTCCTCGACGGGCATTCCGGAGGCGATGTTGCGGTTCACGAAGTCGAGCAGCACGAGGGAGTCGTTCACCACCACCCCCGCGAGGGCCACGATCCCCATCAGGCTCATCATGGAAATGTCCAGCCCCATGACGATGTGCCCCCAGATGGCGCCCACGATGCCGAAGGGGATGGCGCTCATCACCACCAGGGGCTGAAAATAGCTGCGGAACATGATAGCCAAGTTCACAAAAATGCTCGCCAAGGCGACCAGGAAACCCAGTTGCAGGCTCGCGAGGGACTCTCTCGACTCCTTTGTCTGGCCCTCAAAGCGGACGCGCACGCCCGGGTGACGCCCCTGGAGGGGAGGGAAAAACTTCGCCCGAAGATCGTTCATGATCTCCGTTGCGTTGGCGCGGGCGTCGTCCACCTCGGCGGAGACAGTCACCGCCCGGCGCCGGTCCACGCGCTTGATCTGCGCGAGGCCCCGCTCCACGTCCACCCGGGCCACCTCGGAGAAAGGGATCTCCGCCCCGGAGGGGGTGCGGATGCGCGCGTTCTCCACATCCCCCAGGCTCTGGCGCTCTCCCAAGGGGTAGCGGAGCTTCACCTTCACGTCCTCCCGGCCGCGCTGAAGGCGGAGCGCCTCCAGCCCGAAGAACCGCGCCCGGAGCTGGTTCGCCAGATCCTGCAGGCTCACCCCCAGCAGCCGCCCCTGCTGGGTCGGGGTGACGCGGAGCTCGGATTTTCCCGGGCGGAAGTCGTCCTCGATGTCGTATACGCCCGGGTATTTCCTCAACTCGGCCTTCAGCTCATCCGAAACCCGGCGGAGGATGTCCAGGTCGCCCCCCGCGAACTGGATCTCCAGCGGCTTTCCTCCCGGCGGCTGGGCCCCCGACGCCTGGAATATCAGGCTGACGGTGTCGGGGATCTCGCCCGTCCGCTCCCGCCACCCGTTGACGATCTCGGTGCTGCCGATCCCGCGCAGCTCGGAGGGGAGCATCTCCACGATGACCTGGGCGGCGTGGCTGCCTTCCTCGGTGAGGTTGGGCCCGATCTGCTCCCCCAGAACGGTGAAGACGTGCTTGACGAGTGGCTCCCCGCTCTTCGTCTTGAACTCGGCGTTGAGATTCATCGCCACCCGCTCGATCCGCCGGGCGGCCTCGGCCGTCCGCTCGACAGGCGTTCCCTCCGAAAAGAGGAGCTTCGCCTCGACCCAATCCGAATCGAACCGGGGAAAGAAGACGAAGCGCACGTGCCCCCCCGCCACCAGGGATACCGTCACCAGGAACAACGCGGCGGCGGCCGCCGCCACCAGGTACCGGGCCTTCAGGCAGAACCGCAGGGAGGGCGCATACAAACTCTCCACGACCCAGGCTACCCAGCCGTCCACCCGCTGGCGAATGCGGAAGCCGCGGCTCCCCTCCCGGGGAAACTTGAACCAGTGCCCCAGGTGGGCCGGGAGGATGAACAGGGCCTCGAACAGCGAGGCTACGAGGGAAGCGATAATCCCGACCGGCAGGATGGCCAGGAATTTCCCGAGCGTGCCCTGCACGAACATGAGCGGCAGGAAGGCGATGATGGTGGTGGTGATCGTGGCGATGACGGGCCAGGCCACCTCGGCGGTTCCCTCCACCGCCGCCGTGATGAAGTCCTCGCCCCTCTTCATCCGGGTGTAGATGTTCTCCGCCACCACGATGGCGTCGTCCACCAGCATGCCGATCACCATGATGAAGGCGAAGAGGGTGATCATGTTCAGGGTGCCGCCCCAGAAGGTGATGAAGCCGAGCGCGGCCATCACGGCCACGGGAAGGCCCATCGCCACCCAGAGGGAGAGGCGGATGTTCAGGAAGAGCCACAGGGTGAGGAAGATGAGGACTAGGCCCTGGCGGCCGTTCCGCAGCAAGAGGTCCATGCGGTCCCGGATGAGGCGGGAGGTGTCGGCCCACGCGTCGAGCGAGAGGCTGGGCGGGAGCTGCGACCGCTTCGTCCGGACATATTCGCGGGCCAGCGCGGCGATCTCGAGGGCGTCCTCCTCATCGGTCTTGTAGATCACGATGAGGGCGGCGGGCTTCCCGTTGAAGCGACCGGTCTTGTCGCTCTCGGCAAAGCCATCCGTCACCCGCGCGATCTCCCCCAGGCGCAGGATGGTGCCGTTCGGGCGGGTGAGGATGGGCAATGCCTCGAACTCGCGTCCCGTGTAGCGCTTCCCGATGGTGCGGATGCGGATGCGGCGCTCGGGCGAGCGGACGTCGCCGCCGGAGAGATCCAGGACATTCTTCCGGATGATGTCGGCCAGGCCCTCGAAGGTGAGGTTGTGCGCCCGCAAGGTGGCCTCGGAAACCTCTATCGAGATCTCCCACTCCCGGAGCCCCCGCACGATCACTTGGGAAATGCCCGGGATGTTGAGGAGGTCCTCCTTCACCTCCTCGGCCACGCGCTTGAGCGCGACCTCGGGCACGTCGCCGTACAGTGCGAGGTCCAGCACCTGGTCGAGCCGCTTGATCTCGGTGACGACGGGCCTCTCGGTGCTCTCCGGGAATGTCTCGACGCGGTCCACGGCGTTCTTTACGTCGTCAAGAGCCTTCCTCCGGTCCCGGACCCACGAATAGAGCTCCGCCACCGTGGCGCATCGGCCCTCGAACGCGGTCGAGGTGATGGTCTTCACCCCCTCGACGCCCGTCAGCGCCTCGTCCACCTTGATGCATACGCCCTCCTCCACCTCCTCGGGGCTCGCCCCCTCCCAAATGATCTGCACCTGGATCCGGTCCAGGGAAAACTGCGGAATGAGCTCGCTGCGGATGTTGAGGAGGGCGAGGAGGCCGATGAGGATGAAGAACCACATCAGGATGTTGGCCATGACGCGGTTCCGGGCGAAGAGCGCGATGAGGCTTCTCACCGTTTCCGCTCCCCGGCCCGGTTCCCGTCGGCCAGGCGCAGCTTCAGGCCCGGCACCGGCTCCGGAATGGGCGAGAGGATGACCCACTCGCCCTCCCGGACTCCGTTCTGAACGACCGCTTCGCTCTCGTCCTTCCGCAGCACCTGCACCTTGCGGATGTCGAGGCGGCCGTCATTGAGGACATGGACCACGTCGTCCGCATGGAGAGCCGTCCGCGGGATGACGAAAACGTCGCGCACCGTGATGCCCCGGATGCGCGCCTGCACGAACATCCCGGCGATGAGGGGCGGGTGCCGCCCGGGCGCCCAGTCCTTGAGCGGCTCGGGGACCTCCACGATGAGGGTGACGGCGCGGGTGGCCTCATCCAGGCCGGCCTCGACCACCGTCACCTGGCCCTCCCAGCGGAAGTCCTGGCCGAAGCGGTTCCACAGCACCTCGGCGCTGGGGAAGAACTGCTGGACCTCCTCCCGGCTGCGGGGGAACTGGACCACGCCCTCCGTCCGCCGGAAGGCCCAGCGGGCGTCCTCCACGGGGACCGAGACCGGGATCTCCACCACCGACATGTCGTGGATGGCCCCGATGGACTGCCCCGCCCGGACATAATCGCCCACCTCGATCTTGGCCTGGCGCACCCGCCCGTCGAACGGCGCATGGTACTTTGTCCGCTCGAGGGCCAGCCTAGCCTCCTCGAGCTGGGCCTGCGAGACGCGCAGGGCGGCCCGTTTTTGGGCGAGCTGGGGAGGGATGAGGTCCAGGGCGGTACGCGACTGGAGGGCGAGCTGCTCCTGCCGGAGAAAAGCCTGCAGGGTGTTCTCGAATTGGGTGGGGGAAACCACCCCTTCCTGCCGCAGCTTCCGGTTGCGCTCCAGCTCGGTTCCGACCAGCTTGAGCTGGCGCTCGGCGATCTTGAGGGCCGTCCGGTTGTTCTTCTCCTCCTGGTTCAGGCGCTGGATGTCCGCCTCGAGCTGGGCAATCTGCGCCTGGCGCTGGGCCACCGCGAGCTCATAGTCCCGGGGGTCCACCTCGAAGAGCAGTTCTCCCTTTTGGATGAAGCCCCCGCTCCGGAGGCCCGCCGAGCGCCGGATGAACCTCCCCGAGACCTCGGGCACGAGCTGCACCTCGGTCTTCGGGCGGACGGTGCCGTAGCCCGTCACCCAGAGGGCCTTCTCCTTCCGTTCGAGGCGCATGCCCCGCACGAGGCGGCCCTCCGCCTCGGGGCGCGTCACCACCGGGGTGGGCCGGCTGCGGATCAGAACAAAGGAAATGAGGAGGCCCGCCAGGAGCACGCCGGCGGCGGCCAGGACGAAGTGGCGGTTTTGGTCGAGCCGGAGGTTCACGGCTCCCCCTCAAACGGAAGGAAATGCGCAGATAGGCGGGGAAGGAGCGGCTTCCTCCAGCGGAAGGGTATACCCTTCCGGGCTGGCCGGGAAAGCGGGGCGCTGGTGAGTGGCTCAGCGGCGGGGAGGCTGGATGAGTTCCAGCGTGTTGCCGTCCGGATCTTCCATGTAGACGACCAGCCCGCCCTTGTTCGGCCCCTCGGGGATGCCCACGGGGGCGGACATGAAGCGGACGCCCTTGCTCTTCAAATCAGCGTACATGGCGTTCAAATCATCCACATTGAAGCAGACGTGGGCGCTCCCCACGTTGTTGGTGGCGGTGTCGATCTTCACACCCGCCCCGCCGATGTACTGGATCAACTCGATCGGATAGCCGGCCCCCCGCACGTAGATGATGTGCAGGTGGGCGCCGGGGACGCCGGTCACCATCTCGCAATAGCGAGGGTCCCGGAGGGTGTCCGACATGACCTCGAAGCCGAGCTTTTCACAGTACCACTTGGCCGAAACCTTCACGTCGGAGACGGTGAAGCTCGTGTGGTTGACGCCGGTCAGGCCCATTTCTTCTCCGGACATTCGCCGTCACACCGCGGCGCCCACCGCCTCCTTGGCCGCCTTCACGATCTTTCCCGGGCTGGGGAGGACGAACTCCTCCAGCCTGGGCTCGAAGGGGATGGGGGCGTCCAGGGCGGCGATGCGGCCGATGGGGGCGTCCAGGTAGTCGAACGCCTCCGCCTGGATGGCCGCCGCGATCTCGGAGCCCACCCCGCTGCGCAGATGGCCCTCCTCCACCACCACGCACCGGCCGGTCTTGCGGACGGATTCGGCCAGCGTGGCCGTGTCGAGGGGGGCCAGGGTACGCGGATCGACGACCTCGGCGCTGATGCCCTCCCCCGCGAGCGCCTCGGCCGCCCGGAGGCAGTTCACCACCTGGTAGCCGACGCCAACGAGAGTCACGTCCGAGCCGGGACGCTTCACCTCGGCCTTTCCGAAGGGGACGAGGTGCTCACCCTCAGGCACCAGTCCCTTCTGCTTGTAGAGCATCTTGTGCTCGACGAAGAGGACCGGGTTGTCGTCCCGGATGGCCGCCTTGAGGAGGCCCTTGCCGTCCGCGGGGTTGCTCGGCACGGCCACCTTGATGCCCGGCATCTGCATGAACCAGGCCTCCAGGCACTGGCTGTGGGTGGGGCCGTACTGGACCCCGCCCCCACCCGGGGTGCGGACCACCATGGGCACCGAGATCTGCCCGCCCAGCATGTAGCGGAGCTTGGCCGCCTGGTTGATGAGGGGATCCATCGCCAGCATGATGAAGTCCATGAACATGATCTCGATGACGGGCCGGTAGCCCGCCATCGCCGCCCCGACGCCGGCGCCGACGATGCCGAGCTCGCTGATTGGGGTGTCCCGCACGCGCTCCTTGCCGAAGCGCGCGGCCAATCCCTTGGTGACGCCGAAGACATAGGCCAGCTCGACGTCCTCGCCGATGACGAAGACCTTGGGGTCCCGCTCCATCTCCTCGTGGAGAGCTTCGTTCAGGGCGTCGACGAAGGTAATCTCACGCATGTCCTTCTCCCTGGCGCGGCCGCCGCGCCGGCTGGTTACGCGTAGACGTCCTCGAGAGCCGACGAGAGGGCGGCGTCGGGGCTCTTCTCGGCGAACTCGATGGCCGTGGCCATCTCCTTGTCCACCTCGGCCTGGATGGCCTTTTTTTCAGCCTCGGTCGGTTTGAACATCTTCTCGGCCACGATGAGAGGGTCGCGCTTGCGCCACCGCTCGACCTCCTCCTTCGTCCGGTAGGGGCCGAACTGCGGGTCCCCGCGCGAGTGCCCGAAGAACCGGTAGGTCTTGGCCTCGATCAAGGAGGGTCCCTCGCCCCGCCGTGCCCGGGCGACGGCCTCCCGGGTGGCCTCGTAGACGGCCATCACGTCCATGCCGTCCACCGTGACGCCCGGGGCGTTGTAGGACTGCGCGCGGAGGCTGATGTCGCGCACCGCCGTCGAGCGGTTCACGTGGAAGCTCACCGCGTAGTGGTTGTTCTCGCAGAAGAAGACGACCGGGAGCTTCCAGATGGCGCACAGGTTCAGGGACTCGTGGAAGCTGCCCTGGTTGGAGGCCCCGTCCCCGAAGAAGACGACCGCCACCCGGCCCTTCCCCTCGAGCTGGAAAGCCAGGCCCATCCCGGCGGCCATGGGCATGTTGGCCCCCACGATGGAGTGGGCGCCGTAGTGGCCCTTGGAAATGTCGGCGATGTGCATGGAGCCGCCCCGGGCCTTGCACAGGCCGGTCGCCTTCCCCAGGAGCTCGGCCATCATCTCGTTGAGGCGGGTCCCCTTCGCGATGGAGTGCCCGTGCCCCCGGTGGGTGGTCAGGATGGCATCGTCCTGGTTCAGGGCCGAACAGACACCCACCGAACAGGCCTCCTGGCCGATGCTCACGTGGACGGCGCCCTTGATCCGCCCCGCCATGAAGAGCTCGTCTGTCTTCTCCTCGAAGCGGCGGATGCGGAGCATGTTCCGGTACATCCGGAGGAAACCTTCCCGCGGCATGGCGCGGGAGGGGGACTTGGGTTTCGCCTTCGTGGCCACTGGGTCATTCCTTCCAGGGAGGAGGAGCCCGCAAACCGGGAGCCGGGAAGACCAATCACTACCACAGCCTCACCCTCCGTTCAACGTGCGGGAGGGTTCCCGGCATTCGGGCGGTCCACCCGGTAGCGGAGGAAGATCTCCTCCCCCTCCCGCCGCACCTCCTCGAGCCGCAGGCGGAGGAAACTTCCGGAGGGGAAGCCCTCGCCGTCGAGGAGGGTGGGGGCCGCGGTCCCGCCCGCCAGCCAGGGCGTCAGGGTGACGTGGAGGGCGTCCAGGAGGCCCTCCCGGGCGAACATCCAATGGACGCTCCCGCCCCCCTCCAGCAGCACCCTCTCCATGCCCCGCTTCGCCAGGGCGGCCAGCAGGGCGGAGGCGGTGACCTCCCGGCCGCCCAGGACCACCACCTCGGCCCGGCCGCGCGCCGCGGCCTCGGCCGCGGGGGCGCCCTGGTCGCCGGTGAAGATGAACCGCCGCACATCCTGGGCGTCGAACCATTTGGCGGACGGAGGGATGTTCCCGCTCAGCGTGATGACCCCGTTGGCCGGCTGAGGCGGGCGTCCCGAGGACGCCCGCGCCGCGGTCAGCTCCGGGTTCCGGATGCGGGCGGAACTTCGGGTGGCCCGCAGGGTTTCCCCGCCCCAGAGGACGATGTCGGCCTCCGCCCGGAGGCGGTCCATCTCCCTCCGGTCTGCCTCCGAGCCGAGCGAGAAGGGCTCCCGGCCGGCGGCGGCGATCTTGCCGTCGAGCGTCACCGCCATGTTTACAAAGATATATTGGCTGCCCATCCGCCTCTCCTCGGGCCCGGTTGTGGTCCCCCGGCGGCTGCGATTAAAATCGAAGCGCACCTCCCTCGCGGCCTGACCGCCTTTGCATGCCAGCGGAAAGACCCGCCCCCCTCCTGGAGGCGACGCCCATGGGCCAATACGACCAGACGGTCGAGCTGCCCGAGCTCACCCTGAAGAAACTCAACATCGGGCCGTACAGCAACAACGTCTATGTCATGGTCGCCAAGCCGAGCCAGGAGAGCGTCATCATCGATACATCCCATTCCGCCGACGAGATCCTGGCCGCCTGCAAGGGGATCAAGCCCAAATACATCCTACAGACTCACAGCCATGGAGACCACATCGACGCCCTGGCCGAGGTCCGCAAGCGCACCGGCGCCCCTCTCGGCCTCCATCCCGAGGACGCAAAGGAGTTCGGCATCCGGCCCGACTTCGAGATCCGCGACGGGCAGGAGATCACGTTCGGCACGGTTTCCCTCCGCGCCATCCACACCCCCGGGCATTGCCGCGGGATGCTCATGTACTACTATCCTGGGCACTGCGTCTGCGGGGACACCATCTTTCCCGGCGGGCCGGGCAAGACATGGAGCCACGAGCAGCTCCTCATCTCGCTCGAGTCGATCGAGAAGAAGGTGCTGACGCTGCCGGACGATACGGTGCTCTACCCCGGCCACGGCGCCAACAGCACCGTGGACCAGAGCAAGAAAGAATACGTCCAATTCAAGGCCGCCGGCCGCCCGAGGAGGGGAGAGTTCGGCGACATCACCTGGGCCGGCTGAGGCCCTACGGAGGCTCCACATGAGCGACGGCAACCTCTCCTTCGATCACATCCATGTCATCAGCCAGAACCCCGATGCATCCGCCAAATGGTTCGTCGAAAAGCTGGGCGGCAAAGTCGCGGCGTCGCACGAGGTCCGGGGGGCGCCCCAGATCTACATCGACTTCGGCGGAGCCAAGGTGATCGTCCGGGGCCAGAGGCCGGGCGAAGCCGCCAAGGACAAGCACACCCTCGAGTGGGGCACCGACCATTTCGGCTTCCAGGTGAAGGGCAGCCTCGACTTCAAGGCCTACTGCGCGGACCTCAAGGGCAAGGGGGTGAAGTTCACCGTGGAGCCCACTCAGTTCAACCCCTCCACCCAGATTGCCTTCATCGAGGCGCCGGACGGGGTGGTGATCGAGCTCCTGCAGCGGAAATAGGACCTAAATGGCCCGTTTGGGCGGAAGCGGCTGAAAAATCTGCGTTTTATGTTATAATTCAAGCAGGTATTCCATCCGCCCCCTGAGGTTGGTGTTGCTGGGAAAGCCAAGTCTTCGCCAAGCCGCCTTATCCATTGGGGCGGCTGTCTTCGTCATCCTTGCGTTCGGCGGGCCGGAGGGTCCCGCCGGCCCCTCCCGGCCGGCCCAGGCGGCCTCTCCGGCGGGAGAGGCCGAGTTTCCGCCCCCGCCCCCCTTGGGGCTGGACGACATCCTCATTCCCGCCGATAACCCCATGACCCGCGAAAAGGTGGAGCTGGGGCGGCTGCTCTTCTTCGAGAAGCGTATCTCGGCGGATGGCACGGTGGCCTGCGCCACCTGCCACATGCCCGACCGGGGCTTCTCCAACGCCCGGCAATACGGCGTGGGAGTCGAGGGCAAGCTGGGCGTCCGCAACGTCCCCACCGTCCTGAACGCCGCGTACTACACCAGCCAATTCTGGGACGGGCGGGCGAAGACCCTGGAGGAGCAGGCGCAGGGGCCTATCCTCAACCCCGCCGAGATGGCCTCGAGCGAGGAGCGGGTGGTGCGGGTGCTGGGCGCCATCCCCGCCTACCGGGAGGCTTTCCGGCGCGCCTTCGGCGATCCCGCCGTCTCCCTCGACCGGACCGCCAAGGCCATCGCCTCCTTCGAGCGCACCCTCCTCTCGGGCGGCTCCCCCTTCGACCGCTGGAGATTCGAGGGGGCCGAATCGGCAGTACCGGCGGAGGCCAAGCGGGGCTTCGAACTCTTCAAGACCAAGGCGCAGTGCGTGAAGTGCCACCTGGTGGACGAGTTCAGCGCCCCCTTCACCGACAACAAGTTTCACAACATCGGCATCGGGATGGACCGAAAGAAGCCTGAGCTCGGGCGCGAGGAGATCACCAAGGAGCCGAAGGACCGCGGGAAGTTCAAGACGCCCTCCATCCGGGACGCCGCCCTGACCGCCCCCTACATGCACGACGGAAGGTTCAATACGCTGGAAGAGGTGATCGACTTCTACGACAAGGGCGGCCATCCCAACCCGAACCTCGACCCGGACATCTTCCCCCTGAAGCTGACCCCGGGAGAGAAGAAGGACCTCGCGGCTTTCATCAGGACCCTGACCGGACGGTTCCCGAAAGTGGCGGCGCCGGAGATGCCTAGGTGATCTTCATGCGCCGTCTTGCCGGCCGCGAATCGCTGCCGGGATGGGCGGTCCTCCTCTTCCTGCTGGCCGCTTCGCCAGCCATGGGACAGGAGAAGGGGAAGGATATCTTCCTCCGGCGGGGCTGCGGGGAATGCCATACCGCCCAGGGTCCCGAGGCGAAAATTCCCGTCACCGAGCGCCACGCGATCAAGGGGCCTTCTCTCTGGTACGCCGGGAGCAAGTTCCGGCCCGGCTATCTGAAGGGATGGCTCGCCAAGCCCCAGGCGTTCCGGGGCGTGAAGTGGGGGACGATGGAAAAGGGGAAGACCCCGCATCCGGCCCTTGCGCCCGCGGAGGCCGGGGAGGTCGCTCTCTACCTCGAGAGCCTGAAGGACCCGGAGATGCCCTCGGGGGTCGTCCCAGCCTGGGGGGAGAAGGTTCCCCGGCAGGTGCTCCGCCGGGCGCGGATCCTCTTCCAGAAGGAGCAACCCTGCTACGCCTGCCACATGGTACACATCCGCAAGACGGTGTACCGGGAGCCGGTGGAGGTGGGGGGATTCTCGGCGCCGCACCTCGTCGACGCCGGTCGCAGGCTCCGGCCCGACTTCATCGTGGCCCTTCTCAAGTCCGGGGACCGCTACGCCCCCAACGGGCGCATGCCCCGGTACGGGTCGACCGCCTTCACGCCCTTGTCCGAGCAGGATCTCATCGCCCTCGCCGCCTATATCGCGACCTTCAAATGAGACTCGCCGTCTTTCTCCTGCTTTTCACGGCTTCGCTCGCTCCCGGGGAATCCGCCCGGGCCCAGGAGCGCCCCCGCCCGGCGGCGGAGCAGAATTTCCAGTGGTACTGCATCCAATGCCACGGCCCGCGCGGGGACGGGAAGGGCGTGAACAACACGGCCAAACTCCCCGTCAGCCCCCGCAACCTGACCGACGGGCGGGACATGGCCCAGTTCTCGGACGAGGACATGACCCGCACCATCACCCGCGGGGGCGGCGCCAGCGACCTCTCGCCCATCATGCCTCCCTGGGGGCACACGCTCGCGGCGGAGGAGATCCGCGACCTCGTCGCCCACGTCCGCAAGCTGTGCAGGTGCCGGTTCGACCCCAAGGCGAAGGATCGCTTCCTCCGCGAGCAGGGAAAGCAGCCTCCCCAATCCCTGGATATGGAAGGAGCAAAGCCATGAAGCGCCCGCCGGCCCTGCACCGCCGCCTCGCGGGAGCGGCGGCGATCGCCCTCCTGGCGGCCTGGGGAGGGCCTCCGGCCTGGGGCGCCGGCGCCCGGGAAGAGCGGATCCTCGTGACGAACACCCGCGACTCCACCCTGAGCGTCATCTCGCGCGAGACGGGCAAGGTCCTCCGAACCCTGCCCGCCGGGCCCAAGTCGAACCGCCTCGCCCTCGCCCCCGACGGCCGGCACGTGTACATCATCAACGACGGGAGGTCCGAGGTCCGCATCTTCGACGCCCAGGAGATGCGCTTCGTGAAGAGCGTCCGGGCCGGCCGCGACCCCTACAACCTCGCCTTCGCGCCCGATGGGAAGTTCGCCTACTTCGTCAACACCTACTCCGACAACGTCACCGTCCTGGAGGTGGCCACGGGACGGCTGGCGGGCCTCATCGAGCACGGCGGGAACAACCCGGTGAACATCAAGATATCCCGCGACGGGCGCTTCGCCTACGTGGCGAACGAGTTGAGCGAGGACGTCTCCGTGGTGGACCTCGCCACGCGCAAGCCGCTCAAGCAGATCGAGGCGGGCCACTACATCGAAGGCCTCGATCTCAGCAAGGACGGCAAATGGCTCTACATCATGAATGGGGAGCGCAAGTCCTACAGCGTAGTGGACACCGGCACCCACGAGATCGTCCAGACGGTGAAGCTCCAGGACGAGCCCCACGACGCCCTGGTGACGCCGGATGGCCGTTTTCTCTACATCACCCTGCCTCACCGCGGCGCGGTGGTGGTCCATTCCCTGCCCGATCACAAGGAAGCGGCTTACGTGAAGCAGGGCGCGCGGCCGGATCTCATCGCCATCACTCCGGACGGCGCTCTCGCCTACGTCACCAACCGCGACTCGCGGGAGGTATGGGTGATGGACGCCCGGAAGCACGTCAACCTTCAGCGGATCAGGACCGGCAACGGCGCCCACGGCGTGCTGGTTGTGCCCGCCTCCGGGAGCAAACCGCTGGCCAGCCGCTAGCCGGCGGCAACCCGAAAGAAGCCCCGGCGTCCCGGGGTTTCTTTCTTGAAAAACTATCCTATTCCTTCGCGTCCTGGGCGCAGCGGAAGCCGATCTTGTTGTTCCGGTAGGCGGGCGGCCGGTCGTAGCGGTTGGTGGTGGTGGCCCAATCGATCGGGCTCCCCCAGGCGGCCCCCCGCACCAGCCGGCGGGTGCCCTTCGCAGGACCCTTCGGGTCCTTGGCCGCCATCGTCTGATACGCCTGGGGGTGGTACCAGTCGGCCACCCACTCCCACACGTTCCCGGCCATGTCGAGGGCGCCGAAGGGGCTGGCCCCTTGCGGGAAGCGGCCCGCGGGCGCCACGCCCGGGAAGCCGTCCGCCGCGCCCTTGAGGTTCGCTCGCGATGGCTCCTTCTGGTTTCCCCAGGGGTACTTCCGGCCGTCGCCGCCGCGCGCGGCGCGCTCCCACTCCGCCTCGGTGGGCAGGCGCCGCCCCGCCCAGCGGCAGTAGGCCTCCGCGTCGGCCCAGCCCACCTGGCTGACCGGCTGTTCCGGCATCGCCTTCCAGTCCGAGCCCTTTCCGGCCGGGTTGCGCCAGCTCACGTTCTTCTCTCGGCGCCAGTCCCCCTCGCCCTTCTTCAGGGTCTCGTCCCACACCCAGGCCCAGCCCTCCTTCTCGGCGGCCGTCCGGTGGCCGGTGGCCCCGGCGAAGCGGGCGAAGCGGGACGCGGTGAGCTCGGCCTGATCGATCCAGAAGGCCGAGAGCTGCACCCTGCGCTGCGGGCGCTCGTTCTTGTCTCCCTTGTCGCTGCCCATGAGGAAGGCTCCGGCCGGGACGTAGACCAGCGTCGCGCCGTCCGAGGAAGAAACCTGGGTTCGGGGCGCCGCCTGGGCGAGGCCGGGGCCCGCCGCTATTATGATAAGGCTCGCCCACAGTGCGGCCCGGCCTAGGCTTGCGATGCGCATTTCACGCTCCAGCGGGCGGAGGGACCCACAGCTCAATCCCGGAGGGGGTCCCGCGGATCGTCCACGAAGGTGGTCCCGGCGGCATCCTTATTGGGCATGCCGCCGTACGTGAAGATGAGCTCGGCGGGCTCGGTCTTGCTGGGATTCTCCTGCCCGTGGATGCAGCCGCACGGGAAGTAGACGAAGTGCCCCTGCTTGACTTCGCGCCCCTGGATGTCCTCGCCTTTCTTCCAGTAGATATTGATGGGCCCTTTCACCACATAGATGGTCGTGTCGCAGTTCTTGTGGTAGTGGAGGCGGTTCCTGCCGCGGGGAGGGATGATCGTGCGGCCCATGGTGATGGTCTTGGTGCCGGTGGTCTCGCGGTCCACCCCCCAGCGGATGGCGTAGGGGGGCTCGTAGGCCTTGTCCTCCGACACATCGAGGGAATTGACCACCTGCGGGACGGGCAAATTGGGCATCGGAATCCCTTTCTGATGGCGGATGATTTCGGCCGCGCTTCATCCTAAGCCAAGCCGCCCAAGGCCAACAAGGGCGCCGCATCGGCCCG
This sequence comes from Candidatus Tectomicrobia bacterium, assembly GCA_016192135.1. NCBI lineage: Bacteria > Pseudomonadati > Candidatus Tectimicrobiota > Candidatus Tectimicrobiota bacterium. The sequence continues at coordinate 323,116 of JACPUR010000017.1, read as the reverse complement.
GGAGCGGCTCGTGCACGGGCTGGCCTTGTATGCCATACTTGCCCGACGGCTTCCATCATGGACATGGAAAGAGGCTTTCGACGGCCGGACGATGCCCAATTTCCTGAAACGGCTCTTCCAGATCAACAGCACGACGGTGGGCCTCCTGCTCACCGGCCTCATGCTGCTCATCTTCGTGGGCGATTCCGCCATCATCCAGCGCCTCGATCTCCTCATATCCGACATCCGCTTCCTCGCCCGGGGTCCCAAGAAGGCCGCCCCCGACGTCGTCATCGCGGCCATCGACGAAAAGAGCATCGACCAGCTCGGCCGCTGGCCCTGGCCCTTCACCACCCAGGCCCGGCTCGTGGATCGGCTCGTCTCCTACGGCGCCCGCGTCATCGCCTACGACGTGGTCTTCTCCTCCTCCGACATCTCCGGCGGTATCGAAAGCCTCAAGGTCCTCCGGAGCCGGATGTCCGCCGACGGCGCGGCCGCCCCGCCCCAGGTGCTCGCGGAGCTCGACAAGGCCATCGCCGCATCCGACCACGACCGCATCTTTGCGGAGGCGCTCAAGCGGTCGGGGCGGACCCTGCTCGGCTACTTCTTCCACTTCTCCGCCGACACCATTCAGCACTTGAGCGCCGAGGAGAAGAACAGCTTCCTCGAGAACATCCGCAACTCGAAATACAACGCCGTCCGCAAGGCTCCCGGCGCGAGCCTAAAGAAAGTCTGGCTGCCCCGGGCCGAGGCGGTCGAGTCGAACTTGGCCGGGCTGACCCGATCGGCGCGGGGCAGCGGCTACTTCAGCCTCCGGCCCGACCAGGACGGCGCCGTCCGCCGCTTCCCCCTGATCGTCAAGTACCAGGACATGGTGGAGATCCCCGGGGAGCAGGATTTCCTCTTCGGGCCCCTGGCCCTCCGCGCCCTGGAGCGCTACCTGCGCGGCACCACACTCTTTTTCATCGACACCTTGGGCGTGGAGAAGGTGGCGATCACGGGCCGCCGGAACATCGCGATTCCCACCAATAACCAGGGGGAGATGCTCATCAACTACATCGGCGGCATCTCCTCCTTTCCCGTCTATTCCATCGTGGACATCGTGGAAGGCCGGGAGCAGGCCCCGCCCCAAGCCTTCAGGAACAAGATCGTGCTGATCGGCCCCACCGCCATCGCCCTGGCCGACCTCCGCGTCACGCCGTTCGACAAGGCCATCCCGGGCGTCGCCATCCACGCGACGGTGCTCGACAACATGATCCGGGGCGATTTCCTGAGCGAACCTTGGTGGGGCGGCCTGTTCACGGCCGGGACGATTCTCCTGCTGGGCCTGGCGGGCACCCTCGTGCTTCCCCGCACCGGCGCGGCCGGGGGGGGCGCCGCGGCCGCGGCCGCGCTGGTCCTGGTGGTGGGCCTCAACCAGTATCTCTTCGCCCGCCACGGCTGGTGGCTGAGCGCGGCCTATCCCCTCCTCACGGGGGCCGTCCTCTACGGCGGCATGACGCTCTATCACTATGTCATCGAGGAGCAGCAGAAGCGTTTCATCCAGTCGGCCTTCGGCACCTACCTCTCCCCAAAGGTGGTCGCCGAGATCGTGTCCAATCCGAGCCTCCTCAAGCTGGGCGGCGAGCGCAAGGAGATTACCGCGTTCTTTTCCGACGTGGCCGGCTTCACCTCGGTTTCCGAGTCCATGTCACCGGAGGAGCTGGTCGCCCTCCTCAACGAGTACCTCTCCGAGATGACGGACATCATCCTCCGCTACGACGGGACCGTGGACAAATACGAGGGGGACGCCATCGTGGCCTTCTTCGGCGCGCCCCACCCCATGTCCGATCACGCCGTCCGGGCCTGCCACGTCTCGCTGGACATGCAGGAGGCCATGGTCCGCCTGCGCGGCGTCTGGAAGGCGCGGGGCGTGAAGGAGCTCTACATGCGGGTCGGCCTCAACACAGGGCCGGCGGTCGTGGGCAACATGGGCTCCCGCACCCGGATGGACTACACGATGATGGGCGACACGGTGAACACCGCCGCCCGGTTCGAGGGAGCGAACAAGCAGTACGGCAGCGCCATCATGATCGGCTCGCTCACCTACGAAGAGGGCAAGCACGCCGTCGAGGCCCGCGAGCTGGACCTCATCAACGTGGTCGGAAAGGCGGAGCCGGTCCCCATCTACGAACTGGTCGCGAAGAAGGGGCAGCTCTCCGACACCAAGAAGAAAGTGCTGGAGCTCTACCACCAGGGCCTGCTCAGCTACCGCGCCCGCCGCTTCGACGAGGCCATGGGCCTCTTCGGCGAGGGACTCGCCCTGGACAAGACGGACGGCCCCTGCAAATCCATGGTGAAGCGATGCGAGGATTACATCGTCGACCCCCCGCCCAAGAACTGGAACGGCGCCTTCATCATGACCTCGAAATGAGGCCGGAAGGCCGGGTCCGGCGGCTTTTCGCCTGCGCCGCCTCCCTGGCCGCGCTCCTTCTGGCGGGGTGCGGCCCCCTTCCGCCTCCGCCGGAGCCCTCCCGCGCCCAGCGGATCTATCAGGAAGGCCAGCTCGCCATCCAGCAGGGGAACACCCAAAAGGCCCTGGAGCGCTTCGAGGCGGCGGCCGCCCTCGCCGCGAAGGAAGGGAACTCCCTCGGGGTCACCTCCAGCCTGCACGCCATAGCCCTGGTCCACATCCAGGCGGAGCGCTGGCGGGAGGCCCTCTCCTACATGCTCAGGGTGCTCTCCCTGGACCGGAAGGCGCTCGAGGAGGCCCGGCGGGCGGGGGCGCCGCAGGACGCGCTCCGCCTGGCCGAGGCCAAGGTCGCGAGCGACCTCTACGACATCGCGCGCCTGCACCGCCGGCTGGGAGCCCCCGGGGACGCGCTCCGGCGCCTCCAGGAGGCCCTGCAGATCGACCTCCGCCTCGGGCGGGATCAGGGGGCGGCGATCACCCACAACAACATCGGCCGGCTCCTCCTCGCCCTCGACCGCCTGGACGAGGCGGAGGCCCACTTCAAGCAGGCCCTGGCTATTTTCCAGAAGCGGGAGGACAAGGAACGGGCGCTGGAGGTGTGGAACAACCTGATCTTCCTCGAGAGGGTACGGCGCACGGGGAAGGGCCGCTAGCGGGGCGGCGCCCCCTGCGCAGGGGCGAGGCGGCAAAACCCTCATCCTGAAATACGTAGGGGCGACCGGCCGGTCGCCCCTACAGACGTGATTGACGGAGTTGGCGGAACCCTAGTACCGGTACTGGATCCCCACGCCGATGCTGTTGATGTCGTAGTTGTAGCGGAAGACCCGCTCGTCCTCGAAATTCGAGCGGGCGATGGTGCGCCGGGCCTCCAGCAGGAGGGCCCAGCTCTTGTGGAACTGGTACACCAGCCGGGGAGAGATGGTGTGGGTGACGTCCACCTCGATCTCGTCCTTGTCCCCCACCCCCGCGTCCCGGAAGCCGCCGTCCTTGTCCTTGGCCTTGCGATCCTTGTAGGCCCTGCGGTCGTATGAATAGTTGAGGGAGAACGTCATCACCCCCTTGATCGGCAGGCCCAGGAAACGGCTGTTCACCTCGCGGGAGTAGATGAGCTCGGGCTCCACCCGGAAGCTCCAGTAGTCGTAGTACTGGTCGCTGAAGACGCCGGCCGCCGGCAGCGGGGCCAGGGTGTCGTTGAAGCCGGAGTTGCTCTGGTTGTAGCTCACGCCTCCGCCGAGGGCCAGGACGAGGCCGCGCACGAAGGGCGCCTCGCGGGCCACCCGGCCGTCCACCGTGTCCGTCGTGTCGATGCGCCGCTCGCCGGGCACCCCCGTCACCACGAGGGGATCGACGCGGGCCCGGTCGTCGGTGAAATAGCGGTCCAGGCGCGAGTAGGCCAGCCGCACGGAGGTGTTCTGAGGGGCCAGGAACTCATAGGTCAGGCGGTAGAGGATGCCCTCGTAGTCCTTCTCGAACTTGGGCTCGGCCGAGGCAGGGTCCTGCTGCCGGGCGAGCGAGATGAAGTTGCGGTAGTGCCGCTGGTAGGCCTGAATCGCGGCCGCGAGGCTGTGCTTGCGCTCGCCCTCCCGCTCGTGGAGGAGCTTCACCTCGTAGCCCGCACCGCGGTCCCAATAGTCGTATAGGCCCTTGAACTTCTCGATCCCGCTCAGCGGGATGCCGTTCCCCCAGTCCTCCGCCGCGGTCTGCCGGGTGAAGACGTATGTCTGGAAGACGGAGGGGCTGAGGGTCAGGCGGTTGATCCAGCCGATGCCGAAGGGCCGGACATAGTCCTGCGAGAGGAGGGCGATGAACTCATGGCGCTGCTCCTCGCTCCGCTGGCGGGGGCCCTCGTCCTCCCGGAAGACCTGCAGGTCGCGGTTATACGAGGCGTTGTAGACGAAGACGAGGGCCGTGTCCTCGGTCAGGCGGATGGCGGGGGCGACGACGCCCGAGAAGCGGCCGCCCTCGAGGGGGCCCTGGGTGCTGCCCGTCTGGAACTCGGAGTAGTTGAACAGCCCCTCCACGTTGAAGCGGACGAGCTGCACGCGCTCCTCGAAGAACTTCCGCACCCCTTCCCAGTTGCGGGTGAAGAAGCCCGCCCCCAAGGCGGGAGACTCAGGCCGCGGCGTCGCCTGGGCCGTCTGCCGCGAGCCCTGGGGCAGCGGAGCCAGCGTCGGCGAAGGAGGCGCGCCCTCGGGCGCCGTAGCCTTTGGCGAAGGCGCCTGGGCCACCTGCCAGGGGCCGCCCTTGGGCGCCGCAGCCGCGGGCGGCGCGTAGGGCTCGTGATCGGGATGGAGGAGACCGATGGGAGGCTTCTTCCCCGTGTCCCCCGGTTCGAGGTTCCCCCCGGGCGTCAATCTGTAGAGAGAGGCCTCGGAAGCCTGGGCCGGGGCGGAGAGGCAAACCCCCACAGCGAAGGCGGCAACGGCAATCAAGCGGCGGCGCATGTTTCCCCCTTCGGGTGCGGAATGATGAAGCCAGCCTATATCAGGACAGGCCGCTCACACTGGAACCCCGATGCCTTTTACCCCTCCACCCCCTCTGACGGAGGGGGTGGAGGGGAACTCAGCCACTCCCCATGCACTCCTTGAACGGGGGATGGGACTAGAACTCGGAATCCCCCCTCCAGATCATGCGCGGGAAGGGGATGAAGGCCGAGCGGATGTCCTGCTGGAAAAATGTGGTCCCGGTGATGGACGAAACCGCGGGCGCCCGGATGCCCAGAATGTTGGGCCCGATGTTGATCGTGGGCAGGTTGCTTTCCGGGTTCGCCGTCGCATCGCTCAGGTTCACCCGGAGGGCATCCCATATGGTGTTGAACTTGACGGCGCTAAAGCCGCAAGGAGATGACCCGGAGCCGCAGGTCGAGGTCTGGAGGCCCGAGTTGGCCTGCGTCGTGGAATCCCCCAGGACGGAGAAGCGGACGGGGAAGGACCGGACGGTGCCCGCATCGTTCATGAAGTAGTTGAAGCCCGCCGGGTTGTTTTGATCTTGGCCGTTGCGGACATTGGCGTTGGGGTGGAACTCGACCGGATAGACGCGGAACTGGCCGCTCGGAATCTGGCCGGGGAGGCCGCTGCTAACGCTGAACGCGCCCAGCCGGGGATTGAACGCCGAGTTGGTCGGAGTGCTGAAGGTCTTCGCGGTGGTGCCGAATACCGGCAGGCTCTTGACGATCAGGTTGTGCGGGCCGTCCACGAACTGGACGGTGTGGCTGCCCAATGAAGTCCCGGCGAAATTGAAGGTGGAGAGGGTCGACCGGCTGCTGATACCGAGGATTTCCTCCCGGAAGAACTCCCCCGGCGTCTCGTTCCCGATTTCCACCCTCAGGCTCGATAGGAGAGGGCTGTTCTGGGGGCTTCCGACCACCATGAAGCATCCTGAGCTCGCGCAGAAGGACGGACCGCCCGTGTACATCACGCTGAAGTAGGAGTTCCAGGGCAGGTCGCGGATGCCCGCGGCTGTGGTCGGCATCTGGCCGCTCTGGAACTGGGCCCGGCCGTCGATGTAGCCGAGTCCCGATCCCCGCTCGCCGAGGGTGATCGCGACCAATCGCACCTGATCGGGGCTCGACGCGGGCCGGTAGACGTACTGCTGGGCGCGGACCCGGCGGCCCTCGCCGTTGAAGAACACCACCCCGGCCCGGGCGTCGGCCACGGCCTGCCAGTGGGCGTCGCGCGCCCGGATGGTGCTCGCCTCGATCTGGCTGTCGATGAGATTGATGATGTTGCTGCTGCCCGCGAACGTGGAGGCGTTCAGGTCGTGGATGACCTTCGCGGCCGCGTTGACGATGTCCTCCTCCACCTGGACGGCGTAGGAGAGGAAGCCGTTCGCGTTGAGGGCGGCGACGCGGGAGGAGACGTTAATCAACCCTCCGTCCCCAAACGCGTCGGCGCGCAGCTGCCCGGCCTGGTAGACGCCGTTCCTGCCGGTGTAGACGGAGGGGCGCATGGCGCCGCCCCAGATGTCCTGCGTGGCTTGGTCCGTGACACTCAGCGGATCGGGGAGGTGGTCATCGAGATTGAACATGATCTCGGCGGCGACGAACCAGGGGTCGAGCTTTCGCCCATTGGCGAGGGTGAAGAAGGTGTTCTCGTTGGCGCCGGAGGGGAAGATGTCGTCCCCGGAGGCCGTGGCGAGGATCATCTGGGTGGGGACGCCGGCCTGGGGCCCGTGGGGCCGGTTGAGGACGCCCCCGGCCTGGGCGAGGCGGTCGAGCTCCCGGCTCAGGGCCGTCGCCACCGCCGCCCCCAGGGTCGTGAATTCATCGTCATTTACGCTGGTGTTCGTGAACCAGTCGAAATTGCCAGCCGAGGTGTTGCTCCCCACGCAGATGCGGGTGGGGTGGTTATCCTCGCAGTTGGCGAACTCCACCACCTGCTCGGGCGTCAGGTTGTCGAGGAGGATGCCGATGCGGTTGAGGAGGCCGCTCCGGCTTTCGACCACCCCGCCCGGCCACAGGAGGCTGCTTGTGACGGAGAGTGAGAACTCCTGGGAGACCGCGCCGTAGTCGAGCAGGGAATCCAGCACCTTCGCGGTGAAGGGGGAGCTGGGCTTGAAGCGGGCCAGGAGGGCCTCGGACTCGGTCTGGTTCATCCTCGCCAACAGGTCGCGCTGCTGGGAGGTGGTGAGCCCACCGAACTTCTCCGCCTGCTGGGTGTCGGTGAGCTTCAGGAAAGCGGTCTTGAGGGAGTCCCCCGTCAGGCCGGCGAGAGGATCGACGGCGGCGGTGGTGGGGGTGGTGGTGGAGCCGCCCAGGACGGTGTCCTTGCCCACCTCGACCAGTTCCGTGGTGGCATCGCCCTTGTCCTCGGTGGTCGGCTTGACGGCCAGCTGCTCGCGGGCTTCCTGCTTCGACTGGACCGCCGACTCGGCCGACGCCTTGGTGGCGGTGGTGACGATGACGCTGGTCTGCTGCACCTGGGTGGTGGTGACGGCGGCCGCCTGGGCCGGCGCCGTGACGGCGGTCGCCTGGTTCACCTGCTGGATGTCCTGCTGGGTCGCCTGCTGGACGGCCGTGGGGGCCCCGGCGGAGGACACCTCGGTCGTCTGCCCGGCGCCGACCACGACCTCCTGGGCCTGGCCCGCCTGCCCCGGCACCACGGCGGCGGCGGCGGGCGGCGCCTGGGTCGTCGTCCCGGCCCGGCCCCCCGCCTGCTGAAGCTCGCGCCGCGTGCGGGGCCGCGCCTCCCCGGCCCGGAGGGGGCGGGCGCCCACGAGGCCCCGGAGGGTGATGAGCTTGGTGGCGCCCTGGGCGTTCACGACCATGGCGAAGACGGTGCCGCGCACCCCGGCCACCATGCTGGGCGTCACCACGTTGAAGCGGGACTGCGGATGGGTGTTGGGCGCGGCATCGACCTTGATGGTGCCTACGGTCATCCGGAGCTGGATGGAGCGCCGCCCGGAAACCGGCTCGTAGATCATCTCGTCGATCGTGATGGCGGTGTCCTCGCCGATGGAGAGGACGCTGCCGTCGTCGAACTGGAGCTCCATCTTGGCTCCGACGGAGGTTTCGTCCACGTCGCGGAAGAGGACGGGCTCGGCGCCGGTGACCTTCTGCGCCTGCTCCTGCCCCGTCCGGGTGACGGTGACGTCGCCCTGGTACGTCTTGATGAAGCCGATGTCGTTGCGGTCCAGGACGCCCTTGGAGCGGAGGAACTCCTTCTGCTCGGCCAGGCTCTTGCCCGGAGGGCCGCCGGCGAGGATGTAGGTGAGCGTGACGAACTCGAGCCGGGTCAGCGGGTCGCCGGGCTGGCTCCCCACGAGGGCCACGACGCCCTTATCGCTCAGGCCCTTCACCACGGCCGCGTAGCGCTCGGCCGGTGGCAGGGACTCGATGTTGGCGGGCACATAGTCGCGGGCGTTGGGCGAGCGGCTGAAGCGGTTGACGAAAAACCGCTCGACGAAGGAGCCCTTGGTCACGGTGGAACCGGCCTGGGGCAAGGCATCCACCGGCCAGAGGAGCAGAACGGCGATGATCGACGAGGCGAGAACGAGGGCTCGGGAGAGAATGCTCTTCTGCACGGATGCATCTCCTACAACTGGTCCATTGGCCGGCGAACATGAAGAATGTCGCAATTGGATACAGGCGTAAATTATCTTTTGTGTACAATTTGGTCAACAGCTAAGTTGTTGACCCGAGACGAAATTTCAGTGATTTACCCCACAAAATTTCAAACTGCGAATCAAGCCCGAAAGGGTTCAAAGAATAACTACCCCTTTAGGGTTATTCTCGAGGCCGCCGGGTCTATGCCCTCCCCTCCGGAGCGGAAGGCTCCGTCCACTCCACCACTCCCTTGGTCCGGAGGGCTTCCAGCTCCCCCTCGCGCAGGCCGGCCAGCTCGCAGAGCACTTCCCGTGTGTGCTCTCCCATGTAGGGCGCCCGGTTCCAGCGCATCCGGGCGCCGGGAACCCGGATGGGGCAGCCCAGCATCTGCATGATCCCGGCGGCGGGATGCTCGACCTCGACGATCATCCCCCGGGCCCTGATCTGGGGGTCTTCGAGGGCCTCGACCACGGTGTTGACGGGCGCGAAGGGCACATGGCCGGCCAGGAGGGCGGACCATTCCGCCGTGGTTCGGGTCCGAAATTCCCGGGAGAGAATTTCGAGCAGGGCGTCCCGGTTGTCGAAGCGGTCCTTCTGGGTCCGGAAACGGGGGTCGGCGGCCAGCTCGCGGCGACCCATCTTCTCCACCAGGATGGGATAGAACCGGTGCTTCATGCACAGGACGCTCACCCAGCCGTCCTTGGTTTCGAAATTCTGGGAGGGGACGAGGGAGGGGTGGGCGCTGTGGGGAAACCGCTGGGGCACGTGCCCGCAGTTGAGCGCCCAGGTGGCCAGATATCCGAGCTGATAGGCGGCGCCCTCGAGGAGCGAGACGTCGATGTCCCGCCCCCGGCCCGTCCGGCTCACTTCCCACAGGCCGGTCATCAGGCCGAGCATGCCGAGATAACCACCCGAATAGTCCACGAAGCTGACCCCCGCCTTGGCCGGGGGGGCGCCCGGTTCGCCGGTGAGGCTCATGATCCCGGCGTAGGCCTGCATGAGGTAGTCGTAGGCGGGCTCGGAGGCGCGGGGGCCGGTCATGCCGAAGCCGGAGAGAAAGCAGCAGACCAGGCGCTCGTTGTAGAGGCCCAGGTGTTTGTAGGTGAGCTGGAGCTTCTCGGGGTCCGTCCCCTTGCAGTTGGAGAAAAGCACGTCCGAGCGGGCCACCAGCTTGTGGAGAATCTCGCGGCCCTCGGGCGCCACGATGTCGAGCGCCACGCTCTTCTTATTCCGGTTGAAGCCTTGGAAATAATAGCTGTCGTTGTTCGGAAGAGGGTAGGGCGGCACGGGCCGCGCCGAATCCCCCTGGGTGGCCGGATTCTCGATCTTGATGACCTCGGCGCCCAGGTCCGCCAGGATCATGGTCCCGAGGGGCCCCGCCCCGAACTGCTCCACCGCCAGGATGCGCAGCCCCTCCAGGGGCAGCGGCCCGCTCTCCGGCATCGCGTCCTCCACGTCGTCCGAAGTTTCATTGTGCCGGAGAAAGGCGCCCTGTCAATCCATCCCGGCCCGCCGCCGCGGGCCGGGCCGCTTTCCTATGAACGGAACTTTTCGGTATAATGAAGCATTCGTTCGACAAGATTCGTGGCCTCCGGCGGGATCGGGGGATTCGTCATTGGACAATCATTAAGGGGAGATCTCCGATGGTCGGGAAGGTGCGGGCGGCACTTTTGGGGGCGGCGGCCATTCTCGTCGCGGCTTCGCTCATGGGCGGCTGGTCGGCCCTCGAGGCGGCGCAGGAACAGAAAGACAGCAAGGCGGTCGCGGGCCGCAAGAAGCTGATGCAGGGCAACGCCAAGGCCATGAAGGCCCTCAACGGGGCGCTCAAGGCGGGGGAATACCCCAAGGTTGTCATGCTCGCCAGCGAAATCGGGGAAAACGCCCTGGGCATCGGGGAGGCTTTCGAGAAGAAGGACCTGGCCGGGAAGACGACCGCCCTCCCCAAAATCTGGGAGGAGAAGGCCAAATTCGACCGGATCGCCTCGAAGATGCTGAACGACTCCCGGGAGGTGGTGGAGGCCGCCCGGACCAAGGACAAGCAAAAGACCGAGGCGGCCGTCAAGGCGATGGGTTCCAACTGCGCGGCCTGCCACAAGGAATTCCGGCAGCCGCCCAAGAAGAAAAGCTGAGGTCCGAACCCTCTCCCCGGCCCCCCTGGGGGTCCGGGGAGAGGGCAGGATTTCCCGGCGGGCCCCTTCCCGCTGTTCCCTGAATTCAGCCGTCTTCGAGCGACATTTCCCATAATTATGCTTGTTTATGGGTGAGTTTTTGCTATTATCGGAGCAAGCCCAAATCTGTCGAAAACTGGAGGCATTTTCCGCCGATTCGTCCCCTTATCCCAGGGAGAATGAGACCCCCCGATGGTGGCGAAAATTCAAATCCGGAACCTCCGAAAGGTGTATGACACGCCCGAGCGCCGCGTTCACGCGCTTGAGAACATCAATCTGGATATCCAGGACGGCGAATTCCTCTGTCTGGTCGGGCTCTCCGGCTGCGGCAAGACCACGCTCCTGAACATCCTCGCCGGCTTCGTCGAAATCACCGCAGGACAAGTCCTGATGGACGGGAAGCCCCTCAACGATGATTATGACAAGGGGGTGGTGTTCCAGGAGTATGCCCTCTTCCCCTGGCGGACCGCGCGCAAGAACGTCGAATATGGCCTCGAAATCCGGAAAGTACCCGCCGAGGAGCGGAAGAAGATTGCGATGGAGTACCTCCGCCTCGTCCGGCTCGAGGAGTTTGCGGACTTTTATCCCCACAACCTCTCTGGCGGCATGCGGCAGAGGGTGGCCGTTGCCCGGGCGCTTGCGTTCGACCCCCAGATCCTGCTCATGGACGAGCCCTTCGGGGCGCTCGACGCCCAGACGCGCGAAGAACTCCAGGAACTGACGGTGGACGTGTGGCAGAAGACGAAGAAGACGGTCGTCTATGTGACGCACAACCTCAGCGAGGCGGTTTATTTGGGCAACCGCGTCGCGGTCTTCATCCCGCGCCCGGGCCGCATCCGTGAAATCATCCCGGTGAATTTCGCCCGGCCCCGGGACGCCCTCGCGTTGGAGTTCATCGAGTTGCAGCGGGAAATCGACCGGCTGATTCGCACCTGAGAGGGCAACACCGTGCAGGAAGCCCAGACTCTTCCCACGCCGGACATGACTGAAAAGAAAAAGACGTCCTCGATCTGGCAGAAGCTGCGGCCAGCCTATCCTTTTCTGGTGATCCTGACCATATGGCAGATCGCCGCCATGCAGGCGAAGGGGAACCTGGGCCAGCTCTTCCCCACCCTGGACGCCATCGCCTATCGCGGGTGGGAGCTTCTGATGGGCCCCCTGATGGACGCGATTCAGGAAAATCCAGCCCTGGGGCTCTTCGATTATTTCTACTACTTCTTCCAGAGCCCCATCTTATGGCACACTTTCCACACCGCTTGGCGGTTGCCGTTTGCGTTCCTGCTGGGCGCGATCTTTGGGGTCATCATCGGCGTTCTGATGGGCCGCTTCGCCTTATGGGAATCGTTCTGCTATCCCCTCATCGCCGTGCTCCTGCCGATTCCGGCCCTGGCCTGGGTGCCCATGGCGGTAATCTGGTTCGGCCTTGGAAACCAGACCGTCATCATCATCACTGGGTTTGCCACATTTCTGCCCATTACCATGGCGGTATGGACGGGGGTGAAGACCGTCAATCCCGTTTGGATCCGGGCCGCCCAGTCCATGAATGCCAACAAGATGACCATCTTCCGCACGGTCGTCATCCCCGGCTCCCTTCCGATGATCATGAGCGGGTTCCGGATCGGGATGGCCCGCGCCTGGCGTGCCGGCGTAGGCGCCGAGGCTTTCAGCGGGATCAAGTGGGGGCTTTCGGCCGGCATCTTCGACGCCCAGGAATTCCTCGACATCGCCTTCATGATGGTGGCGCTGTCGATCCTGGGCGTTTTCGGATTTCTCTTGGAGAAGGTGCTCTTCCAGCCCGTCGAAAAGCGGACCGTCATCCGGTGGGGGATGATGGAAGCGATGGGTGGGCAGAACAAGAAGGTCTAGCCCGCAGGCCCCTCGGTCCATCCGTCCGATCCGAAACGGACCCCGGGATTTTTTCCCGGGGCTTTTCCTTTGGGACAAAAGGACAATCCGGACCTTCGTCCTCCAGAGTTTATTTGAAAGACCCTCTGCCACAGGCAAGAGGAAGAGCCGCCACCAGGAACGCGGGCGTCCTCATGTTGACCCGCCGCGCCCGGCGCGAAGCGGCAAAAAGCCCCGGGGCAGGACGCCCCGGGGCTTTTTGCGCAGCCCGCTTGAGAACTAATTGGCGCTGGCGGTGGACGCCTTCTTCAGCATGGAATCATCCATCGCCGCGCCCTTCGAGAAATTCGGAGGGTTCTTGATCCAGCCCAGCTTCTTCTGCATCGCGGCGATCTCGGTCAGGTTCTTGCGGATCTCGTCGTTGAACTCGGGGGTCGTCGTCAGCCGCTTCAGGGTGGCCAGGACGACCGAATACTCCGTCTTGTCGCCCACCTCCGTCAGGGCCTCGTGATAGACCTTGGCGAACTTCTCGGGATCGCTCTTCAGCAGCTGCATCGCCTTCAGCCATCCCCTGAAATACTTCACGTACTGATCCGGGTTCGCCTTGATCGTCTGCGGATTGCCGATGTGCATCATCCGCGGTCGGTCGTAAGCGCACAAATCCTCGATATCCCTGACCAGCCCCTTCTGAGCCGCGATCTCGGCCTGGGGATCCCCGACGAGGGCCGCGTCCGCGTTCCCCGACACCAGGGCCGCCACCCGGTCGGTGGTGACGACGTTGAGCCATTTCAGGTCCTTCTCGGTCAAGCCGTGGCGCGGGAGGACATAGGTCCTAAACGACTGATCCACGCTCGTGCCGATGAGGGTGGCGAAGGTCTTACCTTTCAGATCCTTGATGCTCTTGATGGGCGAGTTCTTCGCGACCATGACGCGCTGCTGGGCGCAGAGATCAGTCGTCACCGCGATGCCGGTCAGCTTGGCGCCCTTCGACACGGAGGTAACGAAGGGGGCGAACCCGGTCGTCCCCACGTCCAGGTCTCCCTGGATGATGGCCCGGTTCATCAGCTTGCCCTGCTTAAAGTAGGCGACGTTGTAATCCAGGCCCTCCGCTTTCCAGTAACCCATCCGGTCGGCCACAACCTCGAAGGAGCCGAACAGGGCGCGGTGGATTCCGACGCGGAATTTCTGCGCCCCTTCGGCGCTCCATCCCGAGGCGAGCATCAGGCCCGCCAGGGCCAACCCAGCCCAGAATTTCCCCGCACGTTTCATACGAACCTCCCCTTGTTCTCGTGATGTCGGCGGCTTGGGAAAAAATATCCCCCGCGACTGCACATTCCGGCTCCCTTGCATATTCCGGCACACGGAATCCGCAGGAAACCTCCCCATTTCGATACGGGCTCAGACAAGAAGTATACCAGGATTCCATTATTCACGAAATGTCCCGGAGCCGGGCCCCAAAAGAAGCGAGGAAGGGATCCGCACGCAAAAAAAAAGATGGTTGCGGATATCCGCAACCATCTGAAGGAAAGCTGGCGGGGCTGACGGGACTCGAACCCGCGATCTCTGGCTTGACAGGCCAGCGCGATAACCGGCTTCGCTACAGCCCCCCGATGAGATACCCGGCCTGGCGGGCTGGGCGTCCCGGTTTATAGCCCCGGGCCGCCCGGAAAGTCAACCAATTCCGCATTTTGGCACCTTACGAAGCAGAGAAGAGCCTCTCCAGGCGCTCCCCGCGGGAGAATCTAACCACCCCCCGCTCCGTAATCAGGGCATCCACCAGCCGGGCGGGCGTCACATCGAACGCCGGATTGAATACCTCCACTCCCTCGGGTGCGATGCTCCGGCCGCCGATGCTCCTCAATTCCTGGCCCGGCCGCTCCTCGATGGGAATATCCTCCCCTCGCGCGGTCTTCAGGTCGATCGTGCTGATGGGAGCCGCGACGTAGAATGGGACGCCATGCTCCCGGGCCAGGATGGCCAGCCCGTAGGTGCCGATCTTGTTGGCCACGTCCCCGTTCGCCGCCACCCGGTCCGCCCCCACCACCACGGCGCCCACCTTGCCCAGACGCATGCAGTAGGCCGCCATGTTGTCCGTGATGAGCACGACGGGAATCCCGTCCCGGTCGAGCTCCCAGGCGGTCAGGCGCGAGCCCTGAAGGTAGGGCCGCGTCTCGTCCACGAATACCCGCGTCACCTTCCCGTCCCGGAAACCGCTGCGGATCACCCCCGTGGCCGTCCCGTACCCCGCCGTCGCCAGCGCGCCCGCGTTGCAGTGCGTGAGGAGGGCCACGCCGCCCGGCAGCAAATCCGCCCCGATGTCACCGATCCGGCGGCAGACGGCATGGTCCTCGCGGCGCATCTCCTCCGCCAGATCGAGGAGCTCCCGGGCCAGCTTCTCGCCGGAGGAGCGGCTCTCGCGAGCGGCCGCCCGCATGCGCTCGATCGCCCAGAACAGGTTGACCGCCGTGGGCCGGGTGGATTCCAGAAGGACCGCCGCCCGCTCCAGCGCCTCCCGCTGCTCCGCCGGTGATCCCCCCGCCGCCCGCCGCGCGGCGATGGCCATCCCGTAGGCCGCCGCGACGCCGATGGCCGGCGCTCCCCGCACCACCATGGAGCGGATGGCCTCGGCCACCTCCTCCTCCGTCCGGCAGTCCACGTACACTTCCTCGGTAGGCAGGCGGCGCTGATCGATCAGCCGGAGCGCACCGTCCACGTATTCCAGGGTTCGAAAGTTCCCGAACTCGCTCACCTTCCTTCTCCCTCGCCTTCCGCGCCGCCCCGGCAAAGCGCCCTCAGCTTCGCCTCGGCGGCCTCCGGCTCCAGGCCCCGCACCCGGACGCGCTTTCGCCTGGCCGTGGCGCCGGAGACGATGACGACCGCGCTCTTGGGGACGCCCAGCGCCTCGGACAGGAGCTCGATGCATTGCCGGTTGGCGGCCCCCTCGACGGGCGGGGCCGTGAGACGGAGCCGCAGGGCGCCTTCCCTCTCACCCTCGATGGCGGCCCGCGACGAGCGCGGCTGAACCTGCACCTCGAAACTCGACCCGTCCGCCTCGCGGCGGACCGGAATCACGGGCGATCTCCCTCCGCCTTGGAGATGGAGATGACCTTACCCCCCTCCCGGCCCTCGAGCCGCGCCAGATCGTGGCCGAGGCGCTCGTCCTCCTGCTCGGCCAGGCGAAGCTGGGCCCGGATGGTGTCCAGCATCGACCGGACCATCTTCCCCTGCCGGTGGAGCAGGGCCTCGGCCTCCTCCCGCATGCGGACGACCTCCGACTCCGCGTCCTCGCGCACCCTCCGCGCGGCCTCCTCCGCTTCCTCCGCCATCCGCTCGGCCTCGCGCTCCGCCTGTTGGCGGATCTCCTGGGCGCGGCGGCCCGCCTCCTCCCGGAGGTCGTTTACCGCCACCAGGGCCCGCTGGAGGGTTTCTTCGCGCTCCTTGAGGGCCTGCACCTGCGCCGTCAGCTCCGCGCACCGCCCATCGAGCTCCTCGTTCCGCCGCATCAGCTCGTCCACGGCGTCGGCGGCCGCGTGCAGAAAGGCGTCCACGTCGAGCCGGTTGTAGCCCCGCAGCCGAATGGGGAACTCCTGCCTCCGGATGTCCTCGCCGGTCATTCTCATCGCCTCTCCCGCCGTCATCGAAGTAGACGAGCCAGGTCCATGAGGCTCGCCACCAGGAAACTCTGAAGGAAAAAGATAATGAGCAGGACCACGATGGGACTGATGTCGAGGCCCCCGAAGTCCGGCAAACGCCTGCGCACCGGCGCGAGCACCGGCTCTGTGACGCGGTGAAGGATCTGCACGATGGGGTTGTAAGGATCCGGATTCACCCACGAAATCAACGCGCGAATGATAATGACCCAGATGTAGATCGTGAGAACGTAGCTCAGCAGCACCGCCACGGCGTGGATGAGGTTCCCGAACAGGAACATTCGCTCTCCTTCTCGCCCGCTCAGACGGCGCTCTCGCCCCTGCCCAGCTCGGCGCTCCGCCGCGTCGCTGCGAGCACGGCGTCCATCACCGCGTTGCGGAAGCCGCCGCTCTCCAGGGCGTGCAGCCCGGCGATGGTCGTCCCCCCGGGGGAGGCCACCATGTCCTTGAGGCGCCCCGGATGCTCCCCCGTATCGAGGAGCATCCTGGCCGCGCCCAGCACCGTCTGGGCCGCCAGGAGGAGGGCCTGATCCCGGGGCAAGCCGGCCCGCACCCCCCCGTCCGCCAGGGCCTCGATGAAGACGAAGACATACGCCGGGCCGCTTCCCGAGAGGCCGGTCACGGCGTCCATCAGGCCTTCGGGAACCTCGACCGCCTTCCCCACCGACTCAAGCATTCTCCGGGCCTCGGCCAAGTCCCCGGCTTTCGCCCCTCCGCCGGCGGCGAGGCCCGCGGCGCCCTGCCCGATGAGGGCGGGGGTGTTGGGCATGACGCGGACGATCCGGGTGCCTTCCCCGAACGCCTCCACGAAGCGCCGGGTGGGGGCTCCCGCCACGATCGAGATGAGGAGATGCCTCGGTCCGATAACCCCCTTCAGGGAAGACAGCACCGCCCCCAGCGCCTGCGGCTTGACGGCGAAGACCACCTTCTCGGCCTGGCCCGCCGCCTCCGCCGCCCCGGAAACCACCTGCAAACCGTGCGTTTCCCGGAGGTAGCGGGCCCGCGCCTCGACGGGCTCGGCGATGATCAGGGAATCCGCCCCCGCGTAGCGGGCGCTCATCATGCCCTTGGCGAGGGCCTCCCCCATGTTCCCGCCGCCGATGACGGCAAGCCGGCCGGACGCCACGATTCGTTCTCCTTGTGCCGGATGAGGGATCGACTGGGGCGCATTTCAACCCACCGGGCCGCGGCGGTCAACTTGCCAGAGGAGGGCTTACCGGGGAGGCCGGGGGCCGAAGATGGCCGTCCCGATCCTCACGAAGGTGGCCCCCTCCTCGATGGCGAGCTCGAAATCCCCGGACATGCCCATGGAAAGCTCCCGCAGGGAGGCGAAACCCCTCCCCTGGGCCTCGTCCCGGAGCTTTCGCAGGAGCCTGAAATGGGGGCGGCTTTCCTCGGGCGCCCGGCCCAGGGGGGGAATGCACATGAGGCCCTCCACCCGGAGGGCCTCCAGCCGGGAGGCCCCTTCCAACAGCCCCGGCAGGGCCGCGGGGGCCGCCCCCCCCTTCTGGGACTCCTCCCCCGTATTGACCTGGAGGAGCACCCGCAGGGGCGCCGCCCCCGACGCCTCCGCCCGCCGCGCCAGCTCCTCGGCCAGCGGGAGGGAATCCACCGTCTCGACCATGTCGAATAGGCCAATGACCTGCCGGGCCTTGTTGCGCTGAAGGCTCCCGATCAGGTGCCACTGGGCCCGTCCGGCGAGAGCGGGGTCCATGGCGAGGCGCTTGTCCCGGGCCTCCTGGACCCGGTTCTCGCCGATAATCTCCACCCCGGCATGGATCGCCTCCGCCACCCGCTCCGGCGGCCGGGTCTTGGAGACGGCCACCAGGCGGACCTCTTCCGGCCGGCGGCCCGCCCGGCGCGCCGCGGCGGCGATGCGCGCCCGGACGCTTTCCAAGCGCTCATTGAGGGAGGTCATGCGCCGCTTCTCATGGAAAAAAGACCTCAAAACACCACGATGATCGCCCACAGCCGGCCCGTCGGGGCGCCGTCGCGCCGGTAGGAGAAGAAGCGGGCCGACTCGGAGAACGTGCAGGGCCCGGGGGGGCCGATCCGCTCCCCGGGAATCCCGGCGGCGGCCAACTGGCGCCGCGCGGCCTCCGGGAGGTCCAGGAGCCACTTTCCCCGCCCCAGGGGGATGGAGAAGTCCCGCCAGTCCGGGTAGCGTTCCCGGAAGGGGGGCAGGCATTCCTCGCCTACCTCATAGCAGGCCCCCGAGATGGCCGGCCCGAGCCCCGCCACGAGGTCTTCCGGGCGGCTCCCGAATCGCTCTCCCATCCGGCGAACCGCCTCCGCCAGGACGCCGGCCCCGATTCCCTTCCTCCCGGCGTGGACCGCCGCCACCGCCCGGCGGCGGGCGTCCGCGAGCAGGACCGGGAGGCAATCCGCCGTCTGGACGGCCACCGCCACGCCCGGCTCGGCCGTCAGCACTCCGTCCGCCTCCACCCGTGCTCCTTCGGGAATCTCGTCCGCGGCGACGACCGCGGTCCCGTGGACCTGGCGGACCTCGGCCACCCGGGACGGCTCCATTTCCGCCACCTGAAAGAAGCGCCGGCGATTCTCCCGGACCCGCTCGGAATCCTCCCCCTTGGCCTGGCCCAGGTTGAGGGAGCGGAATTCCCCCTCGCTCACCCCTCCTCGCCTCGTGCTGAAACCGTGGCGGATGAAGGGCAGCGCGTCCAGGAGGGGCGAGCGGAACACCTCCACCCCGCCCGACTCATGGCTTTCCAGATGGCGCATCGGCGAGCTCCAGGCTTTTCAGGCCCCCGCGGCGAATCGGCGTAACCCGCCATTATAGTGAGAGTGAGCAATCCGGCTCAAGAAACGGGGCTTGGCGCGGAGGGGTGGGGGCCAGGGGGGGCCCGCCGGCCCCCCCTGGCCGCTTCGGGGGATGCGCCGCGCCGGGGAAAAGCCGCCCGGCGCGGCGCAGTGGGGGTCAATCGGCCTGCTTGCGGAGGAAGGTTGGGACGTCGAGATCGTCTTCCTCCAGCTGATAGCTCAGGGCGGCATCCTTTTTATTGGTCCGCATGCGGACGTAGGCCGGCACGGAGAGCTTGCGCCCGTCGGTGCCGGTCGCCTCCACCTCCGTCCGGGGCACTTCGCGGAGGCCCTCCCGCCCGAAACCGGTGGCGATGACCGTCACGCAGACCTTGTTCTCCATCGAGGGATCGATCACCGAACCGAAGATGATGTTGGCATCCTCGTGGGCCGAGCCGTGGACGA
The DNA here is from genome assembly GCA_016192135.1 of Candidatus Tectomicrobia bacterium. Taxonomy (NCBI): domain Bacteria; kingdom Pseudomonadati; phylum Candidatus Tectimicrobiota; species Candidatus Tectimicrobiota bacterium. Next base: position 303,757 of record JACPUR010000017.1, on the reverse strand, counting down.
GGCTGCAGGCCTCGTTCACCTCGAACAGGGATAGATCGTTGCCGCCCGTGATGTTGATGAGCACGCCCCGGGCGCCCTGGATGGAGCCCTCCTCGAGCAGAGGGCTGCTGATGGCGTTCTGGGCGGCGATGACGGCGCGGTTCTCGCCCGTCCCGGTCCCGCTCCCCATGAGGGCCATGCCGCCCATGTCGCGCATGATGGTGCGCACGTCGGCGAAATCGAGGTTGATGAGACCGGGCGTAGTGATGAGGTCCGCGATGCCCTTGCAGGCCTGGAGCAGGACGTTGTTCGCCTTCTGGAAGGCCTCGGTGATAGGCGTCGTTCGCTCGACCATGCCGAGGAGGCGCTGGTTGGGGATGGTGATGAGGGTGTTCACCGACTCCCGCAGCTCGTTGATGCCCTGTTCCGCCTGGGTCCGGCGGCGCGGCCCCTCGAAATCGAAGGGCTTGGTGACCACGCCGACCGTCAGGATGCCCGCCTCCTTGGCGATGCGGGCGATGACCGGCGCGGCGCCCGTCCCCGTGCCTCCGCCCATTCCCGCGGTCACGAAGACCATGTCCAGCCCATCCAGGAGCCCGGCGATGCGCTCGGCGTCCTCGAGCGCCGCCTTCCGGCCGACCTCCGGGTTCCCGCCCGCCCCCAGGCCGTTCGTCAGCGCGAGACCGAGCTGCATCTTCTCCGGAGCGAGGGACCGTTCCAGCACTTGGTGGTCCGTGTTCGCGGCGATGAACTGCACCCCGTCCATGCCCGACGCAATCATGGTGTTGACCGCGTTGCCGCCCCCGCCGCCGACGCCGATGACGGCGATCCTCGCCCGGCAGGCGGTTTCCTCCGCTAGGTTGAACATCAAGTCGCTCATCGTTGCCCCCCTTGGCCCGATTCCGGGAAGCGCCCCCTCGGCACCCCGAATCTCAGCGGAAAATGCTCGCCAGCACGTGGCGGATCCTGTCCTTCGCCGTTCGAATGGAACCGTTCCGGGCTCCGCCGGGAAGCCAGCCGCGCCGGCCCTGCGGGCCCATCGTCCGCATCGCGTAGATCGCCAGACCGACCCCCGTCGAAAACATGGGGCCGTTCACCATATCCACGAGGCCGCCGATGCCCAGCGGCGCGCCCCGCCGAACCGGAAGCTGCAGCACGCGCTCCGCCAGATCCTCGATGCCCTCCATCATGCTGGCCCCGCCGGTCAGGACGGCGCCGGCCGGGAGGAGATCCTCCATCCCGCTCTTCTGGATCTCCCGGCGGATGAGGGTGAATACCTCTTCCATGCGGGGCTCGATGATCTCCGCCAGCATCTGGCGGCTGAGCACCCGGGGCGGCCGGCCTCCCACGCTCGGCACCTCGATCTCCTCGTCGTGGGCGAGCCGCGAGGCCACGGCGCAGCCGTACTCCTTCTTGATGCGCTCGGCCTGGTAGTCGGGCGTCCGGAGCCCGATGGCGATGTCGCGGGTGACGTGGTTCCCGGCCACCGGCACGATCGCCGTGTAGCGGAGCGCCCCGCCGCTGATGACCGCAACGTCCGAGGTGCCGCTGCCGATGTCCACCACGGCCACGCCCAGGTCCCGCTCGTCCTCGGTGAGCGCCGCCAGCGATGAGGCCAGCGGCTGCAGGACGAGCCTCTCCACCGAGAGGCCCGCCCGTTCCACGCTCCGCGAGATGTTCTGGATGGCCGGGATGGCGCCCGAGACGATGTGGACCTTGGACTCGAGGCGCACCCCGGCCATGCCGATCGGCTCGGTGATGCCCTCCTGCTCGTCCACGATGTACTCCTGCGGAAGGACATGGATGATCTCGTGATCGGCCGGCATGGTGACCGCCCGCGCCTGCTCGACCACCCGGTCGATGTCCTCCTTGGTGACGATCTTGCTCTTGATGGCCACGATCCCGTTGGTGTTGAAGCTGCGGATGTGGCCGCCCGCCACCCCGACATAGGCGGAGCGGATGGGCGTGCCGCTGATGAACTCCGCCTCCTCCACCGCGGCGCGGATGGACTCCACCGTCTGATCGATGTTCACCACCGACCCGCGGTTGAGGCCCTTGGACGGATGCTTGCCGAGGCCGACGATCTCGAGCGAGCCGTCCTCGTTCACCTCGGCCACGACCACGCAGATCTTTGAGGTGCCGATGTCGAGGCCCACCAGCACGTCGCCCCGTTTGCTCATCCTTTCGCTCCTCCATCCTGTCCGATGGGCCGGACGACGACGCGGCCCGGGAACGTGAGATCCAACTCGATCCGTTCCGAGGCGGGCGGTTCCCTCAGGACATCCTGAATCACGGCGCGCAGGCGGGCTGCCTGGCTTTTGAGTCCTTCCTCATGGGCGAGCAGGTCCAGCTTGCCATCCAAAACCCGGAGGCGGAGCCTCCCATCCTCCAGCCTCCGAACGGAGAGGCACCCCCCGCGGAGGGCCGGGGTTCCGGCGGCGAGGGAGAGGGCCGCGAGCTGGCTCTCGAACCCCCGGCTCCAGATCGAGCTTCCGGGCCGGAGCGACCGGGGGTCGAAGCCCTCGAACAGCGGGAGGCAACCCTCCGGCTTCTCGAGGAGCGCCCCCAGCACCATCCCCTCCGCGTCCACCCCGAAGGGAGGCTCGCGGCGCAGCAGGGCGGCCGGGCGCCGCTCCTCGATCTCGACGCGGAGGGCGTGGGGGAGCTGCCTCCACACGCCCACCCGGCGGACCCAGGGGCTCGCCGCCACCCGGCGGCGGACTTCCTCGAGATCCACGTCAAAGATGTTCCGCCCGTGCGAGACGGCCGCCAGGCGGACGATCTCGCGCGCGTCCAGCGCCCGATGGCCCTCCACCACGACCTCGCTGAGGGCGAAGCGCGGGCTGACCCTGGCCCAGCGCACCGCGTGCCCCCCCAGCAGGAGAATCTCCGCGAACACCAGGAAACCGATGGCCGGGCGGACCCAGGCGCTCCCCCTCCGCCGGGCGCCCGCGCTCCGCCGCCTGAGCCCCGTCTTCGAGGGCGTGAGCCCGCGGCCGGGGCGGATATCGTCCCCCGCCGGGCCCGGGGCCGGCCGAACGGCGGGAAAGCGGAGGGTAGTCCGGCTCATGCGGCGTCCTCCCCCACAATCTTGAGCTCGAGCTGCAACTCCAGGCCGTGCACCTCCCGCACCCGCGCCCGGACCACCTCGATCAGTTCCATCACGTCCGCCGCCCTCGCCCCGCCGCAGTTGACGAGGAAGTTGGCGTGGACGCGGCTCACCTCGGCGCCGCCCACGCGCCGGCCCTTGAGGCCCGCCGCCTCGATGAGCCGGCCGGCCCGCTCCCCCGGCGGATTGCGGAAGATTGAGCCCGCGCAGGGCACCCCCCAGGGCTGGCGCTCCCGGCGCACCGCTGCATGCTCCTTGAGATAGGCACGCAGGGCCCCGGCGTCGCCCCGACTCAGCCGGAAGCGCACCGCCGTCACCACGCCCGGCTCCGGAAAGCGGGCCTCCCGGTAGACGAAGGCGAGAGCCGATGCCGGGAGCGTCTCGACGCCCCCGCCCGACAGGCGCGCCCACCGGATGGACTCCACCGCCTCGCCGACGAAGCGCTCCGCCGTGCCCGCGTTCATGGCCAGGGCGCCGCCCACCGTCCCCGGCACCCCCGCCAGGCACTCGAGGCCCGCCAGCCCGCGCTCCGCCGCGAACCGGACGAGCTGGGAGATCTTCACCCCCGCCCCCGCCTCGACGATCGGGGCCTCGCCCTCCTCCGCCACGCCGAGCTGCCGGAACCCGTTCACGAGGCAGACGACCACGCCGTGGATGCCCCCGTCCCGCACCAGGGTGTTGGCCCCGCCGCCCAGGACGCTCACTGGCAGCCCCTCGGCCAGGCAGCGGGCGATGAGCCCGGCGAGCTCCGCCTCGTCCTTGGGCAGGGCCAGGGCGTCCGCCGGCCCGCCCACCTGGAAGGTGGTGTAGGGCGCCAGCCGCTCGCCGAAGCGGATCTCGCAGGCGAGCCCCGCCAGCTTGAGGTCCAGGCCCAAGGCCATCTCTTCCTCCGCGAGGCCGGTCATCCCGCCTCTTCCTCCCGCTTCTCCCCGGGCGCGAGCCGCTCCAAGAGCTCCCGGCCCGCCTTCCAGACGTCCCCCGCCCCCAGCGTGAGCACCAGGTCCCCCGGCCGGACGGCCTCCGCCAGCCGCCCGGCCGCTTCGTGGACGCCCTCTACCTCCTCGCACGCCTTGTGGCCATGGGCGCGGGCTCCCTCCGCGATGGCCGAGGCGCTCACCCCCGGGATGGGAGCCTCGCCGGCCGCGTAGATGGGCGCCACGAGCAGGAGGTCGGCGTCGTAGAAGGCCGTGTGGAAGGCCTTCCCCAGGTGAAGCGTCCGGCTGTAGCGGTGGGGCTGGAAGAGGACCACGAGGCGGCGGTCCGGCCATGCCTCCCGGACCGCCCGCAGGGTGGCCCGGATCTCCTCCGGGTGATGGCCATAGTCGTCCAGCACGGCCACCCCCGCCGCCTCCCCGATGCGCTCGAGGCGCCGGCCGATGCCGTCGAAGCCGTGGAGTCCCCGCTGAACGGCCTCGAAGGGCACATCCAGCTCGGACGCGACCGCCACGGCCGCCAGGGCGTTGTAGGCGTTGTGGCGGCCGGGGATGCGGAGGCGGAGCTCCCCCAGTCGCTCGTTCCGCCGCCGGACGGAGAAAACAGCCTCCCCCGACTCGTAGTGGAAGTCTTCGCCGATGTAGTCCGCCTGGGACCCGAAGCCGTAGGTGAAGAAGCGCTTTTCGATGCCGGGGATGATCTCCTGCACGGCCGGGTGATCGAGGCACACCACCGAGAAGCCGTAGAACGGGATCTTGTTCAGGAACTCCAGGAAGGCCTGCTTGATGGCCTGGAAGTCCCGGTAGAAGTCCAGGTGCTCCTCGTCGATGTTGGTGACCACGGCGATGGTGGGCACGAGGCGCAGGAAAGTTCCGTCGCTCTCGTCCGCCTCCGCGACCAGGTACTCGCCCTCGCCCAGGCGGGCGTTCGACCCGATGGCGTTGATCCGCCCGCCCACCACCACGGTGGGATCCAGCCCTCCCGCCGCGAGCACGGCGGCGACAAGCGATGTGGTGGTCGTCTTCCCGTGGGCCCCGGCGACGGCGATGCTGTACTTCATCCGCATCAGCTCGGCCAGCATCTCGGCCCGGCGGATGACGGGGATCTTCCGGCGCCGCGCCTCGGCCACCTCGACGTTCTCCCCCGAGACGGCCGAGCTGTAGACCACCACGTCCACCCCCTCGACGTTCTCCGCGCGGTGGCCCATGGCGATCTTCGCCCCCAGCCGGCGGAGACGGAAGACGGCCTCGTTCTGGGCCAGGTCCGACCCCGTCACCGCGTACCCCAGGTTGATCAGCACCTCCGCGATCCCGCACATGCCCGTCCCCCCGATGCCCACGAAGTGGACGCGCTGGGAGTGCCGGAGCATGGGATGCGTGGTGTGCGCGCGTGCGATCATTCCCGTCTCCTGGCGCGGGCCTAGGCCGCCCGCGCCGCCTCCTTGCACAGGACCGCCACCGCCTCCGAGGCGTCGGGCCGCGCCGCCTCCCTGGCGCGGCGGGACATCTCGGCCAGCAGATGCCGCCCCTCGTCGAATTCCTTCAGCAGCGCGGCCAGCGACGCGCCGCTCAGGTCCCGCTGGAGGACCATCCGGGCCGCGCCGCGCCCCGCGAGGTGCCGGGCGTTCGCCTCCTGGTGCCCATGCGTCGCGCTGGGCAGGGGAATCAGCACCGCCGGAAGCCCCATGGAAGCCAGCTCCGCGGCCGTCGAGGCGCCCGCCCGGGCCACCGCCAGGTGGGCGTTCCGGAACCGGTCCGCCATGTCGTAGAAGAATGCCGCCACCTCGGCCTCCGCCCCCGCCCCGGCGTAGGCCTCCCGGGTGCGCTCCAAATCGGCCTCCCCGGTCTGGTGGACGAAGCGCATCGCCCGCGCGCGCTCCCCCAGGAGAGGGAGCGCCTCGATCACCGCTTCGTTCAGGGCACGCGCCCCCTGGCTGCCCCCGAAGATGAGCACCCGCAGGGGCCCTTCCCAGAAGGACACGGGCCGCGCCGGCTCGCCCCCGAACTCCCCGCGCAGGGGCAGGCCCGTCTCGACGGCTTTCCCCAAAGGGAAGTAGGGCGCCGCGCCCGGGAAGGCGAGGGCCACGCGGCGGGCGAGCCGCCCCAGCAGCCGGTTGGTCATCCCCGGCACGACGTTCTCCTCCAGCAGCACGATCGGGCGGCGCCTGAGCCAGGCCGCGGCCACGGCGGGGGCGCTGGCGTAGCCTCCCACCCCCAGCACCACGTGGGGCCGGAAGCGGCCGATGATGCCGAGCGACTGGGCGAGGCCCCTCGCCATGAGAAAGGCCGCGCCAATCTGCTGTCCCGGCGAGCGGCCCACGATGCCCGCGGCGGAGATGGTCTCCAGGGGAAGCTCCTCCCGGGGCAGCACCCGGGCCTCGATTCCGCTGGCCGTCCCCACGAACAGGACCCGGCGCTCCGGCCCCCCGCGCAACCAGGCGCGCGCCACCGCGATGCCCGGGTAGAGATGCCCTCCGGTGCCCCCGCCCGCGATGAGGAGGCGCATCAGCCGGCCCTCCCCTCGGCGGACCATGGGGCGGCCGCGTCCATCGGCGCGGCCTGCGCCGGCGCGGGCCGTGTCCCGGCCTCCACGGCGAGGAGGAGGCCCAGGGCCAGAAGGGTGAACACGAGCGAGGTCCCCCCCAGGCTGATGAGCGGAAGCGGCACCCCCTTGGTCGGCACGAGGCCCGAGGCCACGGCCATGTTCAGCAGCCCCTGGACGGTCACCATGAGGGTGATGCCGGAGGCGAGGAGGAAGCGGAAGCTGTCCTCGCAGCGGGCCGCGACGCGCAACCCCCGCCAGAGAATCACGGTGAACACCGCCGCCACGGCGAGGGCCCCGACGAGGCCCAGCTCCTCTCCGACCACGGCGAAGATGAAGTCGGTGTGGGGCTCCGGCAGGTAGAGGAGCTTCTGCTTCCCCTCCCCCAGCCCCAGGCCCGTGAGGCCGCCCCGGCCCAGGGCGAGGAGGGACTGGACGAGCTGGTAGCCCGTCTCCCGCACCGCGCCGAACGGATCCAGGAAAGCCAGGATGCGCCGCTTGCGCCAGGGCACCGAGAAGACCAGCCAGTAAAAGACGGGCGCCGCGGCCAGCGCGCACCCCGCCAAGTGCCGCCAGCGCGCCCCGGCGAGGAAGAGCAGCTGCCCCGCCACCAGGGCCAGGAGCATGGCCGTCCCCAGGTCCGGCTGGGCGAGGATCAAGAGCACGCCCACCCCGGTGATCAGAACCGGCGGCATGAAGCCATACTTGAAGTCGCCCAGGCGGTCGCTCTTCACCGCGAGGAAGTGCGCAAGGAAGATAAGCAACCCCAGTTTCGCCGCCTCGGCCGGCTGGAAGGAGAGCGGCCCCAGCACGATCCATCGCCGGGCGCCCCCCGCGGAGCGTCCGATGCCGGGCACGAAGACGAGCGCCAGGACGACGAACGAGAGCACGAGGATCGGGACGGCGAGCCGCCTGAGCCTCCTCACGTCAACCCGGGCCAGGAGGAGCATCAGGGCGAATCCCACCGCCGCCCACATGGCGTGCCGCTTCACGAAGTAGAAGGCGTCCCGGTAGCGGTCCAGGGCGAGGATCTGGCTCGCGCTGAAGACCATCACCACCCCGAACACGCTGAGGCCCAGGGCGCTGAAGAAGATGACCGGATCGATGCGGGGCCGCCTCACCGCGCGCCCTCCTTTGCGAGCGCGCGCACCGCCTCCCGGAAAACGTCCCCGCGGTGGGCGTAATCGCGGAATTGGTCGAAACTCGCGCAGGCGGGCGAGAGAAGCACCGTGTCGCCCGGCCGGGCGGCGGCCGCGCAGCGGCGCACCGCCTCGTGCAGGGTGGCCGCCCGCTCCACGGGCACCCTCCCGCGGAAGAACGCCTCGAAGCGGTCCGCCGCCTCGCCGATGAGCACCATGGTCCGCACGCGCTTGCGCATCGGCTCGATCATGGGCGAGAGGTCGCTTCCCTTGTCCGTCCCCCCGGCGATGAGGAGCACCGGCCCCTCCACGCTCTCCAGGCTCATGGCCGTGGCCCCGACGTTCGTGCCCTTCGAGTCGTTCACCCAGCGCACCCCGCCGATCTCGGCGACCGGCTCCATCCGGTGGGGGAGCCCCTTGAAGCGCCGCGCCAGGCGGGCCATGGCGTCCGGGCCCGCGCCGAGGAACCCCGCCGCCGCGCAGGCCGCGAGGAAGTTCTCCAAGTTGTGCACCCCCGGGACCGCCAGCTCCCCGGCCGCGCACACCCGCTGCCGGTCTCCGCCGATGCGGAGGTAAATCCACCCGTCCTCCACGTAAGCGCCGGCTTCCGGGATTTTCGTCCGGCTGAAGGCGAGCGCCGCCTGGCGCCCGCCGGGGAGATAGCGGGCCGTGAAGGGATCGTCCGCGTTCAGCACCTTGGCGTCGCCCGGTCCCTGATTGGCCAGAAGCCGGGCCTTGACCGCGGCGTAACCGTCCATGTCCGGGTGGCGGTCGAGGTGGTCCGGCGTCACGTTCGTGATGACACCCACGCGGGGCCGGAGAGTGGGCGCCCATTCGAGCTGAAAGCTGCTCACCTCGCTCACCACGAAGTCCGCCTCCTGCCCCTCCTTCTCCACCACGTCCACGAGGGGCCGGCCGATGTTCCCGCCCACGGGGGCCCGGAAACCTGCCTCCTCGAGGATGGCGCCGAGCATGGTGGTGGCGGTGGTCTTGCCGTTCGTCCCGGTCACCGCGGCGACGGGCGCCGGGCAGAGCCGCCACGCCAGCTCGATCTCGCTGATCACCTCCGCCCCCGATGCGAGCGCGAGCCGGATAAAGCGGTCGGTGGCCGGGATGCCCGGGCTCACCACGAGCACGTCGCAGCGGCGGAAGGTTTCTTCCCGGTGGCCGCCCAGCTCGAGCGCCACCTCGCGCGGAAGCTCCTCGCGCAGGCCGGGGATGTCCTTCATGTCCGTCGCCACCACCTCGGCCCCGCGCCGGGCGAGGACGGCGGCGGCGGCGCGGCCGGTGCGGGCCATGCCCATCACCACCACGCGCCGCGAGGGGATCCCCTCCGTCCATTCCGCCGATCGGCTCTCCGCCATGAGGCTCCTCATCTCAGCTTCAGCGTGCTCAGGCTCAGCAGAGCGAGCAGCACCGCCACGATCCAGAAGCGCACCGTCACCTTGGGCTCCACCCAGCCCTTCTCCTCGAAGTGATGGTGGAGGGGGGCCATGCGGAAGATCCGCTGGCCCGTCGTCTTGAAGGAGAGGACCTGCAGGATGACCGATAGCGCCTCGAGCACGAACAACCCGCCCACCAGGAACAGGAGAAGCTCCTGCTTGATGGCGAGGGCGATGGTCGCGAGGACGGCGCCGAGCGGGAGGGCGCCCACGTCCCCCATGAAGACCTGGGCGGGATAGGCGTTGAACCACAGGAACCCCAGGCCGGCCCCCACCATGGCGCCGCAGACGACCGCGAGCTCCCCCCCGCCGCGCACGGGGAGGATCAGGAGGTACTTCGAGATCACCGCGTGGCCGGCCACGTAGCTGAACACCAGGTAGGCGCCCGACGCGATCATGAAGGGCCCGATGGCCAGCCCGTCGAGGCCGTCGGTCAGGTTGACGGCGTTGCTCGTGGCGACGATCACCACCGCCGCATAGAGGATGAACCACGCGCCGATGTCGGGCTGGAGGTTCTTGAAGAAGGGGAACATCACCACCGGCTTGAACTGCGGCACGGCCCAGCCGGTGTAGAGCGCCGCCCCGATGGCCAGCCCGATGAGGCCCTGGAAGAGGAACTTCCGGGAAGGCGGGACGCCCTTCTTGTCCTTCAGGATGACCTTTTTGTAGTCGTCCACGAACCCGAGGAACCCGAACGCCGCCGTCGCGAAGAGGATGAGCCAGACGAGGCGAAGGCTCAGGTCGGTCCACAAAAGGGTAGGAAGGATGATGGAGGCGAGGATGAGGAGGCCGCCCATCGTCGGCGTGCCCTTCTTCGAGAAGTGGCTCTTCGGCCCGTCCTGGCGGATCTCCTCCCCGATCTGGAACTTCCGCAGGGCGCGGATGAGGTGAGGCCCGAGCAGAAGGCACATGAGCAGGGCCGTGAAAGCCGCCAGCGCGGTCCGGAACGTGATGAACCGGAACACCTGGAAGATCGAGACGGTGTCGCTCAGCCCCACGAACAGGGAGTAAAGCATCAGCCCTCCAAGGCCTCCGCCGCCCGCTCCATCCGCATCGAACGGGAGCCTTTGACCAGCACCCAGTCGCCCGGCTTGAGGCAGCGCGCCACCCAGGCGGACGCCTCGGCAGGCGCCTCGAACCGGCGCGCCCGCTCCGGCGGCAGGCCGGCGCGGCGCGCCTCCTCCACCGCGAGGGCCATCATCGGGCCGACGCCCGCCAGGCCGTCCGCCAGCCGGGCCGCCGCCCGGCCCAGCTCCCGGTGCGCCTCCTCGGCGTAGGCTCCAAGCTCCTTCATGTCACCGAGGACGGCGAAGAGACGGGCCTCCCCCCGGAGCTGGGCGGCCGTCTCCAGCGCCTGGAGCATCGAGGCCGGGTTCGCGTTATAGGCGTCGTCGATGAGGGAGCAGCCTTCCCAGCGCGGGAGGGGCCGGACCTCGAGCCGCATCTTGGGCGGCGCGGCCCTCTCCAGCCCCCGCGCGATCTCGTCCATGGGGCAGCCCGCGAGCGAAGCCGCCGCCGCCGCCGCGAGGGCGTTCAGCACGTTGTGGCGGCCCAGGCCGGGGAGACGGACCCGGGCCTCCCGTCCCCCGGCGTGAAGGGCGAACCGGGTACCCTCCCCCGCCGACACACGAATGTCGCTCCCGCGCACGCCGCAGTCCGCCGAGAACCCGAATGTGAGGACCTCCCCCCCCGCCTCGCGGAAGCGCCGGGCGAGGAGGCGGCTGTGGGAATCCTCTCCGCTCAGCGCCGCCCGCCCCTTCGCGCCCATGGCCTCGAGCAGCTCCCCCTTCGCCTCGCGCACCGCCTCGATGGATCCCAGGCCCTCGAGATGGGCGGGGGCGACGTTGGTGATGACCCCAATCCGGGGGAGCGCGATCTCGGCCAGGCGCCGGATCTCGCCCGGCTGGTTCATCCTCATCTCGAAGACCGCGCGGGAGTGCTCGGGCAGCAGGCGCAGCACTTGGTGCGGGAGTCCCACCAGGTTGTTCAGGTTCCCCTCGCTCTTCAGCGTCTCGGCCCCCAGGGAAAAGATTGAGGCGAGCATCTCCTTCGTGGTGGTCTTGCCGTTGCTGCCGGTGACGGCGGCGGCCAGGATGTCGTGCCTCTCGCGGTGGAAGCGGGCGAGGTCTCCCAGCGCCCGGAGGGTATCCTCCACTTCGATGGCGAAGATCCCATCCAAGGAGGGGGTGGAGCGGCCCCGCTGGACGATGACGCCCGCCGCGCCGGCGGCGGCCGCCCTCCCGATGAAGTCGTGGCCGTCGAAGTTCGGGCCCGTGAGAGGGATGAAGAGCTCGCCGGGCGCGAGGGTGCGGCTGTCGGTGCTCACGCCCGAGGCCTCCATCCCCTCGCTTCCGCGCGCCACGCGGCCGCCCACGGCCCGGGCGATCTGCGCTGCGGTGAACATGGCCACGGCGATTCCCTCGCTCACTTTCCGTGCCCCAGGAGACGGAGCGCCGCCCGCACTTCCTCGCGGTCGTCGAAGGGGAAGCGCTCCCGCCCCACGATCTGATACGTTTCGTGCCCCTTCCCGGCGATGACCACCGTGTCCCCGGGCCGGGCCTCGGCGACGATGGCGCGGATGGCCTCGCGCCGGTCCACGATGGAGCGCGCCCGGGCGCGCCCGCCGGGCACCCGGTCCACTCCCGCCTCGACCTCCCGCAGGATGGCGGCGGGGTCCTCGGTGCGCGGGTTGTCCGAGGTCATCACCACCCAGTCGCTCGCCCGAACGGCCGCCGCGGCCATGAGCGGGCGCTTCCGGCGATCCCGGTCTCCGCCGCATCCCATCAGCGTGAGGAGCCTCCCCCGGGTGATGGGCCGGGCGAACTCCAGCACGCGCTGCAGGGCGTCCTCGGTGTGGGCGTAATCCACCACGACGAGGAAGGGCTGGCCGAGGCTCACCCGCTCGAACCGGCCCGGTACCGCGGAGAGGGCGCGGACGCCGCGCGCGATCTCCTCCGCCGGAAGCCCCAGCGAGAAGCAGGCCGCCGAGGCGGCGAGGATGTTGCTCACGTTGTGCCGTCCGATGAGGGAAGTCTCGATGCGCGTCCGGCCCCACGGGTGCGCCAGCTCGAAACGCATCCCCTCGGCCGAGAGCGCGACCTCCCGCGCGCTCACCTCCGCGCCCTTCTCCTCAATCGCGTATCGCCAGAGGTCGCCGCGGGCCTCCCCGGCGATCCGACGGCCGTATGAATCGTCCACGTTGATGACGGACGCCCCCGGAGGGCCCTCGGTGAACAGAGCCAGCTTGGCGCGGTAATAGGCTTCCATGTCCCCGTGGAAGTCGAGATGGTCCTGGGTCAGGTTGGTGAAGACCACCGACGCGAACTCCGAGCCCTTGACCCGCTCCAGCGCGATGCCGTGGCTGGAGACTTCCATCACCGCGTGGGTCCCGCCCGCTTCCAGGACCTCGCTCAGGAACGCCTGAAGGTCGGGGGCCTCGGGGGTGGTGCGGGGCTGCTCCATGACGCGGTCGCCGATGCGGTAGTGGATGGTCCCCAGCAGCCCGGTCCGCCGGCCCGACGCCCGGAGGACGGACTCGATCAGGAAGGCGGTGGTGGTCTTTCCGTTGGTCCCCGTCACGCCCACGAGCGACAGCGAGCCGGTGGGGTGCCCGTAGAAGGCGTCCGCCAGCAGGGCCAGGGCCTCCCGGCCCGAGGGGACCATGAGGCGCGGGACTTCCGCCGGGACGCCCTCCACCTCGCGCTCCAGCGCGAGGGCGGCCGCTCCCGCCTTCACCGCCTCGGCGGCGAACAGATGGCCATCCGACTGGAAGCCGCGCACGGCCACGAACAGATCTCCGGGCGAGACCCGGCGCGAGTCGTAGGCCACGCCGCCGATCTCCAGGCCTTCCCCGCCCCGCGCCTGGGCGCGCGGCACCGCTCGGGCCAGCTCCAGGAATGAATGTACCTTCCGGTCGGCCATCGTCGCCGGGCTCAATGCCCGCGCTCCTCTGGTGAGGGGGCGGAGGCGGAACCATGAAGAACGTGGTGAACCGTCCGGGCCAGCGAGGATACTTTTTCGCCGAACGAGAAACCCTTGGAGGATACCGGAAGCGGGGCTTCGGGCGCCTGCCCGGCGGCCTCCAGCACCCTCGCCCCCTCGGGCGGAACCCGGAGGTAGCGAAGGGACTGCCAGGCGATCCGCCGCCACGCCGGCGCCGCCACGGAACCGCCCCACGCGCCCTCTCTTCCCCGGCCCTCGTCGATGATCACCAGCAGCGCCAGGCGCGGGTCCTTGAAGGGGACGAAGCCCACGAACGACATGACGAACTTGCTCCGGCTGTAGGTCTTGGTCTCCCGGTCGAGCTTCTGGGCCGTCCCCGTCTTCCCCGCCGCCCAGTATCCCGGCACCTCGGCCTGTCCTCCGCTCCCCTCGGCCACGACCTTCCGCATGGTCTGGGCCAGCACGGCCGCCGTGCGGGCGCCGAGCACCCGCCGCGGCTCCCGCCGGGCCGGGTGCCACAGGGGCTGGCCGTCCTGCTCCACGTCCTCGACGAGGCGCGCCCCGGGCATCATTCCGCCGTTGGCGATGGCCGCGGCCATCATGACCATCTGGAGCGGGGTCACGCCCACCTCCTGGCCGATGGAGACGGCCGCAACCGAGGTGCCCGACCAGCGGGCGGGCGGGCGGAGGATTCCCTCCGCCTGTCCGGCCAAGCCGATGTCGATGGCCTGGCCGAAGCCGAAGCGGCGGGCCATGCGGTAAAGCCGCTCGGGCCCCGCCTCCGCGCCCATCTTGTAGGTGCCGATGTTGGAGGAATGGACGATCACCTGCTCGGCGGACAACCAACCAAACTTCTTGTGGTCGCGGAGAGTATAGCCTGCCCCGACCCGCAGAAGCCCCTCTTCGCAGAAAAACATTTTGCGCCAATCCCCGCCCGCTTCCAAGTAGGCGGCGGCGGTGATCAGCTTGAAGGTGGAACCCGGCTCGTACACCTCCTGCAGGACGGCGTCCCGCCAGCGGTCGGCCGGGTAGCGCTCGTAGGCGTTCGGGTTGAACCCCGGCACGGAGGCCATGGCCAAGACCCGGCCGCTCGAGGGTTCGACCATGACCCCGATGCCCCGCCGCGCCCCGACCTGCGCCACCTGGGCCGCGAGCTCCTTCTCCACGATGAACTGGAGCACCTCGTCGATGGTCAGCCGGACGTCCGCCCCCGCCCGCGGGAAGCGAAGGACCCGCGCCTCCGGATGAATGGACCGGCCGCGGGCGTCGCGCTCGATCTCCACTCGCCCCGCCTGCCCGCCCATCTGGGCCTCGAAGGCCCGCTCCACGCCCGAGAGCCCCTTCTCGTCCACCCCGACGAAGCCGAGCAGCGAGGAGGCCAGCTCCCGCTTCGGATAGAAGCGCCGGCTCTCGGTGGCGAAGCCCAGGCCTTCAATCTCGAGCTCCATGACCCTGCGCTTCTCCTCCGGGTTGATCTTGCGCTGGAGCCAGACGTAGCGCTTGTCCCCGCTCAGCTTGTGATCGAGTTCCGGCCCGGGGATTCCGAGGGCCCGGCTCAAGGCGGCCGCCGCCTCGCGGGGGTTCTCGATCTCCTGCGGGTTCGCGTACAAGGAGGGCGCCTCCACGCTCACGGCAAGGGGCCGGCCCCGTGTGTCGAGAATCTCCCCCCGCTTGGGCCTCACGACGAGCGTCCGCCGGAGCTGCCGCTCCGCGAAAGCGACCAGGAACTCCCGGTCGCGTATCTGGATCAGGAAAAGCTTGACCGCCAGCGCGGCGAAGCCGAGCCCCACGAGGACGCCGCACGCGATCAGCCGGCGCAGGTGGCCCTGTCTCACGAGCCCGCTTCCTGCCATGGGCGGGAGGAACGATCCACATCCATTACCGCCAGTTCCCCGGCGGGACCTTCACGTAGACGATCTGCTCCGGCACCGGGAAGACCATGCTCAGCTTGGCGCGGGCGATCGACTCGATGCGGTCGAGCTGCCGCAGCGACGCCTCCTCCACCCGGAGCACCCGGCCCTCCTGGATCAGCCGGTCCCGCTCGGCCTCGAGCCGCGTCAGCTCATAGCCCAGCTTGACCATCTCCAGGTGCGGCCAGACCAGGGCGAGCGCGCTCAGGGCCAGCATGCCCAGCCACAGCGCCGCCGGGACGAGGGGGAACTCCTTATCCGCGGCCCGGGAAAGGCCTCCGCGGCGCTCCCGCCGCAGGCGGCCGGCCGCCGCGGCGGGGCTCATCCTTCGCCCTCGAGCTTCTCGGCCGCCCGCAGGCGCGCGCTGCGGCTGCGGGGGTTGGCCGCCACCTCGGCCTCGCCCGGCCGGACGACCTTCTTGGCCAGGAGCCGCAGGCGGGCCCCCTCGCCTTTCCCCGAGAGGTCCCGCATGACGTTCTTGACGATGCGGTCCTCGAGGGAGTGGAAGGCGATGACCGCCAGCCGCCCGCCCGGCCGGAGGAGATCCACGGCGTCGCGCAGGGCCGCCTCCAGATCGTCGAGCTCGCGGTTGACCGCGATCCGCAGGGCCTGGAAGGTCCGGGTGGCCGGATGGATGCGCGCCCTCCCGCGGCCGCCGCCCCGGCGGGCGGCGGCCGAGACGATCGCCGCGAGCTCCTCGCAGCTCTCGACCGCCTTCCTCGCGCGGGCGCGCCCGATGGCCCGCGCGATGGCGCGGGAGTGGCGCTCTTCACCGTACTGATAGATGAGATCGGCCAGCTCGCCCTCCGGGAGGCCGTTCACCAGGTCGGCGGCCGTGAGCCCGGAGCGGCGGTCCATGCGCATATCGAGCGGATCTGGCGAGTCGAAGCGGAACCCCCGGCCCGGGGTGTCGAGCTGCATGGAGGAGATGCCGAGGTCGAACAGGACACCGTCCACCGCCTCGTAGCCTTCCTCCGCCGCGACCCGCTTGAGCTCGCGGAAGTGCGCGTGGTGGAGGTGGGCGGCGGGACCGAAGCGCGCGAGGCGGCGGCGGGCGAGATGGACCGCGTCTCCGTCCCGGTCAAGGCCGATCAGCACACCCGATGGCTGAATCGCATCCAGCAACGCAAGGCTGTGTCCCCCTCCGCCCAAGGTAGAATCTAAGAACACAGCCCCCGGTGCCGGCGCCAGGAAGTGAAGCACCTCCTGAACCATGACCGGAACGTGAGACGCGATCATGTCTCGGTCCGGTCCCGCCAGGCGCCGGCCGGCGAAGGCCGCCGCCTGGTGTATGAGCGCGCGTGGAATGGTCGCTGTAAGCAACGGTGATCCCCCCCCCGGGGAAGCAGCGTTAGAACTCCAGTTCGATTAAGCCCTGTTCCGCCGCCTCCTGGGCTTGGCCGGGCTGCCCCTCCCCCTGCTGTTCCCATCGCTCCCGGCTCCAAATCTCAAACTTGTTCTCCAGGCCGACGATGACGGCCTCCTTCTGGATTCCCGCCGCCTCCCGGATGCGCCCCGGCAAGAGGATGCGCCCCTGCTTGTCGAGCTCGCACTGCATCGCCCGCCCGTACATTCGCCGGAGGTAGCGGCGGACCTCCTCGCGGTAAGTGGGCAGGTCCCGAAATTTTTCGCTGAATCTTCGCCTCCACTCCTCAAGGGGATAGGCGAAGATGCAGTTGTCCATGTCGAGCAGCACCAGCTGGTCGCCGTATGTGGAGCTCAGATACTCCCTGAAGCGGGCGGGAATGCTGACGCGCCCCTTCGCGTCCACGGATACGGCGTGGGAGCTGATGAGCATGGGCGGCTCCCCCACATTATTCCACTTTCCCCCACTAATGCCTTCGTATATACCCCCCGGCCAAGAAGAGTGTCAACGGAATTCTTAAGGAATTAACTGCAATTCAGGTATTTCCCGATGAAAATGAGAGTTATGGCTCATTTATGCATAGGGGAAATAAAGGGCGAATCATCTGACTGAATTTCATCTAAGAAACTGATTCTAAATGAATTACGAAAACAACGCGGCGCGGTGGGAGAAACGGGCAGGTTATCTCGATCGGGGGCCTTGATCGCTCCCGGCCTGGCTCTTAAATTGAATAATGAGGGGGGATGAGGCCAGAGAGAGCGGAATTCGTGGAACAAAGAACTTCAGCCCTTGGCCTTATCCTTTCTTCCCTTCATCCAAGAGGTGGAAAAGAGCCTTCGGTAAGAGGGAAGGCAAGACTTTTCCACCTCTTGGTCTTTAAAAGAGCGGCGAGAAGCGCTGCCGGCCACGCTTCCCCATAAAGGAGCAAGCCGTTGGGCCGGAGGAGGCTGTGGTGAAGCAGGATAGCTCCTCGGGAGCGGAAAACACCGGCCTCCCGGGGAGCGACGACCGTAGGCCGGTTCCATAGTTGACGGTTGCCGCGGGTGTCCAGGCGCCCGGTGCAAAGGCGGGAGGCTAACCTTCCGCAGACCAGTCAGATGGTCAATTCGAAAGAGGAAGGATGGAAGCGGGGAAAAACCCCGCTTCTTTTTTTGTGAAAGGAAGCGGTTTTTCGATTTCAGGGCCGCGTGTGAGGGGCTTAGAAGGAATGCTCCGGCCCCGGAAAGACGCCCTCTCGCACCTCCCGGCAGAACCGCTCGAAGGCGGAGCGGGTGGCGTCCCCCAGATTGGCATACACCTTCACGAACTTGGGCTGGAAGTCGGGGTACAAGCCGAGCATGTCGTGAAGGACGAGGACCTGGCCGTCACAGGCGGGACCCGCGCCGATGCCGATGGTGGGGATATCGATCTCGCGGGTGATGCGTCCGGCCAGCGCAGCGGGGATGCCCTCGAGGACCACCGAGAATGCCCCCGCCTCCTGGACCGCCACCGCGTCGCGCAGCACCCGGTCCGCGTCCTCGCTCTTCTTGCCCTGGATCTTGAAGCCGCCGAAGGCGTGGAAGCTTTGGGGCGTGAGCCCCACGTGGCCCATCACCGGGATCTGGCAGTCCACCACCGCCCGGATGTCCTCGCGCACCCGCACCCCGCCCTCGAGCTTGACCGCCTCCGCGCCGCCCTCCTGGATCAGCCGCCCGGCGTTCCGGACGGTTTCCCGGACATCGACCCCGTACGTGAGGAAGGGCAGGTCCGCCACCAGGAGAGACAGCGGCTTGGCGCGGGCCACCGCCTTCGTGTGGTGGAGGATGTCGTCGAGGGTGACCTTCGTGGTGTCCGGGTAGCCGAGCACCACCATGCCGAGGCTGTCCCCGACGAGAAGGATGTCCACCCCCGCCTCGTCGGCGATCTTGGCTGTGGGATAGTCGTAGGCCGTCACCGAGGTCAGGCGCTCGCCGCCCTTGCTCGCGCGGACGGTGACGGAAGTGATTTTCTTGCGGTGGGTGCAGGTGACCATGGTCGCTCCCTCGGGGGTGAACGCCGCTGCTCGAAAAGCCCGCCAGCCGGCCCGAAACCAGGCTCCCGGCCGGAACGGTCCGGTGCCCTGGGGCTGAACGGGGGAAGACTAGGGGCGGGAGCGTCCGCTGTCAACAGGCCCCCTCGGCGCTAGCTGCCGAAGCTGACCCCGGCGGCCGGCAGCGCCTGGCCGCTGTAATTGACCACGATGCTCTGCCGGCGCATGTAGTGCTTCCAGCTGTCGCCGCCCTTTTCGGAGAGGACGCCGGAATCCTTGGTGCCGCCGAAGGCCAGCGCCACCTCGAGGTTGCCGGTGATGTCGTTGACCGCGACCAAGCCCGCGTCCGATCCGCGCTCCGAGACGAACCGCTGCATCTCCCCCACGTCGTTGGTGTAGATACCCGAAGCCAGCCCCTGTGGGACGGCATTGTGTTTCTCGATGGCCTCGTCGAACGTGCTGTACGGCTGGACATAGAGCAGCGGGCCGAATGTCTCCTCCTGAGGCTGGGGCGCGTCCCTCTCCAGCAGGCTCATGCAGGGCGGGACGTAGGTGCCGTCGTCGGGAAGCGCGGTGCCCGGGGTGAACATCTCGATCCCTTCGGCCTTGAGCTCGCGGACCTTCCCCTCGAATCCCTCGGCCGCCTTTCGGTCCACCAACGGGGAGAGGGTATGGTTCTCTCCGAACACGTCGCCCACCGGAAGGCTCTTGTAGGCCGTCTTCAGCCGCCCGACCACGCCGTCCCAGCGGGACTCATGGACCAGCAGCCGCCGCAGCGCGGTGCAGCGCTGCCCGCCGTTCATGGTGGCGGCGAAGAAGGCGTGCCGGAGGGAGAGCTCCATCTCGGCGCTAGGCGTGAAGAGGGCGGCGGCGTTCCCGCCCAGCTCCAGGATGGCGGTGCCCAGCCGCTCGGCCACCGCCTTGCCCACGGCGCGTCCCATGCCGATGCTGCCCGTGGCGGACACGACGGGCAGCCGCTTGTCGCCCACCAGCGGGACGGCCACGTCCTCGTTCGTCCCCATGATGAAGCTGAAAACCCCCTCGGGCACCTCCGGATGGCCGGCGAGCGTCTCGGCCACGATGCGCAGGACGGCAACGGTCATGAGGGGGGTCTGCGGGGCGGGCTTCCAGACGGTGCTGTCCCCGCACAGGACGGCGAGGCAGGCGTTCCAGGCCCACAGCGAGGCGGGGAAGTTGAACGCCGTGATGATCAGCACCGGCCCGGCCGGATGCCATTTCTCCATGAGCTGGACGTCCGGCCGGATGCTCGGAGCCTCCATGCCGCCGATCTTGCGGGCAAGCCCCGCCGCGTAGGTCGCCGTGATGGCGCAGTCCTCGATTTCGATGCGGGCCTCGCGCACCGGCTTGCCCATCTCATAGGTCATCAGATGGGCGAGGGGCTCTTTCTTCTCCCGGAAGGCCCCGGCGAGATCGAGCAGAACCTGGGCGCGGACCGGAGCCGGCACGCCGCGCCAGATATGAAATGCCTGCCGCGCCGCCTGGAGCACCTCCTCGGCCTGCTCGCGGGAGGCGTGATGGAAGCTTGCCAGCGGCCGCTCATCCAGCGGGCTGATGGAGGCCGTTTCGTCTCCCTTGCCCGCGAAAAATCCCCGGCCCGTGCCCAGGGCGGGGACTCCCGTGTCCAATTTGAAGATGCGCATGACATCGGCGAGTTTCATTTCGGTTTCCTCCTGCCTTTCCGGCAAGGCCGTAAACCGCCTGCGCGGCTGCTGTATTTCGCCAGGATTAGGGTGCGAGAAAGGCGACAAAACGGGGGAATTTTTCGGGCAGGCGAAAAGACTCGAAACAAGACCTCTTAAATAAAAATAGGAGCCGGTGGAAGCCGTGTCAATCGCGGTGCCGCGCGCGAGCTCAAGGCCGGAGGGATCTCCAGAGCAGGAGACCTCCAACAATGACGAACACCCCGGCCAGGAAAGTCTTCATTTTATTCCCATCCACCCGATTGTTGATGAAGGGAGACACCTGGCCCCCGCAGGCCACGGCGGGGATGGTCATGAAGAGGATATTCCAGTGGACATTCATCTCGCTGGAAGAGAAAACATATGCGTGGACGAGCGTCGCGGGCAGCACGGTCGCGAACACGATCAAGATCCCGGTTCCGATGGCGACCCGGACGGGAAGGCGGTGGCGGATGACGAGGCTCGTGGTCGCCAACTCCCCGATCCCGATCCCCGTGAGGCCCACGAAAATCCCCCCCACCACGGACCACGCGGCGCCGAAAAGGCCATGCTCGTAGGAATACCAATAACGCCGGCCGAAAACGTCCACGCGGGTGGGAGGGCCATGCCCTTCCTCCACCCTCGCCGCGGGGGTCTCTCCAACGGAGAAAGACCGGGACATCATCGCCGAGAGCGCCAGCATGAGCATCCCGAGCCCGCCCATGATCAGCCCCCCGGGGACGGAGTGGGCCAAAAAGCCGAATCCGATCCCGACCGGGACCGAAACGCTCAGGACCTTCGCCGCGATGGAGGCGTCCACCAGGCCGCGCCTCAGATAGCCCATGAGCGCGCTCCCGAAGCCGAAAATCTCCGTCGCGAGCGCGAGGAAGACCGCCTCGATGGGAATGATCTCGATGCCGGCCAGACGAGGGAACACGAGGATGAAGATCGGGGCGAAGAACACGGCGCCTTCCACGCTCGAGCTTGTAGCCATCAGGCACACGCAAAAGGCGATC
Source organism: Candidatus Tectomicrobia bacterium (assembly GCA_016192135.1). NCBI lineage: Bacteria > Pseudomonadati > Candidatus Tectimicrobiota > Candidatus Tectimicrobiota bacterium. The sequence goes on along the minus strand of JACPUR010000017.1, from coordinate 282,693 downwards.
GGCAGCATCCACCAGAACTCGAAAACATACGCCAGCAAGGTGCTCTCCTATGGCGAGCGATCCGCCACACTTCCCCGCGCGAGGGCGGCGGCCATCTGGAGGGCCTCCCGGGCGGCTCCCACGTCATGGGTGCGGATGACGTCCGCCCCCGCCATGGCGGCGAAGGCCTCGGCCACCTTGGAGCCGATGACGCGCTCCTCCGGCCGCTGCACACCCGTGATCGCTCCCACGAAGGCCTTTCGCGACACCCCGATCACCAGGGGCCGCTCCAAGGCCATGAACGCCGGAAGCCGGCGAAGAATTCCCAGATTGTGATCCCAGGTCTTCCCGAAGCCGATGCCGGGGTCCACCCACACCGAGCGGACGCCCGCCGCCTCGGCCCCGCGGGCCCGCTCCTCCAGGAAGGAGCACACCTCGCGCACCACGTCCTCATAAACCGGATTCTCCTGCATCGTCCGCGGCTCGCCCCGCATGTGCATGGCGATGGCGGCCGCCCCCGTCCGGGCGGCGGCCTCCCGCATGCCCGGGTCGGACAACCCCCCCACGTCGTTGACGATGTGGACCCCCGCGTCGAGGGCGGTGCGGGCCACGCCGGGCTTGCGGGTGTCGATGGAGAGGAAGGGTCCCTTCGAGGGGTCCAGCCGCTCCAGGACGGGCATGACGCGCCGGAGCTCCCCGGCCTCGTCCACGGGCGCGGACCCGGGGCGGGTGCTCTCCCCCCCGATGTCGATGATGTCCGCGCCCTCTTCCGCCATCCGGGCCACGGCCTCGAGGGCGCGGTGAAGGTCCACGAACTTGCCCCCGTCGGAGAAGCTGTCCGGGGTGACGTTCAGGACGCCCATGATCCGGGCGCGGGTGAAGTCCAGGACGCGTCCCCGGCAGCCGGCGGGGGCCGGGGGGGTGCGCCGGCCCGGAAGGAACGTCAGCGCCTCCCTCACGTTCCGAACTCCGGCGGGAAGGCGCGGCCCGTCTCCAGGATGCGGCTCTCCGGCACCCAGCGGCGGCGGAGCTCGCCGGCGAGGTAGAGCGATCCCGCCACCACCACCACATCCTCCTCCCGGGCCTCGGCGAGGGCGGCCTCGAAGGCGCTCCAGGGGTCCATCTGCACCTCCACCTCCCGGGCGCCCGCCCGCACCAGAGCCTGGCGGAACCTCTCGGGCAGCAGGCCCGGGCGCGGCACGCCGCCCGGCGGCAGGGTAACGAGGAAGCGGTGGCCCGCCGGGGCCAGCACCCGCGCCATGCCCCGGTAGTCCTTGTCCCCCACCGCACCGAGGACGAAGAGCCTGCGCCGCGCGGGCCAGCGGTCCATCGCCTCGGCCAGCGCGCGGGCCTTGTCCCGGTTGTGGGCGCCGTCCAGGATGACGGCGGGGTGGCCCGGCATGGCCTCGAGGCGGCAGGGGAGCCGCGCCGCCGACACCCCCGCCCGCACCGCCGCCTCCCCCAGCCCGAGCAGCCGGCACGCCCCCGCCGCGACGGCGGCGTTGGCCGCCTGGTGCGCACCCCACATCCGGGTGCGCATCCCCTCCCACCGCTCCCCTCCGGTGAAGGCGAGCTCGAAGCGGCACCCCTCCGCGTCCCAGGAGAGGCCCCGCACCTCGGGGGGGACAAACATGGCCGCCCCGCGCTCCCGGGCAGCGCGGGCCAGTTCCCGCCGCGCGCTCACGTGCCGCGCCCCCGATATCACCCGCCCGCCCGGGGTGATGATGCCCGCCTTGTCCCGCGCGATCCGGGCGACCGTCTCCCCGAGCAGATCGGTGTGGTCCAGGCCGATGGGGGTCACCACGTCGAGGACGGCGGGCGTGACGGCGTTCGTCGCGTCATAGGTTCCCCCCAGCCCCGCCTCGAGGAGGATCATCTCGCACCCCGCCTCCTCCGCGGCGAGAAGAAAAACCCCCAGCGTCGCCTCGAAGTAGGAGGGCGGGCCCAGCTCGGCGTCCTTGGCCATCTCGCCGGCGGCCTCGGCCAAGCGGAAGCCGCACCGCCGGGCCTGCGAGGGATCCATGAACCGGCCGTTGATCCAGAACCGCTCGGCGAGGGAGGTCAGGTGGGGGGAAAAAAAGGCCGCCGTCCGGACGCCCGCGGCGAAAAAGGCCTCCGCCATCATAAGGACGGTCGAGCCCTTCCCACTCGTCCCCACGACGTGGACGACGGAGCGTCCCGGAGCGGGCATCCCCAGCCGCTCCAGCAGCGCCTCGGCCCGCCGCAGGCCCGGCCCCTCGACGCGGACGCCCCGAGGGTCGGTGCGGGGGCGCCAGGACTTCTTGGGGAGGGCCGCCAGCGCGTTGAGGAAGACTTCCAGCCGGCGGAAGGATTCCACCGGGGAAACTTCCTCTCCGAACAGGAGGGAGGCGGCCGGGAGATGGCTCATGGGGCGGCTAGTGGCGGAAATGGCGGCGCCCCGTGAACACCATGGCGATCCCGTGCTCGGCGGCGGCCTGGATCACCTCGTCGTCACGGACGGAGCCGCCGGGCTCGGCGATGGCGGTCACGCCGTACTTGGCGGCCGCGTCCACCCCGTCCCGGAAGGGGAAGAAGGCGTCGGACGCCAGGGAGGTCCCCTTCACCGGGAGCTGGGCGCGCTCGGCGGCCAGTCGCACCGAGTCGGCCCGGTTCATCTGCCCCGCGCCCACCCCCACCGTGCCCTGGGCGTCGCAGAGGACGATGGCGTTGCTCTTCACGTGCCGGGCCACCCGCCAGGCGAGGCGCAGGGCCATCTCCTCCTCCTTCGAGGGCGCCCGGGGAGTGACCACTTTCCAGGCGAAGTCCTCCGGGCCGATCCGGTCCCGCTCCTGGAGCAGGACGCCGCCCGGCACCGAGCGGAGGTCCAGCCCGCCCGGCGGGGCCGCGCCCAGCCCCGGGAGGCGCAGGATGCGGAGGTTCTTCTTCTTGCGGAAGACCTCGAGCGCGTCCGGCGCGTAGCCGGGCGCCACCACCGCCTCCACGAAGAGCTCCCGCATGGCCTCGGCGGCCCCGCGATCGACCTCCCGGTTGAAGCCGATGATGCTGCCGAAGGCGGAGATGGGGTCACAGGCCAGGGCGCGCTTATAGGCCTCGGCCTGCGTGCCTCCCAGCCCGACCCCCGAGGGGTTCGTGTGCTTGATGATGACGCAGGCCAGCTCCTCCATGTCCGCCACGAGCTCGGCCGCGGCGGCCAGGTCGAGGTAGTTGTTGAAGGAGAGCTCCTTGCCGCCCAAGACCTCGGCGTCCGCCAGGGAGAAACCCGCCGCCCCGCCCGCGCGGTAGAAGGCACCCTTCTGGTGGGGGTTCTCGCCGTAGCGGAGGCTGCGGACGCGGTCGAGCTCCAGCACCACCTTCTCGGGCAGCTCCCCTCCCTCCGGGGCCTCCTGGGCGGCGAAGTAGGCCGAGATGGCGGCGTCGTAGGCCGCCGTGTGCTGGAAGGCCTTGCGCATCAGGCGCCGGAGGAGCGGGGCCGGGAAGTCCCCCCCGGCGTGGAGGCAGGCGATGATCTCGGGATAGTCGTCCGGGTCCACCACGACCGCCACGCGCCCGTGGTTCTTCGCGGCGGCGCGCACCATGCTGGGCCCGCCGATGTCGATCTGCTCGACCGCCTCGCCGTACGCGACCCCGGGCCGGCGCACCGTCTCCCGGAAGGGATAGAGGTTCACCGCCACCAGGCCGATCGGCTCGATGCCGTTCGCCCGCATCTCCTCCGCCTGGTCCGCCCGGCCCAGGATGCCGCCCAGCAGCTTCGGGTGGAGCGTCTTGACCCGCCCGCCCAGGATCTCGGGCTGGCCGGTGAAGCGGCTGACCTCGGTGACCTCCACCCCGGCTTCCCGGAGGGCCTTGGCGGTCCCGCCGGTCGAGAGGATCTCCCACCCCGCCTCCCGCAGGGCGCGGCCGAGCTCGGCGGCCCCCCGCTTGTCGCTGACGCTGATGACGGCGCGGCGCGGCGAATCCATGCTCAATTCCCCTCCCGGCGCACTTCGTAGCCCTCGGCCAGAAGGCGCTGAACCAAGGCCTCCAGGTGCTCCCGTCCCCGCACCTCCAGGTAGAGCGTGGAGATGGTGTGGTTGATGGGCACCTGGGTGGACAAGCGGTCGTGCTCGATGTGGATGATGTTCACCCGGCACTCGGCCACGGTCTTCGAGAGCTTGGCGAGGGCGCCGGGCACGTCCTGGAGGGGGACCTGCACCCGGGCGTAGCGGTTCGCCAGGGCCAGGCCCTTCCCGATGATGCGGGAGAGGAGATTGACGTCGAGGTTGCCTCCGCTGATCAGGGCCACCGCCTTGCCGCTCACGCGGGCCCGCCGCTCGTTCAGGGCGGCCAGCGGCGCCGCCCCGGCGCCCTCGGCGAGCATCCGCTCGCGCTCGAGCAGCCCCAGGATGGCGTGGGCCGTCTGGTCGTCGGAGACGGTGACGACCTGATCCACCAGCCGCTGGATGAGCGGGAAGCAGAAATCCCCCACCCGCTTTACGGCGATGCCGTCCGAGATGGTGGAGACGGAGGGCGACTCCACGATGCGGCCGGCGTCGAGGGAGCGGGGAAGCGAAGGGACGCCCTGCGCCACCACGCCGATGACGCGCACGTCCGGCCGCCGGGCCTTGATGACGGAGGCCACCCCCGAGATGAGCCCGCCGCCCCCCACCGAGAGGAGGACCGTCCCCACGTCCGGCACCTCGTCCAGGATCTCGATCCCGAGGGTGCCCTGGCCGGCGATGACGTCCGGGTGATCGAAGGGCGGGATCATCACCAGGCCGCGCGAGGCCTCGTGCTCCCGGGCGCGGGCGTAGGCCTCGTCGAAGGTGGCGCCGTGGAGCTCCACCTCGGCGCCGAGCGCCTTCACGGCGTCGAGCTTGGTGTTGGGGGTGTACTCGGGCATCACCACCAGGGCGCGCATCCCCATCTCCTTGGCGGCGAAGGCCACGCCCTGGGCGTGGTTGCCCGCCGAGGCGGTGACGACGCCCCACTGGCGCTGGGAGGGGCTCAGGCGGCTGGCCGCGTAGAAGGCGCCCCGCACCTTGAAGGAGCCCGTGCGCTGGAAGTTCTCGGGTTTGAGATAGATCTCAATGCCCAACTGCTCGGAGAAATATTCGGTCAGCCGGCAGGGCGTAGGCCGGAGGTAACGGGAGATGACCTCGGCGGCCCGGGCGGCCTCCTCGGCCACCCGGCCCGCGTCCAGCGTCTTCACCTCGTCCGTCGAGGGGGAATCCATGAAAAAACCTTTCCGAGTCGCTGGGGCGCCTCTTAGACGCCGCGAAAGACGGGGGCGCGCTTGTTCAGGAAGGCATCCACGCCTTCCGAGAAGTCCCGGCTATTGAAGCCCTCGAGCCGGAGGTCGCGGGCCCGGCCGGCCTCCTCGGGCGGGAGGGACGCCTTCTGGATCAGGTTCACCATCTGCTTGGCGTTCCGCACCGAGATGGGGGCGTTGGTGGCGATGGTCCGGGCGGTCTCGTAGGTTTGCTTCCCGAGCTCCGCCTTGGGGAACACCCGGGTCAGGAACCCGATGCGCAGCGCCTCCTCGGCCGCGTAGCGCCGGGCGGTCATGAGCATCTCCTTGGCGTTGGCCGGCCCGATGAGATCCATGATGAGCCGCGTGAGGGGCTCGGGGTAGACGATGCCCAGCCGGGCCGCCGGGACGGCGACGACGGCGTCCTCCGCCGCGTAGCGCAGGTCGCACACCGCGAGGAGCCCCACCGCCCCGCCCATCGCGAAGCCGTGCACCATGGCAATGATGGGAAGCCGGATGGCCGCGATGCGCGCGAGCACCCCGTCGAGGAGGCCGCTGTGGGCGCGGGCGGCCTCGGGGGTGGTGGTCTCCCGGAACTCGGAGATGTCCTGGCCGGAGGCGAATGCCTTCTCGCCCGCGCCCCGGAGGACGATGACGCGGGTCTCCCCGTCCTTCTCGAGCTCCTCGAAGATGCCCGGGATGCGCCCCCACATGGCGCGCATGATGGCGTTGTGCTGCCCGGGGCGGTTGATGACAACCGTGGCGACGCCGCCCTGCTTCTCCACCAACAGGGTATCTTCGGCCATCTCGGATCCTTCGAAAATATTAAAAAAACCGAACCGGAGCGGGCCTGTAAGCCGGGTTCTGTCGCCCGCCCCGAAAGGCGGGCCCGCGGCCATCCATCTGGGACGGAAGTTGCCCTCCGCCTCGTGCGGCCAACCCGGAGACTCGGGCGGGCCGCCCTCGAGCGTCTCCTTATTCGGCCTTGCTCCGGGTGGGGTTTGCCGAGCCGGCCCGGTCGCCCGGGCCGCTGGTGCGCTCTTACCGCACCGTTTCACCCTTGCCCCGCGCCTCGCGGCGCGGGGCGGTCTGCTCTCTGTGGCACTTTCCCTGGGGTCGCCCCCGGTGGACGTTATCCACCACCCTGCCCTGCGGAGCCCGGACTTTCCTCCCGCGGCGCGAAGCCGCGAGCGGCCGCGCGGCCCGCTCCGGTCCGAATGATTCTCTCCTCCCTCGGCCTAGCCGCCCGAAGCCGTGTCGATGGCCCGGTTGGCGGCGGCGTCGGCGGCGGCGTTCTCCCCCCGCCGCACGTGCCGCACCTCCACCCGCTCGAAACGGCGGGCGGCCTCCTTGGCCTTCGCGTAAAGCTCCTTCAGCTCCGGGTGCTTGACCCGGTACTGGCCGCTCCACTGCCGCGCCAGGAGCTCGGAATCGGTCACCACCTCGACCTCGGCCGCCCCCAGCGCCATCGCCCGGTCCAGCCCCAGCAGGAGGCCCTGGTACTCGGCGACGTTGTTCGTGGCCACGCCGAGGTAGCGGATCGCCTCTCCCACGCAGGCGCCCGACTCGTCGTACAGGAGAGCGGCGGCGCCAGCCGGCCCGGGATTTCCCCGGGCGGCCCCGTCGGTGTGCACCCGGAGACGCCGGCCCGGGCTCACTCTGCCTCTTCGGAGTGGGAGGCCGCGGCGACCGCATCCTTCTCTTTGTAGAAGATGATGCGGCCGCAGTTCGAGCACGTGAAGATGGTATCGGCGGAGTCGCGGATCTCGAAGAAGCGCTGGAGCGTCTCCGACATCTGGCATCCCTGGCACATCTGGTCGATGATGGGGCACACGGCCAGGCCGCCCCGGCCCTTGTAGAACCTCTCGTAGCGCTCCTGCCAGGGGCGGCTGACGCCGGAGAGAACGGTCCGCCGCTCCACCATGAGGGTGTCGAGGCTCTTCTCCAGGCGCTCCAGCTCGGCCTGGTGCCGGCCGATCGCGCCCTTGACCGCTCCCTTCGCGCTCTCGAGCTGGGCCTTCGCTTCGGCCAGCCGCCTCTCGGCCGCGGGGAGGCTCTCCATGACCTCGAGCGCCGAGTCCTCCAGGGAGGCGACGCGGCCCTCGAGCTGGGCGATTTCGTTGTTGAGGGCGCGGAACTCGTCGTTGGTCTTCACGAAGGCCTGCTTGCCCCGGGTCTCGCGCAGCTTCTGCTCGGCGGCCTTGATTTCGCTCTCGGTGTCGCGCTGCCGCTTCTTGACACCGTCGACCGCCTTCTGGGACTCGCCGAGCGCCTCCTCGAAGGACTTGAGTTGCCGGTTCTCGGACTCGATGCGCGCGGGTATGGCCCCCAGCTCCCGCTTCACCTTGGCGATGCGGTCGTCGACGGCCTGAAGCTCGATCAGCGCCCGAAGCTCGGGGTGCACCTGAAGGGACTCCTCGCCCTCTCGAGACTGGTGGGCCCACCTGGATTCGAACCAAGGACCAGCCGGTTATGAGCCGGCCGCTCTACCGCTGAGCTATGGGCCCAGATGGACAGTCGCCGCTGGGGGACCGGCGCCGGAAGGGCACCTCCCCCGCGGCCGGCGGACCAACCCGTTTGGATCGTTGTTATGGCCCTCCCCGCCCGCGGTTGTCAAACCCGCGGGCGGAGAGGGCCACAGGGAATAGCGCCTCTATTCCTCGATGAAGCTGCGCAGCTTCTTGCTCCGGCTGGGGTGGCGGAGCTTGCGGAGCGCCTTGGCCTCGATCTGCCGGATGCGCTCGCGCGTGACGTCGAAGTCCTGCCCGACCTCCTCGAGGGTGTGCTCGTTCTCCGCCCCGATGCCGAAGCGCTTGCGCAGGACCTTCTCCTCCCGGGGGCTGAGGGTCTGGAGCACCCGGTGGGTGGCCTCCTTGAGGCTGAGGCGGATGACGGAGTCCTGCGGGGACTCGGCCTTCTTGTCTTCGATGAAGTCGCCGAGGTGGCTGTCCTCCTCCTCCCCAATGGGGGTTTCGAGGCTGATGGGCTCCTTGGCGATCTTGAGGACCTTGCGGACCTTGTCCACCGGCATATCCATCCGCACCGCGATCTCCTCCGGGAAGGGCTCGCGCCCCAGCTCCTGGATGAGCTGCCGGGAGGTGCGGACGAGCTTGTTGATCGTCTCGATCATGTGCACGGGGATGCGGATGGTCCGCGCCTGATCGGCGATCGCCCGGGTGATGGCCTGCCGGATCCACCACGTGGCGTAGGTGCTGAACTTGTAGCCGCGCCGGTACTCGAACTTGTCCACCGCCTTCATGAGGCCGATGTTCCCCTCCTGGATCAGGTCCAGGAACTGCAGGCCCCGGTTCGTGTACTTCTTGGCGATGCTCACCACGAGGCGGAGGTTCGCCTCGGCCAGCTCCTTCTTGGCCTGGCGATCCTTGCGCCGCCCCTGGCGGATCATCTGGAGGGAACGCTCGAGCTCCTCGCGCGAGGCGCCCGCCTCCTTCTCCGTCTGCTTGATGCGGCGGCGCACGTTCTTGATGCGCAGGTCATACTCGGCCAGGATGTTCAGCGGGATGCGCTTCTCGCCGACGGGCACCGCGCCCCCCTTGCCCTTGGCCATGTCGCGCACGGCGGCCCGAAGCTGCGCCTCGTCCATGCCCACCTGATCGAGGTAGCCCTTCACCTCGTCCTCGTACTTGTGGATGGACTGGACCAGGGCCTGGACCCGGTCGGCGATGCGGTCCACCTGCTCGGGCCGGAGGTTCATGTCGCGGATGAGGGCGGCCACCTTCTCCAGGTGCTTGAGGACGGCCGGCCCCTTGGCCCCGCCGCCGTTTTTCTTGCCGTCGGGCGCGCGGAGCTTGTCGAGCAGGCGGATCTGGACCTTGACCCGGTTCACCAAGGCCAGGATGCGCTTCTTGTCCTCCTCGTAGGAGGGCTTCTCCTTGTTGGCGTCGTCCTCGTCCGCGGTGGTGTCCGTGGTCACGACCACCATGTCCACCACCGAGAGCTCGCCCTTGCGGAGCCTCTCGCCCAGCTCCAGCACGGCGTTGATGGCGACGGGCGTGCTGACCGTGGCCAGGCTCACCTCGAGCTGGCCCTCCTCGATCCGCTTCGCGATCTCGATCTCCCCCTCCCGGCTGAGCAGGGGGATCTGCCCCATCTCGCGGAGGTACATCCGCATGGGGTCGTCGGTCTTGCCGTAGGCGGCGTCGTCGAAGGTGGTCAGGGCCTCCGCGGCCTCGGGCTCCTCGCGCTCCTCCGTCTCCGCGAATTCCTTCTTCCGGGCCACGCGCTTCTCGGCCGCGTCGGAATCGAGGATCTCGATGTCCATCTCGTTGAAGAGGACCATGATGTCATCGATCGCCTCGGGTGACGTGACCTCGGGCGGCAGGACGTCGTTCACCTCGTCGTAGGTGAGGAAGCCCTTCTCCTTGCCCAGATCGATCAGTCCCTTGACGTCGGTGATCTTGGTCTCATTTTCGTTCGTCGCAATTTCTTCCACTCTCTGCTCCTTTTCCCTGAATCCGGGCCGTGGACCCGAGGCTTCCTACCGGGGAGTCGCATGCCGCTGCCGCTGGCGCAGCAGCGCATTCTTCTCCTCCAGCAGCCTGAGCACCGCGGGGGAATCCTCCCCTTCGCGGCGGCGGGCGTCCTCAATCGCCTGGTTCAATCTCTCCTCCAGGCGGCGCCGGGAGCGCTCGCCCAACCGATCCATGTGATCGCGGAATTCCCCCTCGGGGTCCTCCGGCGCGCCGTCCTCCGCCGCCAACTCCTCCACCAGGGCCCGCGCGTCCGGGTCCACGAGGCGGCCGGCCAGGGAGGCCGGCCGGAGCGGGGCGCCCGCGCGGGCGGCGGAAACCATCAGGCCCACCGCCTCGCGGACAGCCGGGTCGTGAAACTGCGCCGGGCTCAGTTCGGAGTCTCCCGCCAGCTCCGGGCGGTGGAGAAGAATCCTCAGGACATCCACCTCGACCCGGGGGCGCGCCACGGCCCGGCCCAGAAGCGGCTCGCCGCGCCCGGCGCCCGTCCGCTTCCCCCGGCCTTCCTCGTCCAGCATCCGCTGCACCATGTCCTGTACGTTTTGGTACGGAACATGGAGTTGATGCTCCAATAACGAGCAATATTGGTTCCGAATTGTTAAATCGCAAGCACTTAATATGGGGATAAGCCTTTGAACTGCCGCAATTTTGGTCGCCATATCCGAATTTGGCCCCACCCCCTCCAGGCTGGCCTGGACCGTATGCTCCAGAAGGCCTTTGGCCCCGTCCAGCAATCGCGCGAACGCCTCGGGGCCCTGATTTCGGAGCAAATCGTCCACATCTTCGCCCCCCGGCAGGTTCACCACCTTCAGGCGGACCGACCCGAGGCCCTCCCGATCGATGAAACTTTTCCGGAGCACCTCCCCGGCCACGAGCTGGTCCGGAGCCCCGGCCAGCCGCATGAGCCGGCCGGCCATCTCCCCCGCCCGCTCGGAGGCCGCGCGCCCGGCGCTGTCCGGGTCGAAGACGAAGACGACCTCCTCGGCCTGGGCCCGGAGCAGGCGGAGCTGCTCTGCGGTGAGGGCCGTCCCCAGCGGCGCCACCGCCGCCCGGAATCCCCCCTGCCAGAGCGAGATCACGTCGAAATAGCCCTCGGTGACCAGGGCGCGTCCCCCGCCGCGGATGGCCTCCCGGGCCTGATGGAACCCGAAGAGCACCCGCCCCTTCCTGAACAGCGCCGTGTCGGGCGAGTTGATGTACTTGGCCGTCGCGTGGCGGCTCTCGCTGTCGGGAAGCGAGCGGCCCCCGAACCCGATGACCTCCCCCTCCATCCCCAGGATGGGGAACATCACCCGGTCCCGGAACCGGTCGTAGAATCCCGCCCCCTCCTCCCGCCGCGTGGCCAAGCCCGCCTCGGCCAACTCCTCGGGAGAGATGCCCTTCTCCCCCGCCGCCCGGCACAGCGCGTCCCACCGGGCGGGGGCGTAGCCGACCTTGAAGGCCTCCTCGGCCTCCCGGCCCAGCGCCCGCTGGGCCAGATATGCCCTCGCCCGCTGCCCGGCCGATGCCTTCAGGCAGTTCCGGTAGAACGCCGCGGCGAAGCGGTGGATGGCCAGCATCCGCTCCCGCGGGCTGGCCTCGCCCGCCTCCCCGCCCGGGCCGTCGTAGCGGGAGAGGTCGATGCCCTGGCGCCGGGCCAGGTTCTGGAGCGCCTCGCGGAAGTTCAGTCCCTCGTGGAGCATGAGGAAGCGAACCGCGTCCCCGCCCACCCCGCAGCCGAAGCACTTGAAGATGCCCATGCGCGGATTCACGGTGAACGAGGGGGTCTTCTCCTCGTGGAAAGGGCACAAGGCCTTGAAGGTGGTGCCCGCCTTCCGAAGGGGGATGTACTCGCCGATCAGGGTCTCGATCGGCAGCCCCTCGCGGATTTGCTCCACCACCTCGTCCGGGATGCGTCCCACCGTCCGCTCCTTCCAAAGCCGCCCGCGCCTCAGCGCCGGGCCAGCTCGATCTCCGTCACGCCCCACCCGCCCTGCTCGGGCCGGGCCGGCCCAAAGCTGGCCACCAGCGGATGGCCCTCCAGCCGCTCGGCGATGATTTTGGCCAGGGCGCCCGAGCCCTTGCCGTGGACCACCCTCACTGAGGGAACACCCAGGAGGGCCGCATCGTCCAAATATTTTTCGAGGACCTCGATCGCGTCCGCCGCCCGCACCCCGCGCAGGTGCAACTCGGGGGAGAAATCCCGGCTTTCCGCGCTCGTCTCGTGGGTCACCACCGCCCGCCCGGTCGCGGCGGCCCCGGCGGGCGCGGGCTCCACCGCCTCCGCGGGCACGCGCAGGGTCTTGCCGTCCACGCTGAGGGTGAGCACTCCCCCGCTCCCCACCGCCTGGACGACGCCCACGCGCCCCAGCATGCGGAGGCGGACGTGCGCCCCCACCTCCAGAGGAACCTCAGGCGCTCCGTTGCGGTGGACCGAGGGCTCCGGAAGCCCCGCCTCGGCCCGCTCCGTCATCTCCCGGATGCGCTCCCGCGCCGCCCGGCGCGCGGCCTCGGGGCCCTCGGCCTCCCGAAGCTCGGCGATGAGGGCGTCCGCCTCCCGGCGAAGCTCTTTCAGCAGGCTCTCCGCCTCCCCCCGCCGCCGGGCCTCCGCCTCGGTCCGTTCGGTCTCGAAAGCGGCTTCGGCAGCCCGGAGCGCCTCCTCCTCGGCCACCAGGGCTCGCTCCAGCCCCCGGAGGCGTTCCTCCTCCTCCCCAAGACGGGCCATGAGGCGGTCCACCCGAACCGGCCCCTCCTCAGCCAGCGTCCGGGCCCGCCGCAGCACCCCCGCCGGGAGGCCCATACGCTCAGCCACCACCATGGCGTTGGACGGGCCGGAGGTCCCCATCCGGATGCGGAAGGTGGGGGCCAGGGTGTCCGGATCGAACTCCACCGCGGCGTTCTCGGCGCCAGGCGAGGCATAGGCATAGTGCTTGAGCGCGTCGTGGTGGGTCGTCGCCACCGCGAGCGCCCCGCTCGCCGCGAGGTGCTCCAGCACCGCCACCCCGATGGCCGAGCCCTCGGCGGGATCCGTGCCGGTGCCGAGCTCGTCGAGCAGGAGCAGGTCGCCCTCGCCCGCCCCGGCCACCGGCCCCGCGATACGGGCCATGTGGCCCGAGAAGGTGCTCAGGTTCTGCTGGAGGTCCTGCTCGTCCCCGATGTCGGCGAAGAGCCTCCGGACCAGGGGAAGCTCCGTCCCCTCTCCCGCAGGCAGGGGCACCCCGCACTGGTTCAGGGCGGCGAACAGCCCCACCGTCTTCAGGGCGACGGTCTTGCCGCCGGTATTGGGCCCCGTGATGACGAGCTGGCGCACCCCGCCCCCCACCTCGAGGTCGATGGGCACCACCTCCCCGGGCGGGACCGCGCCCGCCCCCGCCGCCAGGAGCGGATGCCGGGCCCCCCGAAGAACGATTCGGCCGCTCTCACCGGGCCGGATTCCCTTCCACTCCACGGCCAGCAACCCCTTGGCCCAAATGAGGTCGAGCCCCGCGAGCCGGGACGAGAGATCCGCCAATTCCCGGCGCGAGGCCATGACAGCCGCCGTCAACTCGCGCAGCAGGCGCTCCACCTCGGCCCGCTCGGCCTCCCGCGCCTCGGCCAGCTCGTTGTTGAGGGGGACGGCCTGCAGGGGCTCGACGAAGAGGGTCTCCCCACTCGCCGAGCGGTCCTGCACCACCCCCTCGAAGCTGCGGCGGAAGGAGGTCTTGGCCGGGACGACGTAGCGCTCCCGGCGCTGGACGACGAGCGCCTCCTGGATGGCGGTCAGATGCTCCGCCATCACCCGGTCGAGCAGACGGAGAATCTGGCCCCGCAGGGACCGCAGGGCCGAGCGCGCCTGCGCCAGCTCGGGGCTCGCCTCGTCGCGCACTTCGCCGCGCTCGTTCAGCACCCGCCGGATCTGGGCCGCCAGGGGAAACAGCAGATCGGCCCCGGCCATGCGCGCCTGGAGGCGCGGGAGGCGTCCGGCTCTCTCGCTCAAGAAACGCGCCGCCTCGGCCCCGGCCCCGAGGAGATGGAGGATGTCCAGGAAGCGCTCTCCCTCGAGCGCGCCCCCGCGGCGCCGGATGTCCTCGAGCCAGGAGTCGGAATCCTCGAAGGGGACGAGTGGCAGCTTCAGTCCCTCGCCCAGCAGGCGGAGGGCCTCCTCCGCCTCTTCCTGCAGCCGCCGGACCTCGGCCGGTTCCCCCACCGGCCGGAGCGCCAGGGCGGCGGCCTTCCCCGGAGCCGAGACGCACCGGCGGGCGAGGAGGGCCAGCGCGCGCGGGAATTCGATGGCCTGGAGGGTTCGTTCATCCATCATCAGGTTCGGCTCGTTTCAGTCCGGGGCACAGAAAGATGCCCGCACCCGGGCCATGTCCGGGCAAAACAACGGCTGCCCAGGATGTAAAGTTGGAAACCCCCTGGTTTCCGGGCGAGAAGAGAAAGAGGACGGCAGGCCACCATCCCCGCTTAGGCCAATTATTTCAAATGGTTGAAGGGCTTCCCCCGGCCCTGTCCGGCGCTTGGCGGTCGACATTTAATATAGGGAGAGGGGGTAGTTTTGTCAACAAATTGAATAAAAAAAGCGAAAATCTGCCATATTTTGCCAAAGTTCGGACAGGAGATCTACTTCGACTCGGGCCGGCCCCCCCGCCCGAAGCGGCGGGCGAGCTCGGCGAGGACCCGCCCGGGCGGGACATCCCGCAGGGCCAGGGCGACGAGGGAGTGGAACCAGAGATCCGCCGTCTCGGCCGTGATCTCCTCCGGCTTGGCGTTCTTCACGGCCAGGACGACCTCCCCGGCCTCCTCGGAGATCTTCTTGAGGATGCGGTCCTCGCCTCCCCGGAAAAGCCGGGCCACGTAGCTCTTCTCGGGGTCGGCCTGGTCCCGGCGCTCCAGGATGAGCCTGTAGATCGCCTCCAGGAGGTTGGGGTCGAAGGGGAGCCCCGGCGTCCCCTCCGCCTCCCGGCCCGTGGGAACCGGGTTGAAGAAGCAGGACATGCGGCCGGTGTGGCAGGCGGGGCCATCGGGCCGGACGGAGAGGAGGAGAGCGTCCCCGTCGCAGTCCAGGCTGGCCGAGACGAGGCGCAGGAAATTCCCCGAAGTCTCGCCCTTGTGCCAGATGGACTGGCGCGAGCGCGACCAGAAGTGGACCGTCCCATTCTCCAGAGTGAGGCGCAGCGACTCGGCGCTCATCCAGGCCAGCATGAGGACTTGGCCCGTCCCCGCGTCCTGGCAGACGGCCGGGGCGAGCCCCTGGGCGTCCCACTTCACCTCGGGCAAGGAAACCCCGCTCACGCGCGCACCTCCACCCCCCGCTCCCGCAGGAAGTCCTTCGCCTGCTGCACCGTGTAGTCGCCGAAGTGGAAAATCGAGGCGGCGAGCACGGCGTCCGCCCCGCCCCTCGCGATGCCCTCGTAGAGATGCTCGAGCGTGCCCACCCCGCCCGAGGCGATGACGGGGACGGGCACGCGCTCCGCCACCGCCCGGGTGAGCTCCAGGTCATAGCCGTCCCGGGTACCGTCGCGGTCCATGCTCGTGAGGAGGATCTCCCCCGCCCCGAGCGAGGCGGCCTCCGCCGCCCACTCCACGGCGTCCCGGCCGGTGGAGCGCGTCCCGCCGTGGGTGAAGGCCTCCCAGCGCGCCGGCTCGCCCGGGCCGGTGACCCGCTTCGCGTCGATGGCGCAGACGAGGGTGGAGCTGCCGTAGCGCTCGGCGGCGCGGCGGAGGAGGCCCGGGTCGCGCAGGGCCGCGCTGTTGATGCTCACCTTGTCCGCCCCGGCACGCAGGAGGTCCCGCACGTCGTCCTCGTTCCGCACGCCTCCCCCCACCGTGAGGGGCACGAACACCCGCTCGGCGGTGCGCTGCACCACGTCCAGGAGGGTGCCGCGCGCCTGCTGGGAGGCGGTGATGTCGAGGTAGCAGATCTCGTCCGCCCCCATCTCGTCGTAGGCGGCGGCGCACTCGACCGGGTCTCCCGCGTCGCGCAGGCCCTCGAAGTTCACCCCCTTCACCACCCGGCCCCCCTTCACGTCCAGGCAGGGCACGATGCGCTTGGCTAGCACGGCACCATCTCCAGGGCGGCGCGAAGGTCGAGCGTGCCCTCGTAGATCGCCCGGCCCACCACCGCGCCCGCCACGCCCTTCTCCGAGAGGAGGAGGAGCTTCTCGATGTCTTCCAAACGGCTCACCCCGCCCGCCGCGAATACCGGCCGTCCGCACGCCTGGGCCAGCGCCACCGTGGCCGCCGGCTCGAAGCCCCCGAGAGTGCCGTCCCGCCGGATGTCGGTGAAGATGACCCCCGCGAGCGGGAGGCCGTCGAAGCGCCGCGCGAGGGCCTCGGGCCCTATGGCCTCGCCCTCCTCCCAGCCCGAGATGCGCACCTCGCCGTCCTTGGCGTCGATGCCGAGCAGGATGCGGCCCGGGTGGTTTTGTGCCGCCTGGCGCAGGAAATCCGGGTCGCGGAGGGCGCTCGTCCCCAGGATGACGAAGCGCGCGCCGGCCTCGAGGACGGCCCGCAGCGAACTCTCGCTGCGCACCCCGCCCCCGAACTGGACGGGCACGCCGAGCTCGCGGGCCGCCCGCGCGAGGACGTCCAGGTGGACGGGCTCGCCCTCGAAGGCGCCGTCCAGGTCGATGAGATGGAGGCGCTTCGCCCCCATCTCCACCCACCGGCGGGCCATCTCGACGGGATCGTCCCCATAGACGATCTCGCTCTCCTTCCGGCCCTGGATGAGCCGGACGCACTTGCCGCCCCTTAGATCGACCGCTGGAATGATGAGCACTGAACCCTCGGAAAAAGGAGGAGTTTAACCCTCCGGAGCCCCTGGCTCCCCTAATTAAACCCAATCCGGCGGGGATGCAATCCGAAGACACTTTCCGCCTGTCTCGCGCTTCGTAAAGGCGGTGAAAGAGGCGGACCATATCACAGATTCAGGTCTTTCCCCGCGTGGTTTGCCCGGCGTTCTTCCTGGTACATTGGCCCGTCTAAAAATGGAAACCGCCGCCAAAGGAGAGCCCCATGCGGTCTCTAGCCTCCATCGCCACACTGAGCGCGGTACTTATTTTCGCCGGTTTCGTCGGAACCGTCGAAGGAGGAGGGCATGACGAGGCGCTGCCGAAAGGATTCAAAACCACGCCCGTTTTGAAGTCCGGCATGACCGCCAGCAATGGCAAGATCGAATATCCCAAAACCGGCGCCGCCGAGATTGTCTCGGTGGTTGGCGTGCTGGAACCGGGCGGCCGGACGGCCCGTCACCAGCATCCAGTCCCCGTCTTCGTGTACGTGCTCGAAGGTACGCTCAAGGTGAAGGCCGACGGACACGAGGCCCGAACATACAAGACGGGTCAGTCCTTCCTCGAGGACATCAACCTTTGGCACCAAGCCTTCAACGAGGGAACCACGCCCGCGAAAGTTCTCGTGGTCTTCATGGGGGAAACGGGCAAACCGACGACCGTCAACGCCAAGTAGCGGGGATGAACGGCCGGTCCCGTATGGGAACAGGGGCCGCAAAGACACAGTTGTATAGGTGGTCGCTAGCCCGCCGCCCGCCACGCCGCCTGTCCGGCGCGGCAGACACGCTCAAACCGCATGAGGATCTCCAGCCCGCGCGCCCCGCTCTTCTCGGGGTGGAACTGGGTGGCGAACAGTCTGTCCCGGCGGACGCTCGCGATGAAGTCCACCCCGTGGCGGCACGAGGCGGCGATCCAGGGTCGGCAGGCCTCGCTCGGCTCGGCGTAGTATGAGTGGACGAAGTAGAAGTGCTCCCCCTCCTTCACCCCCTGCAGGATGGGGGATGGCGCTCCCAGCCGCACGCGGTTCCATCCCATGTGAGGGACCTTCAGGGGGAGCGCGCCGCCTCCTTCCCTCATCCCCTCCGGGAAGCGGCGCACCCTGCCGGGCAGCACGCCAAGCCCCGGCGTGGGGCCGAACTCCTCACTCTCCTCGAAGAGGATCTGGAGCCCCAGGCAGATGCCCAGGTAGGGCGTCCCCCGCTCGATGGCGGCGAGCAGGGGCCGGACGAGGCCTCCCTCGCGCAGGGCGTTCATGCACTCGGGGAACCCGCCCACGCCCGGCAGCACCACGCCCGACGCCCCCTCGAGGGCCGACGGATCGGAGGTGAGCACCGCCTCCGCCCCCACGCGCGCGAGGGCGTTGCGCACGCTCCGCACGTTCCCCATCCGGTAGTCCACGACGATGATGGGTCCCGCCACCTACAGCACCCCCTTCGTGCTCGGCACGCCCGCCTCGCGCGGATCGCGCTCGACGGCCCGGCGCAGCGCCCGGGCGAAGCCCTTGAAGGCGGCCTCGGCCATGTGGTGGCTGTTCTCGCCGTAGAGGATCTCCATATGGAGGTCCAGCCCGGCGTGGTTCGCCACCGACCAGAAGAACTCCCGCACGAGCGCGGTGTCGAACTCTCCCACCTGGAGCTCCGGGAATCGGCCCCGGAAGACGAGGTTCCCGCGCCCCCCGGCGTCCAGGGCCACCGCGGCCAGGGCGTCCATCATGGGCACGCGCGCGTCGGCGTAGCGCGCGATCCCGGCCCGGTCGCCCAGCGCCTCGGCCAGCCCTTGCCCGAGGAGGATGCCCACGTCCTCCACCGTGTGGTGGGCGTCCACGTGCAGGTCGCCCTTGCCCCGGACGGTGAGATCCAGCAGCCCGTGGCGGGCGATCTGGGCGAGCATGTGGTCGAAGAACCCGATCCCGGTCTTCACCTCGCTCCGGCCCGCGCCGTCCAGGTCGATCGTCAGGGTGAAGTCCGTCTCGGTGGTCTTGCGGCGCACCTCGGCCTTCCGGGACGCTCCCTTCGCCGCCAATGGACCGCCTCCTCTTCTCCGGCCCCGCCGGTTCCCGCCGCCATTATCGGCCATCGCCCCTCCGCGTTCCAGGAGGGCCCAGCCGCAAGCGCAGGGCACGGGCGTGGGCCGGGAGCCCCTCGAGCTCCGCCAGGAGCGCCGCCGGTCCGGCCAGGCGCTGGGCCGCCTCGGGCCCCATCACCACCTGGCTCGACCACTTCACGAAGTCCAGCACCCCCAGCGGCGAGGCCCACCGCGCCGAGCCCCCCGTGGGGAGCACGTGGTTCGGCCCGGCGAGGTAGTCTCCGAGCGGCACGGGGCTCCAGGGCCCGCAGAAGACCGCCCCCGCGCACCGGACCCTTCCGGCCCATTCCTCCGCGCCCTCCCAGAGAATCTCCAAGTGCTCGGGGGCGAGCCCCTCGGCCACCTCCAGGGCCTCCTCCCGGGTGCGGGCCTCGACCACCGCGCCCCGCCGGGCGAGCGCCTGGGCGATCACCTCCCGGCGCGGCTCGGCCGGGAGCCGGGCCTCGACCTCGGCCGCAAGCGCGTCCGCGGTGGCGCGGCCCACCGCGACGCCCACCGCCATCGCCTCGGGGTCGTGCTCGGCCTGGGCGAGCATGTCCGCCGCCGCCCACTCCGCCCAGCGCGGCTCGTCGAGGAGGATCACCACCTCGCTCGGGCCCGCGTCCTTGTCCACCTCGACCTCCCCGCGCACGAGCCGCTTGGCGGCGGAGACGTAGACGTTCCCCGGCCCGGCGATCTTGTCCACCTTGGGGACCGTCCGGGTGCCGAAGGCCATCGCCGCGACCGCCTGGGCGCCCCCCGCCCGGAAGACGCGGTCCACCCCGGCCAGGCGCGCCGCCGCCAGGACGCTGTCCGCGACGGCGCCGTCCCGGCCGGGCGGGGTGCAGAGGATGACCTCTTTCACCCCCGCGGCGCGGGCCGGGAGGGCGTTCATCAGGACGGTCGAGGGATAGGCCGCCCGCCCCCCGGGGGCGTAGAGCCCGGCGCGGCGCAGCGGGATGGGCCGCAGCAGGAGCCGCTCCCCCACCCCCGGGCGCGTGGTGACGGCCGAGGGCCGCTGGGCCTCGTGGAACTCGCGGATGCGCCTGGCGGCCAGGGTGAGGGCCTCGCGGATATCGACCGGGAGCCGCCCGAGGGCCGCCTCCATCTCCTCCCGGGAGACCTCCAGGCGGGAAGCGTCCAGGTCGGCGCCGTCGAACTGGCGGGTGAAGCGGAGAAGGGCGGCGTCCCCCTCGGCGCGGACGGCCTCGACGATGGGGCGCGCCTGGGCCTCGGCCCCGGCGAGGGAGCCCCCGCCCGAGGCCGCCAGGGCCGCGAGGGCGGCCCGGGCCTCATCGCTCCCGCAGCGGATGCGCTTCACGGCTTGCGGGCGCGGCGGGGCGGGCCGCCGTCCGGGGCGCAGGCCTTCTTGAGCCGCGCCATGAACTCGCTCACCCGGCCGTGCTTGGTCTTGAGGCTCGCGCGGTTCACGATGAGGCGCGCCGTCGCGTGGAAGATCTCCCGGATGGGCTCCAGGCCGTTCGCGCGCAGGGTGCCCCCCGTGTCCACCAGGTCCACGATCACGTCGGCGACCCCCGTGGCCGGGGCGATCTCGACGTTGCCGTAGAGGCGGATCACCTGGGCCTGCACCCCCTGCTCGGCGAAGTAGCGGGCGGTGATGTTCGGGAACTTCGTGGCCACCCGGAGCCCCATGCGGCGCCGGAGCTCCTCCCACTCGACCCCCCGGGGCGCGGCGACCATGAGGCGGCAGGGGGCGAAGCCGAGGTCCAGGGGCTCGTAGACGTCCCGCCCCTGCTCGAGGAGGACGTCCCGCCCGATGACCCCGAGGTCCGCCGCCCCCCGCTCGACATAGGTCGGTACGTCGTAGTTCCGCAGGATGAGGACCCGCAACCCGGTCCCCGCGTCCTCCTGGATGAGGATGCGGCTCTCGTCCGAGATGGGTTTGGACAGCAGGCCCGCCTTCAGCAGGCGCCCGGCCGCCTCCCGGAAGATTCGCCCCTTGGGCAGGGCGATGGCCAGCTCCGCCGCCGGTTTCTCTTTCCTCGCGCTCATTCGGCCACCCGTTCGATGTCGGCCCCCAGGGAGCGGAGCCGGGCTTCGAGCCTTTCATAGCCGCGGTCCAGATGATACACCCGCCGCACGATCGTCTCCCCCGACGCCGCGAGCCCCGCCAGGACGAGGGAGGCCGAGGCCCGCAGATCGGTGGCCATCACCACCGCCCCCTGGAGGCCCGGGGCGCCCTCCACGTGGGCCGTCCGCCCGTCCAGCGATATGCGGGCGCCCATGCGCACCAGCTCGGCCGCGTGCATGAAGCGGTTCTCGAAAATGGTCTCGGTGATGGCGCAGGCACCGTCCGCCACCGCCATGAGGGCCATGAACTGGGCCTGCAGGTCGGTGGGGAAGCCCGGGTAGGGCGCCGTCTTCACGTTCACGGGCCGGATGACGCCCTGGGACTCCACCCGCACCCAGTCCTCCCCCTCGGTGACGCTCAGGCCCGCCTCCCGCAGCCGGATGGAAAGGGCGTCCACGTGGGCGGGGACGCAGCGGCGCACCTTTACGTCCCCCCCGGTGATGGCCCCCGCGATCATCAGGGTGCCCGTCTCGATGCGGTCCGGCAGCACGTCCACCTCGAAACCCCGGAGGCTCTCCACCCCCTCCACCTCGATGACCGAGGTGCCCGCCCCCCGCACGCGGGCGCCCATCCGGTTCAGCAGATCGGCCAGCGCGCCCACCTCGGGCTCGCGCGCCGCGTTCTCCAGCACCGTGACCCCCTCGGCCAGCGACGCCGCCATCATCAGGTTCTTGGTGCCGGTGACGGTGGAAAGGTCGAAGGAGATCCGCGCCCCGCGAAGGCGCCGGGCCCGCGCCTCGATGTAGCCCGCTTCGAGGCCGATCTCGGCGCCCAGCGCCTCCAGGCCCTTCAGGTGCTGGTCGATGGGGCGGGCGCCGATGGCGCAGCCCCCCGGCAGGGAGACGCGCGCGTGGCCGAAGCGCGCCACGAGGGGCCCCAGCACCATGACCGAGGCCCGCATGGTGCGCACCAGGTCGTAGGGGGCGGTGCCGGAGCGGGCGCGGGCCGGGTCCAGCCGGAGCTCGTCCCGGCCCGTCCATTGGTGGCGGACGCCGAAGCCGTCCAGCAGCTCGAGGAAGGTCTCGATGTCGCGGAGGCGCGGCACCCCGCGCAGGAGGCAGGGCTCCTCCGCCAGGAGGGAGGCGGCCAGTATGGGGAGGGTGGCGTTCTTCGAGCCGCTCGCCGCGATCTCCCCCCGGAGCGGCGCGCCGCCCTGGATGCGGAACTGATCCACGCTATGCCCTCACCGCCTCGAGGACGCGCTCCCGCCCCGCCAGGTCGCGCCAGGCGCGGGGCTCGGCGAACGCCCCCGCCGCACGCGCCTCGGCCAAGCACAGGGGGATCTGGCCGGGCGCCGTCTCGAGGAGCAGGGCGCCCCCCGGGCGCAAGCGGGCCGGCGCCCCCCGGATGATGGCGCGCAGGAAGCGCATGCCGTCCGGCCCCCCGTCCAGGGCCTCCACGGGCTCGTGGCGCGACACCTCGGGCATCAGCCCGGCGATCTCGCCCGACGGCACATAGGGCGGATTCGAGACGACGAGGTCGAAGGCGCCCTCCGGGAGCCCACCGGATAAATCGGCACGGAGGAGCTCCACCCGGCTCTCCACCCCGTTGCGCCGGGCGTTCTCCCGGGCGCAGCGGAGGGCAGTTTCGCTCACGTCCGTGGCGATGACGCGGGCGCGCGGCAGCTCATGGGCGAGGGCCACCGCGACCGCGCCGGAGCCGGTCCCCAGGTCGAGAATGAGCGGAGCCTCCCGCTCCCTGAGAAGCGCGATCCCCCGCTCGACGAGGAGCTCGGTCTCGGGGCGGGGGACGAGGACGCCCGGTCCCACCCGGAACGGGAGTGACCAGAACTCCTTTTCGCCGGTGATGTAAGCCAGCGGCTCGCGCCGCTCGCGCCGCGCGGCGGCCGCATCGAGCCGCTCAACGAGGGAGAGTGAAAGCCCGGTCTCGGGATGGGCGTGGAGGCGGGCACGGTCGCAGCCGAGGAGCCAGGCGAGGAGGACCTCGGCGTCCCCGGCCGGGTTCTCGACCCCGGCCGCCGCGAACCGCCGCCTGAGCTCCGCCGCGGCGGCCCCGGCCGTCCTCGGGAGCGCCGGCACGGCGAGCCCCCCGCTCATCCGGCGGCGATCCCGGACTCGGTCTCCTCGAGCTCGGCCAGCCGCTCGGCCTCGTGGCTCTCGGTCACGCCCCGGATCATCTCGTCGATCTCCCCGGCCATGAAGGCGGGGAGGTTGTGGAGGGTGAGGCCGATGCGGTGGTCGGTCACACGGTCCTGGGGAAAGTTGTAGGTGCGGATCCGGTCGCTGCGGTCCCCGCTGCCGATGAGGCTCTTGCGGTGGGCCGAGCGCTCGGCCATCTGCTCGCGGATCTTGAGGTCCAAGAGGTGGGCCGAGAGGATCTTCATCGCCTTGGCCTTGTTCTTGTGCTGGCTCTTCTCGTCCTGGCAGGTTACGACCAGCCCCGTCGGCAGGTGGGTGATGCGCACCGCCGAGTCGGTGGTGTTCACGTGCTGGCCGCCGGGCCCCGAGGAACGGTAGACGTCGATGCGCAGGTCCTTCTCCTCGATGTTCACCTCGACCTCCTCCGCCTCGGGGAGCACGGCCACGGTGGCGGCCGAGGTGTGGATGCGCCCCTGGGCCTCGGTCACCGGGACGCGCTGGACGCGGTGGGTGCCGCTCTCGAAGCGGAGGCGGCTGTACACGCCCTCGCCCTTGATGAGGGCGGAAACCTCCTTGAAGCCGCCGCGCTCGGTCTCGCTGCGGGAGAGCTCCTCGATCTTCCAGCCCTGGGACTCGGCGTAGCGGCTGTACATGCGGTAGAGGTCCGCCGCGAAGAGAGCCGCCTCGTCGCCCCCGGTGCCGGCCCGTACCTCGATGATGACGTTTTTCTCGTCGTTGGGGTCCCTGGGAAGGAGAAGCTGGCGCAGGCGCAGCGCGGCCGTCTCGGCCTGGGGCTCCTTCTCCTCGATCTCGCCGCGGGCGAGCTCGCGCATCTCGGCATCGGACTCGGCGAGGAGGGCCCTGGCCTGGTCGAGGGAGTCCTGGAGCCGCCTCCATGCGCCGTAGGCCTGGACGATCTGGGCGAGCTCCTTGTGCTCCCGGGCCGTCTGCTCGAACTTCTTGCGGTCCTTCACGAGGGCGGGATCGGAGAGCCGCTTCTCGAGGACTTTGTGTTTTTCGAGGATTTGATTGACTTTTTCAAACATGCCGAAGAGGCTCCGCCGCGCACGGGGTGAGGGAAGGCGCCGGACGAGCCCCGGGAGGAACCTCCGGCCGGAGGCCGGCTACGCCTCGGCCGGCTTCTCTCCGGCTCCGTCCGCCTCGGGCGAAGCGGCCTCCTCCGCCTTGGCGGCCTGCCGGGCGGCGCGCTCCTCGGCGCGCTTGCGGCGGGCTTCCTCCCGCTTGGCCTTCTCCTCGGCGGCCTTCTGCGCGGCCTGCTGGGCCTCGCGCTCGGCTTGGGCGGTCCGGTCGGCCTCGGCCGCCTCGATGCGGCGCTTGCGCTTGGAGACGCGGGTCTCCTTGCCCTCGAACTTCCTCACGAACTTCTCGACGCGCCCCTCGGTGTCCACGATGCGGGCCTGCTTGCCGGTGAAGAAGGGATGGCACTTGGAGCACACCTCGACCCGGATTTCCTTCCGCGTCGAGAGCGTGGTGAAGGTGGTGCCGCAGCCGCTGCAGGTGACCCGGGCCTCGAACACCTCGGGGTGGATATCGGTCTTCATCTCGCTGACTCTCCGCCGCATTTGCGGGTAAATGCCCGGAAAACGGGCTGTTCCGGCCGCCGATGGGCCCTCGGACGCCTCACCGGAGGCGGAATATATAACGGACTCGCCGGGGCTTGTCCACCCGGCCCGCCGCCCGGAGCCCGCCGAAAAAAAACCGCCCTCCCGGGGGGCCGGGAGGGCGGCGCTGGGACGCTAGTTGTTCATCGAGGCCAGGAAGTCCTCGTTGGTCTTGGTCTGCTGCATCTTCTCGAGCAGGAGCTCCATCGAGTCCACCACGCCCAGCGGCTGGAGCACCTTGCGGAGGATCCAGACGCGGTTGAGCTCGGCCGGCGAGAGCAGGAGCTCCTCCTTCCGGGTGCCCGAGCGGTTGATGTCGATGGAGGGGAACACGCGCTTGTCGGAGAGCTTCCGGTCGAGGTGCACCTCCATGTTGCCCGTGCCCTTGAACTCCTCGAAGATCACGTCGTCCATGCGGCTGCCCGTCTCGACCAGGGCGGTCGCCAGGATGGTGAGGCTGCCTCCCTCCTCGATGTTCCGCGCGGCGCCGAAGAAGCGCTTGGGCCGCTGGAGGGCGTTCGAGTCCACGCCGCCGGAGAGCACCTTGCCGCTGGGCGAGATGATGGTGTTGTGCGCCCGGGCGAGGCGGGTGATGGAGTCGAGGAGAATGACCACGTCCTTCTTGTGCTCGACGAGGCGCTTCGCCTTCTCGATGACCATGTCGGCCACCTGCACGTGGCGGGAGGCCGGCTCGTCGAAGGTGGAGCTGATGACCTCGCCGCGGACCGAGCGCTCCATGTCGGTGACCTCCTCGGGGCGCTCGTCGATGAGCAGCACGATGAGGTGCACGTCGGGGTGATTCGTGGCGACGCTCTTGGCGATGGACTGCAGGAGCATGGTCTTTCCGGTCCGGGGGGCGGCGACGATCAGCCCGCGCTGGCCGAACCCGATGGGGGTGAGCAGGTCCATGATGCGGCTGCTCATGTCGCTGGCGGCGATTTCGAGCCGGATGCGCCGGTTCGGGTAGAGGGGCGTCAGGTTGTCGAAGAGGACCTTGTCGGCGCTGGCCTCGGGGCCTTCGTAGTTGATCTTCTCGACCTTGAGCAGGGCGAAGTAGCGCTCGCCCTCCTTCGGCTGGCGGATCTCGCCGCCCACCGTGTCGCCGGTGCGCAGGTTGAAGCGCCGGATCTGGCTGGGGGAGACGTAGATGTCGTCGGGGCCGGGCAGGTAGTTGTACGCCGGGGAGCGGAGGAAGCCGAAGCCGTCGGGCAGTATCTCCAGCACGCCTTCGCCGAAGATGACCCCGCCGCCGCCGTCCTGGCGCTCGCGCTCGGTCTGGGCCTCGAGGATCTTGTAGATGAGGTCCTGCTTCCGCAGGCCGCTCGTGCCCTCGATGTTGAGGTCCTTGGTTATCTTGTTCAGCTCGACGATGGTCTTGCGCTTCAGTTCCGCCAGATTTACGTCACGTTCCTTAGAGGCTATCGCCATTCCATCTTTCTCCTAAAAAACTCCAGGTGGGACTCAACTCCGCCGCCCAGGGTGGGGAGGAGGCTTGAAGAGCCCTCTTATCGCCACACCCGCTGCGGGGAGGCCAACGCGGCCTCAAGCGGCGAGTTCATAGTCATAGGGTTCGTCTTCGCATGGCATGGGTCCGTCGGGCGGAGACAGCGCTCACAGCGACCTGGTTCGACCCCCCGGCGATCCGTTCCAATCCACTTTGTCCAGAAATCGGGAGTGATGGGCGAGAAGTTATCGTGGTTGAGCCAGCGGTGTTTTCAGTCTCTCCTGCCGGGGCGGTTCTCTCTGAGGCTCCAGTCCGCTCCCGGCGGGTTCCCGGCGGTGCAGCTTCGCCGGATGTTCACAAATAGAGTTCGGAGGTTGGGCGATTGGCAAAAAAGGGGAGGCCTGCCGAACTGGTTTCCAATCTAAGCATGATGACCGCTCTTGTCAATATCCTTTCCAAAAGATTTTGGCCGGGCCTGCTCGAAGAGCCAGTCGGCGAGGGCCTCCGCCTGGGTTTCGAGGTCCTCCAGGCTCCCCCGGTTCTCCACCACCCGGTGGGCGTATTTTACTTTCTCGGCCAGGGGCATCTGGGCCCGGACGCGGGCCAGGGCGGCGGCCTCGTCCAGCCCGTTGCGCCGCCTGAGGCGGGCGATCTGGTCCTCCTCCCGGCTGTTCACCACCACCAGGAGGTCGAACCGTCTCCAGCCCCCTCCCTCGATCATGAGGGCCGCGTCCACCACGGCGATTGGAGCCCCCCCCTGTTCGAGATCATGGAGGCGGCGGTCCTGCTCGGCGCGGATGCGGGGGTGGAGGATGGCCTCGAGCCGGCGGCGGCGGGTCTCGTCGGCGAAGACGATCTCGCCCAGGCGGGTGCGATCGAGCCCCCCCCCGGGAGCGAGAACTCCTTCCCCGAAGGCCTCGGCGATCTCCCGGAGGGCATCCGAGCCGGGGGCCGCCAGCTCCCGGGCGATGAGGTCGGCGTCGATGACGGGGATGCCGCGGCGGGCCAGGACCCGGCTCACCTCGCTCTTGCCGCTCGCGATCCCGCCGGTTAGGCCTATCCGCAGCACGCCGTCGCGCCGGGCTAGAGGCCGCGCCGGCGGGCCTCCTGCTCGTAGTGCTTATTAAAGAGGATCTCCCAGTCCCGGCTGCCCTCGACGAGGCGGCTCGAGTAGCTGCTCAGGGTGCGGCGCACCTCCTCCTCGATCTCGTCGTCGATCATCAGCTCGTTCGTGATGGCGCGCATTACGTTGACGCGCACCTCCTGGGGGTCCCCCGTGAGCGGCGAGTCGCGCCACTCCTCGAGATCCTTCACGATCAGGTTGGTCAGGTGGTTGATCTTCTCGCGGCTCAGCTTCACGGCCGCTCCTCCCGCCGCTAGAGCACCAGGTTCCGCTCGCGGGCCAGCTTGGTTTTCACCATGGTGAAGAGACGGCTGTAGTCCACGTTGGTCTTGTCCATCTCGTCCTGATGGTCGCGGAGGAGGACCTTCACCTCCTCGTTCAGCCGATCCTCCACCGCCAGGTCCGCCTCGATGACGCGGGCCACGCGGTGGCGGAGTTCCTCCAGGTCCGCGTCCTCCACCACCAGCTCGCGCCGGACCAGGCGGTCCACCACCTTAGCCGAAACGCGCTCGATCATTTCCTTCCGCAGACGCATCTCCTGCCCTCCTCGCTACGCGGCGGCCGGCTTCACCCCTCCGGCCTGCGCTCGCTCCTGCGGTACTTCCCGAGAGCAGCCTCCAGGTCCTGAGCCACCGCCATTCGCAGCTCGCGGGGGGCGAGAACTTCCGCCTCCGGCCCGAAGCCCACCAGCCACCGCCGCAGGCCCAGGAGGTCCGGGGTACGGACGGTCACTTCGCCGTCCCCACGGCCCCCGGTTCTCTGGGCGGGGCCGAAGGCTTCCGCCAGGAACGCGGCGACGCCCCCCAGCGACGCCCCTTTCTTGAACCTCAGCCGGACGCTCCAACCCGGCCCGCCGGCCCGGCGCAGGCGCTCGGCCAAGGCCTCCTTCAGGTCCAGGCCGAGAGGGAGCTGAAATCCGCCCCGCCCGGCCCTCACCGTCTCGATCCCGTCGAGCGGCCACGTCTCGATGGCGTCCCGCTCGGCGTCGCGGCCCAGGAGGTGGCACGCCCCGCCCTCGAAGCCCAGCAGGTAGGGATCCACCCGCCACCAGCGCCGCCTCGCCTCCCCCGGCCGGACGGCCAGGAGCTGGACGGGGCGGCGCTCCTCGATGGCCCGGGCCAGCGACTCGCCCACCCGCCGGAGCCGGGCCTGCTCCCGCAGGGACCCGATCACCCCCACGTAGCGGGGCTCGATCCCCTCGGCGTAGGCCCTGAGCCCGGCCGGGACATAGGCCTGCACCCGCGCCAGCACCCCGCCCAGGCTGGGCCCCAGCGGCTCCTCCCGGAAAGGGCTCCCCGGCGCCTTCTTGAGAGCGGAGAGGGCGTAATAAAGAGCCGCCCATTCCGAGGGCCGGAGGGGTTCCGGGACGGAGGCGACGAAGGCAGCAGACAAACGATACTCCATTTTCCGCCCCTTCCGCACCCCCTCCAGCGGAAAGCCCGACCGGATGAGGTGGAAAAGGTCGCGCTGGAGGGTCCGGAGGCTCCAGGGCCGGCCCTCCCCCGGTTTTTCGTCCCGTGCCAGGATTTTCAGCAATTCCGCCGCCTCGAATCCCCCTCCCTCCTCGAATGCCCGGAGGAGCCGCCACCGCCGGACAAATTGATCCCGAAGGGCCATCGCCCCCCCTCTCAGGGCTCCGCCTGCCGCCCCCGCCGCGCCTTCAGCTCCTCCAGGAGGCGGAGGGGCTGGTTGTGGCGCCCCATCCGCTCGGGCCCCGGGCGACCGCCGTGGCAGTCCGAGCCCCCCATGCACAGGAGCCCGAGCCGGGCCGCCATCTCCCGGTAGTGCGTCCGGGCCAGATCGTCCTGAGCCGGATGCTCCACCTCGATGCCCGCGAGCCCCGCCCCCGCCAGCGCGGGGATGATCTCGTCCGCCGCGCTCAGGATGGGATGCGCCAGGGTGGCCACGCCCCCCGCCTCGCGGATGATGCGGATGGCCTCGAAGGGGGTGATGAAGTCCAGCGAGACGTAGGCGGGGCAGCCTTCCCCGATGAGGTCGCGGAAGGCCTCCTCGCGGCTCCCCACCAGCCCCTTCTCGACCAGGTAGGCGCCGAGCTGGCCCCGGCCGATGCTCGACGCGGTCCCGTAGGCCCGGAGGAAGTCCCCCGCGTCGATGGGCACGCCGATCTCCCGCAGGCGTTCCAGGATGCGCCCCATCCGGCCGCGGCGGTTCACGCAGTAGAAATCGATCTGCCCGGTCAGGGCCGGGGCGTCCAGCCGGATGAAGTGCCCCAGGATGTGGACGAGCTTCCCCTCGTGGGCCGAGGAGAGCTCCACCCCCTCGACGAACTGGAGTCCCAGGCGGGCGGCCTCCTCCCGGGCCGGGGCGAGCCCCGCCACCGTGTCGTGGTCCGTCAGGGCCACCGCCTGGAGGCCGGCCGCGCGGGCGCGCTGCATGACCCGGCGCGGGGAATCGCAGCCGTCGGATGCGCTGGAATGGAGATGAAGGTCCATCACGCGCGTGGCGGCGGAGATCGAGGAGGAAACCACAAGAGACATCCAGCCCTCTGGCGGAAAGCCTCCCGCCGGGGAGGCCGTCCAGCGCCATCCGAGGACGGGCGGATGATCGAATTGGAGCGGGCGATGGGACTCGAACCCACGACGTCCAGCTTGGGAAGCTGGCATTCTACCGCTGAATTACGCCCGCTCGGCTGCCCAGGAAAAAATACGGCCCCGCCCGGCGGGTGTCAACAAAGCGCGCCGCTACCGGGCCAGCGTCCAGGCGGGATTCCCGTAGCGATCGCGGGCGATGGCCTCGGCCCGCGCCCGCTCGGCTGGATCGAGGGCGGACTCCCGGAACTCCATGCCGAGCGCCGCCTCCAGGCCTTCTTTCAGGAGGCGGGCCAGTTCCCGGAAAGGCACCTCGCGTCCCAGCACCTCCTCGATCCCCACGGCGTAGGCCGGGGCGGGAGGCCCCTGCCGCCCCCGGGGGCGGAGCAGCCCCGCCAGGCGCGCCTCGGGGTTCCGGAGGAGGACGCTGCCGTGCTGGAGGACGGCGCCCCCCATCCGGCACTGGGCGCTCCCCACCACCTTCCGGCCGCCCACTGCCAGCTCCCATACCGAGGTGGTGGCGAAGCAGGAGCCGTGGGAGGCGTGGGGCGCGGCGGCGGGGGGCGCCATCTCGACCGGCACGCCCAGCCGCCTGAGCCCCCCGGCCAGGCCCTCGCTCACCCGGCGGTAGGTCTCCCCGATGGTGCGCCCGAGCAGGGCCTCGGGGCCGATGAGGGAGTAAGTCAGCTCCCGATCGTGCAGGACGGCGCGCCCGCCCGTGAGCCGGCGGCAGAGGTCGATTCCCTCGCGCTTCAGGGCCTCCAGGTCCACGTCGCGCCCCGCGGACTGGCTCCTCCCCAGGGAGAGGGCGGGCGGGGTCCAGGCGTAGACGCGGAAGACGGCGCCGATCTCCCCGGCGGGGCGGCCCGAGGCGAGCCCGGCCCGGCAGGCCTCGAGCAGCGCCTCGTCCACCGCCATGTTCCAGGCGGCGGAGGCGGCGCCGGTGTCGAGGAAGCGGCCCGGGAGCGGAGCCTCAGGCAGTGCGGGCGCCCTCGGCGGCCGCCTCGTATTCCTCGATGGGCGGGCAGGCGCAGATGAGGTGGCGGTCGCCGTGGGGGTTGTTTACCCGGTTGACCGGAGGCCAGTACTTGTTCCGCCGCACCCAGGGGAGCGGGAAGACGGCGCGCTCGCGCGGATAGGGGTGGGGCCAGGCCTCCGCGGCGATGTCGGAGGCGGTGTGGGGCGCGTTCGTGAGCGGGTTGTCCTTGCGGTCGAGGAAGCCCTCCTCCACCTCGCGGATCTCCTCGCGGATGACGAGCATGGCCTCACAGAAGCGGTCGAGCTCCTCCTTGGACTCGCTCTCGGTGGGTTCGATCATCAGGGTGCCCGCCACCGGGAAGGACATCGTGGGGGCGTGGAAGCCGAAGTCCATGAGGCGCTTGGCCACGTCCTCCACGGTGACGCCGGAGGCCTCCTCGAGCTTGCGGAAGTCGACGATGCACTCGTGGGCCACCATCCCGTTCGGCCCGCGGTAGAGCACCTCGTAGCTTCCCTCGAGGCGCTTGGCGATGTAGTTGGCGTTCAGGATGGCCGCCTGGGTGGCCTTCTTGAGCCCCCTGCCGCCCATCATGGCGATGTAGGTCCAGGAGATGGGCAGGATGGCCGCGCTCCCCCAGGGGGCGGCCGAGACGGCGGTGATGCCGGTCCCGGGCCCCGCCTCGGGCCGCACCGAGTGCCGGGGGAGGAAGGGCGCGAGGTGCTTGCGCACCCCGATGGGGCCCATGCCCGGGCCTCCGCCGCCGTGCGGGATGCAGAAGGTCTTGTGCAGGTTGAGGTGGGAGACGTCCGGCCCGAACTCCCCCGGCCGGCAGAGGCCCACGAGGGCGTTCAGGTTCGCCCCGTCCATGTAGACCTGGCCCCCGCAGCGGTGGACGATATCGCAGATCTCGATCACCGCCTCCTCGAAGACGCCGTGGGTCGAGGGATAGGTGATCATGAGGGCGGCCAGGCGGTCCCGGTTCGCCTCGGCCTTGGCCCTGAGATCGGCCACGTCCACGTTCCCGTGCTTGTCGCAGGCGACGACCGCGACCTCCATCCCCGCCATCACGGCGCTCGCGGGGTTCGTCCCGTGGGCGGAGCTGGGAATGAGGCAGAGGTGGCGGTTCCCCTCCCCCCGGCTCCGGTGGTAGGCGCGGATGACGAGGAGGCCCGTGTACTCCCCCTGCGCCCCGGAGTTGGGCTGGAGGGAGACGGCGTCGAAGCCGGTGATCTCGGCGAGCCTGGCCTCGAGGTCATTGGTGAGCGCGCGGTAGCCCTCCACCTGATCGGCCGGGGCGAAGGGGTGGAGGTTCGCGATCTCGCGCCAGGTGACCGGGATCATCTCGGCCGCGGCGTTGAGCTTCATGGTGCAGGAGCCCAGCGGGATCATGGATCGGGTGAGGGAGACGTCCTTCTCCTCCAGGCGCGCGAGGTAACGCATCATCTCGGTCTCGGAGTGGTAGCGGTTGAAGACGGGATGGGTGAGGAAGGCCGAGGTGCGGCGGAGCGCCTCCGGGATGCGATCCTTGGCCGCCGCGTCGAGCTCCTCCACGGTGAAACCCGGCTTCCCGTCCTTCGAGAAAGCCTCGAAGAGGGCGGCGAGGTCCTCCCGGCGGGTGGTCTCGTCGAGCGAGACGCCCACAGTGTCCGCGTCCACGGGGCGGAGGTTCATCCCGCGCTCCCGGGCGCGCTCCAAGGCGCGGGCCGTGCCCCCCTTCCCCATGTTGACGGTCAGGGTGTCGAAGAAGCTCTCGCTCCTGAGGGTGTGGCCCAGGCGCCTGAGGCCCTCGGCCAGGACGCAAGCCATCCGGTGGGCGCGCCGGGCGATGCGGCGGATGCCCTCGGGGCCGTGGTAGACGGCGTACATGGAGGCCATCACCGCGAGGAGCACCTGGGCGGTGCAGATGTTACTCGTGGCCTTCTCGCGGCGGATGTGCTGCTCCCGCGTCTGGAGGGAGAGCCGGAGAGCGGGACGGCCCTTCGCGTCGATGGAGACCCCCACGATGCGCCCCGGCATGGAGCGCTTGTGGGCGTCCCTCGTGGCGAAGTAGGCGGCGTGGGGGCCGCCGAAGCCGAGTGGAACCCCGAAGCGCTGGGAGTTCCCCACCACGATGTCGGCGCCCAGCTCCCCGGGGGGGGTCAGGAGAGCCAGGGCCAGGAGGTCCGCCGCGAAGGTCACGAGCGCCCCCTGGGCGTGGGCCTCCTGGACGAGCGCGCGGTAGTCGGGGATTTCCCCGGTCGTGCCGGGGTAGGCCAGGAGGACGCCGAAGGGATTCCGCACCAGGGCGTCCCGGTGATCCCCCACGGCAACCTCGATGCCGAGCGGCTCGGCCCGGGTGCCCACCACCTCGATGACCTGGGGGTGGCAAAGGTTCGAGACGAAGAAGACCCCGCCCTTCGCCTTGCTCAGGGCGCGCGACATGGTCATCGCCTCGGCCGCCGCCGTCCCCTCGTCCAGGAGAGAAGCGTTGGCGATCTCCATGCCGGTCAGGTCAATCACCATGGTCTGGAAGTTGAGTAGGGCCTCGAGGCGCCCCTGGGAGATCTCGGGCTGGTAGGGGGTGTAGGCCGTGTACCAGCCGGGGTTCTCCAGGACGTTGCGGAGGATGACGGCCGGGGTGTGGCAGTCCGAATAGCCCATGCCGATCATGGAGCGCAGCACGCGGTTGCTGCCCGCCATGGCGCGCAGCTCGGCGAGGGCGGCCTGCTCGGTGCGGGGCTCGGGGAGCCGGAGGGGCGCCTTGGAGAGGATGGAGGCGGGGATGGCCTTCCGCGTCAGCTCATCGAGCGAGCCGAGGCCGAGGAGGCGGAGCATCTCCCGCGCGTCCTCCTCCGCCGGGCCGATGTGCCTGCGGATGAACTCCCCCCTGTGCTCCAGGTCGAGCAGCGTTTCCGGCGAACCCGGCATATCCAGAAATCCTCAAGGCGGGCGGAGGGAGCCCGCGGACGCGCACCCGGGCGCCGGGCCGCCCATTCGGCCCGCCCCGGACCCGGCTCCCTACTTGCTTTCTTCCTCGACGAAGGTCTTGTACTCGTCGGCGTCGAGAAGGTCGTTCAGCTCGGAGGTGTCGCTCATCTCGATCTTGATCATCCAGCCGTCCTCGTAGGGATCGCTGTTGACCAGCTCGGGCTCCTCCTCGAGCTGCGGGTTGATCTCGGTGATGGACCCTGTGACCGGCGCGAAGAGGTCCGAAACCGCCTTCACCGACTCGACCACGCCGAAGGTGTTGTTGGCCTCCACGTCGGCCCCCACCTCGGGCAGCTCGACGTAGACCACGTCGCCGAGCTCGGACTGGGCGTAGTCGGTGATCCCGACCTGGGCGATGTTGCCGTCCACTTTCACCCACTCGTGCTCCCTGGAGTACTTGAGGTTCTTTGGAAACTTCTCCATTAATCCGGCGCCTCCCCGAGAATAGGGAAAAAAAACCTGCGCTGCCCTTCCCCGCCGCCCAGGCGGCTGGGGTTTCACCCCCGGCGGTAAAACGGAGTCTTCACCACGCGGGCGGCCCGGGCCTTCTCGCGAATGTCCACGGCGATCTCGCACCCCTCGGCCGCATGCGTCAAGGGAACGTAGCCGATGCCGATGGCTTTGCCAAGGGAAGGGCTCATCGTCCCGCTGGTGACCGCCCCGGCCTTCCTCCCTCCCGCCAGGATCTCCGCGCCGTGGCGGGGAATCCCCCGGTCCACCATCTCAAATCCCACCAGCTTGCGCGAGAGCCCGGCCTCCTTGATCCGCAGCAGGGCCTCCCGGCCGATGAAATCGCCCGACTTGAACTTCACCACCCAGCCCAGCCCGGCCTCGAGGGGATTCGTGGTCTCATCGATGTCGTTCCCGTAGAGGGCGAATTTCATCTCGGTCCGCAGCGTGTCCCGGGCCCCCAGCCCGCAGGGCTTGAGGCCCTCCCCCGCGCCCTCGGCCATCAGGGCCCCCCACAGGGCGGGGGCGTCCGCGGCGGCGCAGTAGAGCTCGAAGCCGTCCTCCCCGGTGTAGCCCGTGCGGGAAACCAGCGCCCGGCGCCCCGCGACATCCCGCCCCCCGGCGCCGTAGTAGGGGATGGCGCCCAGGTCCCCGCCGCCGGGAATGAGCCGGGCCAGGATAGCCTCGGCCCGTGGCCCCTGGAGGGCGAGGAGGCCGGTCTCCTCGCTGAGGTTGCGGAACTCAACGCCCGGAACCCTCCGGGCGGACATCCAGGCCCAGTCCTTCTCGATGTTGGCGGCGTTCACCACCGCCATGTAGCGCGCCTCCGCCAGCCGGTAGACGGTGAGATCGTCCACGATCCCGCCGTCTTCCTTGCACATGGCGCAGTACATCACCCGCCCCGCCTCCAGGCGGGAGACGTCGTTCGTCACGAGCCGCTGGAGGAAGGCGGCGGCGCCCGGCCCCTCGGCCTCGAACTCCCCCATGTGGCTCACGTCGAAGAGGCCCGCCGCGCGGCGCACGGCGTGGTGCTCCTCGATGACGCCGGTGTACTGGACCGGCATCTCGTACCCGGCGAAGGGCACCATCTTCGCCCCCGCCGCCACGTGGGTCTCATATAGGGTCGTGCGCCGGAGGGCGCCCGAGGGCTCGGTCATGGAAGCCTCTCGCGGGTGGAAGAACCGGAGTCCCCGGCTGGCTTACTCCCTCCCGCCGCGAAATTCAAGGGGTCCGCACCCCTAGCCGAAGGCGCGTATGCCGGTGGCGAAGCCCCCGATGATGAGCTTTTGGATCTGGCTGGTGCCCTCGTAGATGGTGGCCACCCGGGCGTCGCGGAGGTAGCGCTCCACGGGGTACTCGTTGCTGTAGCCCATCCCCCCGTGGATCTGGATGGCGTCGTTGGCGCAGCGGAAGGCCGCCTCGGTGCAGTAATACTTGGCGATGCAGGTCTCCAGGGTGTTGGGCCTGCCCTGGTTCTTGAGCTCCCCGGCCCGGTAGAGGAGGAGCCGGGAGGCGTCCACGTCCACCACCATGCGGGCGATCATGTCCTGCACCATCTGGTGGGCCGCGATGGGCTTGCCGAAGCTGTGGCGCTCCTTGGCGTAGGCCACTGAGGCCTCGAGCGAGCCCCGGGCGATCCCCAGGCAGCCCGCCGCGACGGAGTAGCGCCCGTTGTCGAGGGCCGCCATCGCCACCGGGAAGCCCTGCCCCACCTCCCCCAGCAGGGCCTCGTCCGGCACCTCGACGCCATCCAGGACGAGCTCGGCCGTGTTCGAGGCGCGCAGGCCCAGCTTGCCGTGGATGTCCCGGGAGGAGAAGCCGGGCGTCGAGGTCTCGACCAGGAAGGCCGCCATCCCGCGCGGGTTGCCGCGCTCGGTCTGGGCGATGATGATCGCGAGCTGGGCGATGCCCCCGTTGCTGATCCAGAGCTTGCGGCCGTCGAGCTTCCAGCCGGCGGAGGTCTTCCGGGCGAAGGTCTTGATCTGCTGCACGTCCGAGCCCGCGTCCGGCTCGGTCAAGGCGAAGCAGCCGATCCACTCCGCCTTGCAGAGCCTCGGCAGGTACTTCTTCTTCTGCGCCTCGGTCCCGAACTTGAGGATGGGTGCCGCGACGAGCGAGATCTGCACCGAGAGCACCGTGCGCACCGAGCTGTCGGCCTTGCCGATCTCCTCGCACAGGAGAGCGAAGGCGATGTAGTCGAGCCCCGCCCCGCCGTATTCCTCCGGCACCACCCCCCCGAACATCCCCAGCGCGCCCATCTCCTGGATGATCTCAACCGGGACGCGGCCCTCGATGTCGTTCTGACGGGCGAAGGGGGCGATCTTTTGGGCGGCGAAGTCCGCCGCCTGCTGGCGGATGAGGCGCTGGGTTTCGTTCAGCTCGAAGTCCAAGCGGGCCTCCGGCGGCCAAAAATCACGCAGTCATTCACGCTGCCATGGAACCGGCAAGAATCAGGACGCGCCCGGCCCCCTCTCCCCCTGTGAGAGGGATGGGGCGAGGGAAAAGCCATCCGCCGTTCAAACCCGCCCTCACCCTACCCTCTCCCGGAGGGAGAGGGTAAAAACTTGCAAGGCGTTCCATGGAACGCCCCTGCACAATCCCGCATTCCCGCGACGTTACCCCTTCCCCTCGTACGTGAAGAACCCCCGGCCCGTCTTCCGCCCGAGATGCCCGGCCCGCACCATCTTGCGCAGGAGGAAGTTGGGCCGGTAGCGCGGGTCGCCCAGCTCCCGGAAGAGGGTCTCGGTCTTGGCGAGGTGGATGTCCACCCCGATCAGGTCGATGAGCTCGAGCGGCCCCATCGGGAGCCCGGCGCCGAGCTTCATCGCCTTGTCGATGTCCTCGGCCGAGGCCAGGCCCTGGGCGTACACCTCGACCGCCTCGTTCAAGAGCCCCGCCAGGATGCGGCTCCCGATGCCCGCCGGGCTGTCGAAGCGCGCCAGGACGGGCTCCTTCCCCAGCCGCCTGGCGAGGGCCTTCACCGCCTCCACCGTCTCGGGGGCGGTGGCCAGGCCCGGCATGATCTCGACCAGCTTCATCACGAGGGGCGGGTTGAAGAAGTGCACCCCCACCACCTTCCCGGGGCGCGCCGTGGCGGCGGCCATCTCGGTGATGGAGAGCGACGTGGTGTTCGAGGCGAAGATGGCGTGGGGCGGGGCCAGCCCGTCCAGCTCGCCGAGGATCTTCCGCTTGATCCCCATGTCCTCGAACACGGCCTCGACGACCACGTCCGCGTCCTTGGCCCCGGCGCAGCCCGACCCGCGCGCGATGCGCCCCAGGATGGCGTCCTTCTCCGAGGCCTGGAGCTTCCCCTGCTCCACCCGCTTGGCGAGGCGCGACTCCAGCCCCGCCACGGCCTTCGCCACCAGGTCCTCGCTCCAGTCGGTCAGCAGGACCGGGATGCCGCTCTGGGCGAAGAGCTGGGCGATGCCCGCCCCCATCGTCCCCGCCCCGACCACCATCGCCTTGCGGACGTCCATGGTGAACCCCTTGCATCATGCCGCTGGCTCTGTACGCCCTTCTCCCTCTCCTTTTGGGAGAGGGCCGGGGTGAGGGAGGCACGCTGCCGTGCCGTAGGGGCGGTTCGCGAACCGCCCCTACAAATCGCCCCCTCGCCCGGGGAGGGAGGGGGCCGCGCCGCACGAAGGGCAGGATTCGCCTCCAGGTTATCGGGCGAGGCAACCTGGAGGAAATTCTCCCCCTACGCCACGCGCTGGAGCACCACCGCGACCCCCTGGCCGCCCCCGATGCAGGCGCTCACCACGGCGAGCTCCCCGCCGCGCCGCTCCAGGGCGCTCAGCGCCGTGGCGATGAGCTTGGCCCCGGTCGCCCCCACCGGATGGCCCAGGGCGATGGCCCCGCCGTGCACGTTGAGCTTCTTGCGGTCCCACTTGAGCTCGCGCTCGCAGGCGATGACCTGGGCGGCGAAGGCCTCGTTCACCTCGACGAGGTCCATGTCGGCGAGCGCGAGGCCCGCGCGCTCCAGCGCCTTAGGAATGGCCGTCACCGGGCCCAGCCCCATGTGCTTGGGCTCGACCCCGGTCGAGGCGTAGCCGCGCAAAATGGCGATGGGCCGGGCGCCCAGCGCCTCGGCCTGCTCGCGCGAGGCCACCACGAGGGCCGCCGCCGCGTCCGCCTGGCAGCAGGAGTTCCCGGCCGTGACCGATCCCTCCTTGTTGAAGACGGGCTTGAGCCTGCCGAGCTTCTCCATCGAGAGCCCCTCGCGCGGGGTCTCGTCCGCCCCGAAGGCCGCGGGCTCCCCCTTCTTGCCCGGCAGCTCGACCGCCACGGTCTCAGAGGCGAAGCGGCCGCCCTTGAGCGCGGCCAGGGCCTTCTCCTGGCTCTCGAGGGCGAAGGCGTCCTGCTCCTCGCGCGTGAGGTTGTAGCGCTCGGCCAGGTTCTCCGCCGTCGCGCCCATGAGCTGGCCCGAGAGCGGGTC
The DNA here is from genome assembly GCA_016192135.1 of Candidatus Tectomicrobia bacterium. Lineage (NCBI taxonomy): Bacteria > Pseudomonadati > Candidatus Tectimicrobiota > Candidatus Tectimicrobiota bacterium. The sequence goes on along the minus strand of JACPUR010000017.1, from coordinate 244,439 downwards.
CATGTAGCCGTCCTTGTAGATGAGGTCCAGGAACTCGGCGTGGCCGAAGCGCACCCCCCACCGGGCCCCCGGCAGGATGTAGGGCACGCCGCTCGTGCTCTCGGTGCCCCCGGCGAGCACCACCTCGGCGTCCCCGGCGCGGATGGCCTGGGCCGCCAGCGCGGCGGCCTTCAAGCTCGACCCGCAGCGCTTGTTCACCGTGAAGGCGGGCACCTCCTTGGGGAGCCCCGCCTGGACCGAGACGAGCCGCGCCGCGTTGGGACCCACCCCGGCCTGCCAGCCGTTCCCGAAGACGGTCTCGTCGAAGTGCTCGGGCGCGACGCCCGAGCGGCGGATGGCCTCGCGCGCCGCCACGGCGCCCAGCTGGGGCGCGGAGAGGTCCTTCAGCGCCCCGCCGAAGGCGCCGGCGGCCGTGCGGACGCTGCTCAGGATGACGACATCTCGCATGGGCGGTCACCTCTCATGGATGCGGCGAGGAGGGCTCTTTTGCTTATGGCACAGCGGCCGGGGGCGGGGCAAGGATGGGAAAGGTTATTTCGCCACTCGATCCGGGAGTCGGCGGGCCGGTTACCCTGAAATGGGCAGCCCAAGCTCCCTGGCGAGCACCTCGGTCCGCTCCACATACTTCGGAATGCGCAGCGCCATGAAAAGGGAACGGGCCTCTTTAAGGTGAACCGCCACGGTTTCACGCTTCCCCTGGGCGTGGGCGAGCGCGGCGAGGTCCAGGTGGGTGCGCCCCTGCTCGAAGCGCGAGCAGATTGCGGCGAAGGTCCGGAGGGCCTCTTGGAGATGACCCCACGTTTCCGTCAGGTCCCCCTCGGCCAGGGCGATCCGTCCCAGGACCTGATGCGAGAAACCGACCCCCACCAAATACTTGACATCCGTGCAGACCTCCAACGTCTGGCGCGCCACCTCCCGGGCCCTGTCGAGCTGGCCTCCCAGGCGATAGGCTTCTCCCAGCCACGTCCGGAACCACTGGCGCCACTGCAGGGAGCGCACCCGGTCTGCCAACTCGACGGCCTGCTCCAGCGTGGGGACCGCGCGGCCCGCGTCCCCCGCTTCCGAATACGCCTTGCCAAGGCACGCGAGGGCGAAAGCGGTCTCAAAAGGGTCCGGCGCGAACTCAAGGGCCCGCTGGCACACCTCAATCCCCGCCTCACAGTCTCCCCGGGTGGCGTAGCTGAGACCGCCCATCGCCGCTTCGGCCCGGGCGCGGCGGTCGCCCGTGGCCTCTCCGAGGGCATCGAGACGGGCCGCTACCTCCACGGCCGAGTCAAAATCCCCGGTGTAGTAGTAGGAGTAACTCAGGGCGAACAGAGCCTGGCTGAGCCAGAGGCGGTCGTCGGTCCGCTCCAGGAACGACACCGCTTTCCGGCCATGGGCGACCGCTTCATCCATCGGCCGCCCCGAATAGGTGCACTCCAGGCAAAGGGCGCGATGGACTCTCCCCATGAGGGCTTCGTCGCCCGACCGCGTTGCCTCTTGGAGGCTTCTGCTCAAATTCTCGGCTGCCTCCGCCCGGTGTCCGAGCCAGGCATGGGCCCAGCCAAGCCAGAAATAGTACCGGCCGGCGAGCGCGGGATCCTGGAGCCGCTCCAGCCGGTCGCGGTGCTGGAGAAGGAGTTCCACAATCTGCTGGCGGCGGCCCAGGAAATGGAGGGACTCCGCCCGGCGAACGATCAACTCCAGGAAGCGGCGATCTCGTCCCTCAACCGGGAGCCGCTCCGCGTGAGTGAGGGCCTCCTCCAGCGCTGTGGCCGCCTCGCTATGGGCATAGCTTCCGGCGGCCTTCTCGGCGGAGCGCGTCAGATACTCGACCGCCTTGGCCGGCTCTTCCGCCTTTGAGAAGTGATGGGCGAGGACCTCATACTGCTCGGCCAGCCGCTCCGCGTAGAGCTCCTCGATGGCCAGGCCGATCAGGCGATGAAGTTCCTTCCGCCGTTGGAGGAGCAGCGAGTTGTACGCCACATCCTGGGTGAGGGCGTGCTTGAACATGTACGCCCGCTCGGGGAAGAGGCTCTTCTCGTAGATCAGCTCGATCGCCTTGAGCTCCCGCAGGAGCTCTTCGGTCCGCTCCTGGACCTCGGCGAGCCGGTCCAGGAGGCGGCGGGTGAACTCCCGGCCGATCACGGAGGCGACCTGGAGGGTCTTCTTGGGAGCCTCATCCAGCCGGTCGATCCGGGCCATGATCACGTCCTGGATGGTGTCGGGGATGACGACCTCGTCCAGCCGCTTCGCCAGGACGTAGCCTCCTCCATCCCGCTGGATGGCCCCGACCTCCCTGAGGGCCTTGACCACCTCCTCGACGAAGAAGGGGTTCCCCTCGGCCTTCCGGACGATGAGGGCCTTGAGGTCCTCCGGGAGGCTCTCCGCCGCCAGCAGCCCCTGGGCCATCTGCACGCTCTCCCCGGTCGGGAGGGCGTCCAGGGTGGTCCGCGTGTGGTAGGTCCGGTCCCCGAAGGGATGGGCGTAGCCCGGGCGGTAGGAGAGAATTCGCAGGACCCGGCTGGCCGGGATGCTGTCGTCCATAAAGAGGAGGTACTCCTCCGTCGCCTTGTCCATCCAGTGGAGATCCTCGTACACGACCACCTGGGGGCGCACCTCGGAGGCCCGCAGCATCAGGTGCCGCAGGGCGCCGAAGACCTCCCCCCGGCGCTGCTGCGGGTCCATGGCCAGGACGGCGCGGTCGCCCGGGTCCACCGAGAGGAGATAGCGCAAGTAGGGCAGAGCCGGCCGGAGGTCGTCACCCAGGCGCAGGACGCCCCCCTCGATCTTCTTCACGACCGTGCCCTCGGTGTCCCCTTCCTCGATCCGGAAGGTGCGCTTGAGGAGGTCTGTCAGGGGGTGAAAGGCGATGGAGCGCCCGAAGGAGATGGCGTGCCCCTCCAGCCAGGTCGCTTCCTCTCCGAGCCGTCGGCGGAACTCCAGGAGCAGGCGTGACTTGCCGATGCCCGGCTCGCCCACGATGAAGACGACCTGCCCGTGCCCCGCCCTGGCCTTCTCGAAGCACTCCGCGAGGAGCCGAAGCTCCCGTTCCCGGCCCACGAAGGGGGTGAGCCCCTCCTCGGCCCCCACCTCCAGGCGGGTCCGGGCCGACCGATCGGAAATCACCTCCCAGGCGCGAACCGCCCCGCCCTTCCCCTTGAGGGAGAGGGCTCCGAGGGGCCGGGTGTGGAAGTAGCCCGCGACCGGGCGGTGGGTCGTCTCGGAGATCACGATCCCCCCTGGCTCAGCCCCTTGCATGAGGCGGGCCGCCACGTTCGTCGTGTCGCCGACCGCCGTGTAGTCCATGCGCAGGTCGTCGCCGATCTTCCCCACCACGACGAATCCCGTGTTCAGCCCCATGCGCAGGGCCAACCCCTCGCCGGATGGGAGCCCGAGGTCGCCTCCGCCCTCGCGCAGGGCGCGTTGAATTCCCAAAGCGGCGAGGATTGCCTCGCGGGCGTGATCCTCGTGAGCGAGGGGGGCGCCGAAGAGCGCCATGAACCCATCCCCCAGGAACTGGTTGAGCGTGCCCTCGTAGCGGTGGACCTCATCCAGCGCCATTTCGAAGAAGCGGCTCAACAGGGCGTGCATCGCCTCGGGACCCAGGCGCTCGGCCAATGGTGTGGAGTTCGCGATGTCGCAGAAAAAGACCGTCACCTGCTTGCGCTCCCCCTCGAGGGCGCTCCGGGAAGTCAGGATCTTCTCGGCCAGATGCTTGGGGGTGTAGGAGCGGGGGGAGGCGAACTTCGACTCGGCGGTTGGGGGGACCGCACCCAGGGGCTGGCCGCACCCCCCGCAGAATTTCTCGCCGGGCTCGTTCGAGAAGCCGCAAGAGGGGCACGGGAGGGCGAGCGGAACCCCGCACTCGGCGCAGAAGCGCCGCCCTTCACGGTTCTCCGCTTGGCACCGGGGACACCGCATGCCCCCGCCCCCCCCGGTACAATCCAGCCCGAAGGAAGGCAATTAGGATAAGACGAGTTTATATCTTGAAATCGTCAGGGTCAAAGCCCTGCCCCCGCAACCGCTCCACCGCCCGCATGAAATCCTCCGGGGGCGCGGCCTCTATCACCTTCTCCTCCCCCGTCTCGGGGTGGGTGAAGCGGAGCCTGAAGGCGTGCAGCGCCTGGCGCGCGATGAGATCGGGCGGGAGTTCCTCTCCCTTCTTGGCGACCCGGCTCCGGCCATAGACCGGGTCCCCGAGCACCGGGTGGCCGATGTGGGCCAGGTGCACCCGCACCTGGTGGGTGCGCCCCGTCTCCAGGGTGACCTCCAGCAGGGCGGCCCCCTTGAAGCGCTCCCGCACCTTGAACCTCGTGACGGCGGGTCTCCCCCGCTCGATGACCGCCATCTCGGTGCGGCGGGTGGAGTGGCGGCCGATGGGGGCGTCCACCGCGTCCTGCGCCCGGGCGGGGACGCCGCGCACGATCGCCAGATACTCGCGGCGGACGCGCCGGGCCTTCATGTCCGCGGAGAGCCTTCGGTGGGCGCGGTCGGTCTTGGCGGCGAGGAGGAGGCCCGAGGTGTCCTTGTCCAGGCGGTGGACGATGCCGGGCCGCTCGACTCCTCCGATGCCCGATAGCTGGCCCCGGCAGTGGTGCAGCAGCGCCGCCGCGAGGGTGCCCGTCTTCTGCCCCGCGCCGGGGTGGACGACGAGGCCGGGCGGCTTGTTCACGACGAGGAGGTGGGCGTCCTCGTAGCGCACGTCGAGGGCGATGGCCTCGGGGAGGAGATAGGAGGGCTCGGGGGGCGGCACCTCCACCTCTATGCTCGCCCCGGCGGGCACGGGCTGGCCCGCCTTGGCGGGGGGCCTGCCGTTCACCCGCACCCGGCCCTCCTTGATGAGGGCCTGGAGGCGCGAGCGCGAGAGGTCGGGGAGCCGGGAGGCCAGGAAGACGTCGAGGCGCGCGGCGCCCTCGGCGCAGATGAGGTGAAGAAGCTCTCCCGCCACGGCGTCCGGCCGCTCAGGCCTCCGCGCCGTCGCGGGGCGCGGGGGCGCGGCTGAAGAAGAGGTCGGCGGCGAGGAGGATCACCCCCACCGTGATGCCCGAGTCCGCGAGGTTGAAGGCGGGCCAGTGCCAGCCCCGGAAGTGGAAGTCGATGAAGTCGATGACCTCGCCGTGGAGGAGGCGGTCGATCAGGTTCCCGATCCCGCCGCCGAAGATGGTCCACAGGCCGAAGCGCCCCCATCGGGTGGCGGGGGGCGAGCAGCGGTGGAGGTAGAGGACAAAGCCCAGGGCGATCAGCGTGGCAACGAGGAAGAACACCCTCCCCCACGCCCCCGGCAGGCTCGCGAGGAGGCTGAAGGCCCCGCCCCGGTTCCGCAGGTAGGTGAGGTTGAGGAGGCCCGGGACGACGGCGACGCTCTCCCCCAGCCGGAAGGTGGCGGCGACCGCCCACTTCAGGAGCTGATCCGCCAGGGCGAAGCACGCGGCGAAGAGGAAGAGGGGCCCCAGGCGCGGCCGCTCCACAAGCTCAGGGCTCACGAGGCGGCCGCCGCGATGCGGGCGCAGCGGGCCGAGAGGTCCGGGAAGCGCGGGTCCGAGCCCACGTCCTCGGTGACCTTCCAGGACATGGCGCACTTCCTGCCCCGGGCCTCGGAGACGAGGACGGCCAGGCCCTCGATCTCTTCGCTCCCGAAAGCGTCAGCAGGGGCTTCTTTTCCTGCGGGTGCAAGGAATGCCTTGGAAACAATGAATACGTCCGCCATTTGATCCGCGACCGGCTCTATGTCTTCTCGCAATAACTTCGGGACAAAAAGCTCCACCTGATAATTCAGAGAACTGCCTTTCCCCTTACCTTGCTGGCTTTGGCGAACCTGCTCGATAGCCTTCAGCACTTCCCCACGCACACGCATGAGAGGGTTCCAATGCGCATATAGTTCCAATTCCTCAAAGGTCATCCCAGTGCCGGCGCCAGAATGCTCAGGAAATGGTGCTAAATGTATGCTGCTGCCGTACATCCGAGGCGTGAGGCGGTAGGCCTCCTCCGCCGTGAAGGAGAGGACGGGGGCCATGAGGCGCAGGAGGGCGTCCAGGATCTCGTGCATGGTGCTGAGGCCGGCGAGGCGGCCCTTGTCACGGGGGAGGGAGATGTAGACGCGGTCCTTCACTACGTCCAGGTAGAAGGCCGAGAGGTCCACCGAGCAGAAGTTGTTGAGAGCGTGGAAGACCATGTGGAACTCGTACTCGTCGTAGGCGCGCCTCACCCGCTCGACGAGGCGGTCCAGCCGGCTCAGGATGAAGCGGTCGATCTCGGGGCGCCCGGCCAGGGGCACCGTATCCGTCCTCGGGTCGAAGGCCTCGTAGTCCTGGAGGTTCCCCAGGAGGAAGCGGCAGGTGTTGCGGATGCGCCGGTAGGCCTCGGCCAGGCGCTCCAGGATCTGCGGGGAGATGCGGATGTCCTCGCGGTAGTTCTCCCCCGCCACCCACAGGCGCAGCACCTCGGCGCCGTACTTCTTGATGACCTCCTCCGGCTCCATCGCGTTGCCCAGGCTCTTGCTCATCTTGCGGCCCTGGCCGTCCACGACGTAGCCGTGGGTCAGCACCTCGCGGTAGGGGGCGGCGCCCTTCACCCCGACGGCGGCGAGGAGGGAGCTGTGGAACCAGCCGCGGTGCTGGTCGCTCCCCTCGAGGTACATGTCGCAGGGCCATTCGAGCGCCGGGTTCTTCTCCAGGACGGCCGCCTGGCTCACCCCCGAGTCGAACCACACGTCGAGGATGTCCCCCTCCTTCCGGAAGGAGGAGCCGCCGCAACCGGGGCACTTGTAGCCCGGCGGGAGGAGATCGGCCGCCTCTTTCTCGAACCAGAGGTCGGCCCCGCTCTCGGTCTCCATGCGGTCGGCGACGCGGTGCGCCACCTGGGGGTCCGCGGCGACCCGGCCGCAGCCCTCGCAGTGGAAGGCCACGATGGGCACCCCCCAGGCGCGCTGGCGCGAGATGCACCAGTCGGGGCGGTTCTCGATCATCCCGTAGATGCGCTCCTCGCCCCAGGGGGGCACCCACTTCACCTTGCGGATCTCGGCCAGGGCGCGGCGGCGGAGATCGTTGTGCTCCATCGAGATGAACCACTGGGGCGTGGCCCGGAAGATGGTGGGCCGGTGGCTCCGCCAGTCGTGGGGGTAGGGGTGGGTGTAGTCCTCGACGGCGAGGAGCCTCCCCCGCTCCCGCAGCAACTGGATGATCTTGGGGTCGGCGTCGAAGACGAACTGGCCGGCGAAGTGCTCGACCTCGGGGGTGAACTTCCCGTCGTCGTCCACCGGGCTGTAGACCTCGAGGCCGTACTGGATGCCGGTCTCGTAGTCCTCCCGCCCGTGGCCGGGGGCGGTGTGCACCACGCCCGTCCCTTGCTCCAGGGTGACGTAGCCGGCCAGCACCACCAGGGAGTCCCGCTCGATCCAGGGATGCCGCGCCGCGAGCTTCTCGACGGCGCCGCCCGGGAAGGAGGCGACCTTCTCGAAGGGGGCGGCGTCTCCCTCCTTCCGGGCCAGCTCGGCCATGCGGGGCATGAAGTGCTCGTGGAAGATGAGGACCTCCTCCCCGTGCCGGAAGGCGGCGTAGCCGAGCTCCCCGTGGAAGGCGAGGGCGAGATTGGCGGGCAGCGTCCAGGGGGTGGTCGTCCAGATAAGGACGCTCGCCCGCTTCCCCTTGAGGACGCCCCGGAGGGAGGGCACGTGCGCCTCCCACTCGGCGGCCTGGGCCTCCGTCAGCGGGAAGCGCACGTAGACGGTGGGCGTCGTGACCTCCTGGTACTCCACCTCGGCCTCGGCCAGGGCGGTGCGCAGGCCGGGCGCCCAGTGGACGGGCTTGAGTCCCCGGTAGACGCCCCCCTTCTCCATGAAGCGGGCCAGCTCGCGCACGGTGGCCGCCTCGTACTCGTAGCTCATGGTGAGGTAGGGCCGCTCCCAGTCCCCCAGGACGCCCAGGCGCTTGAACTCCCCGCGCTGGACCCCGATGAACTTGTCGGCGTAGGCGCGGCAGAGGCGGCGCTTCTCGACCGGGCCCACCTCGAACCGGCGCGCGCCCAGCTCGCGGTCCACCTGGTGCTCGATGGGCAGGCCGTGGCAGTCCCAGCCGGGGACGTAGGCAGCGTCGAAGCCGGCCATCTGCTTCGACTTCACCACGATGTCCTTCAGGACCTTGTTCAGCGCCGTCCCCATGTGGATGTGGCCGTTCGCGTAGGGGGGGCCGTCGTGGAGGATGTACTTCTTCCTCCCCTTCGAGGCGGCGCGCAGCCGGGCGTAGAGGCCCTCGCCCTCCCACTCGGCGAGCATCCGGGGTTCACGCTGGGGGAGGTCGGCCTTCATCGGGAAGGCGGTCTTCGGGAGGTTCAGGAGCTTCTTGTAGTCGGTGGCCATGGGTTCCGGATCAGCCCTTTCGCGGCGAGGAGGCCTCGGCCGCCTCGACCGGCATGGGGGGAAGGCCCACCGCCTCGCGCACCCGCCGCATGGTGGCCTGGGCCTCGGCCCGGGCCCGGGCGCCGCCCTCGGCCAGGACGCCCTCGGCGTAGGCCGGCTCCCTGGCCAGGCGCTTTCGCTCCTCGCGGAAAGGGCCGAAGCAGTCGTTGATGGCGGCGAGGAGGGCCTTCTTGGCGTCCCCGTAGCCGAAGCCCCCGGCGCGGTAGCGCCGGGCCATCTCCTCGGCCCCGGCCGGCGGGGCGACGAGGCGGTAGAGGGCGAAGACGTTGCACGTCTCGGGATTCTTGGGGGCCTCGAGGGGGGTCGAGTCGGTGACGATGGACATGACCTTCTTCTTGAGGGCGCCCCCTTCCTCGAAGATCTCGATGGTGTTGCCGTAGCTCTTGCTCATCTTCTGGCCGTCCAGCCCCGGCACCCTGGCCCCCGCGTCCAGCCGGTGGGCGGGCAGGGGGAACACCTCCCCGTAGGCGGTGTTGAAGGCGGTGGCCATGTCGCGCGTCATCTCGATGTGCTGCACCTGATCTTCCCCCACCGGGACGACGTTCGAGCGGTAGATGAGGATGTCCGCCGCCATGAGCACCGGGTAGGCGTAGAGGCCCATGGAGGGAGTGATGCCGCGCGCGACCTTGTCCTTGTAGGAGGTGGCCCGGTCGAGGAGGCCCTTCCCCGTCACGCAGGAGAGCACCCAGGCCAGCTCCGCCACCTCGGGCACGTCGGACTGGCGGAAGAAGACGGCCTTCCGGGGGTCGAGGCCCAGGGCCAGGTAGTCCAGCGCCACGTCCAGGGTGGCCCGGGAGAGCGCCCCGGGGTCTTGAACCGTGGTCATGGCGTGGTAGTTGGCGATGAAGTAGAAGGCCTCGCCCTCGTCCTGGAGGGCGATGTGCTGCCTCAGCGCGCCGAAGTAGTTGCCCAGGTGGAGCCTCCCCGAGGGCTGCACCCCGGAGAGGAACCGCGCCCGCTTCGCCTGGTCCGCCATCGCGCCTTCCTCGCTCTCCCCGGGCTCAGTCGAGGCCCAGGATCCCAAGCAGGTTCCGCACGAGCGCCAGCTCGGCGGCCCGCAGGGTGGTGTAGATCGGCCAGAAGACGACGTGCAACCAGCCCAGGAGGATGAGCCCCAGGACGATGAAGAAACCGTAGGGCTCGCTCCGGGAGTAGGTGTACGCCAGCCGCGCGGGCAGCAGGCCCGCCACGATCCGCCCCCCGTCGAAGGGGAGGATGGGGATCAGGTTGAAGGCCGCCAGCGCGGTGTTGATGCCGAAACTGGCCTGGAGCATGAGCGCCACGGGCTCCCCGACGAACCCGGCCCCCAGCCCCAGGCGCCGCATCTGGAAGAAGAGGATGACGCTCGCGATGGCCAGCGCGAAGTTCGTCGCCGGCCCCGCCAGCGCCACCCACATCATGCCGCGCCGCGGGTGCCGGAAGTGCCGGGGGTCCACCGGCACGGGCTTGGCCCACCCGAAGCCCACCCCCGCCGCCAGCGAGACGGCGAAGGCGAGGGTGCCCAATGGGTCCAAGTGCACGAGGGGGTTCAGCGTCAGCCGCCCCATGTAGCGCGCCGTCGGGTCCCCCAGCTTGTCGGCCGTCCAGCCGTGGGCGACCTCGTGGAGGGTCAGCGCCAGGAGGATCGCCGGAAGCGCGATGACGAGCTGCTGGAGGTAGCCGGGATCGAACACCGTTTCCTTTCGCGAGGCGGAGGACGGAAAAAGGGAGGACGAGCCTCCCTCCCCCCGAAAACCCCGCTAGCTTACTGGCCCGGGGGGTGGGGGGCAAGCGGGCCGGAAGGGGCGCCTTTTCCGGCCCGGCCCCCGCCGGGGACGCCCCCCGGGAGCCGCAAATGAGGATTTTCTCCTTCCGCGCCTTTTCTGCTAATATCGCGGCCTTGGGCTTCTGGGAGCCCTCGGGCTCCCAGCCACCGCGCACTTGACGCCGCCTGCCCCGCGCAGCCGAGGGCCACCGCCGCATTCCCGCGCGGGCGCGCGCGGCGCCTGACAGTCGCCCATGCGAGGGAGTTCGATGACCCAGGAACAGGCGCAGACCATCCCGGCGGCCCTGCACCCCCGGGAGCCCCAGAAGACCCCGCTCCTGGTCAAGCTGCGGCCCCTCTATCCCTTCGCGGCCATCATCGCGCTCTGGCAGTTCGCCGCCATGCAGATCACGGGCAACCTGAAGCAGCTCTTCCCGACCCCCCTCGAAGTCCTGGTCCGGGCCTGGGAGCTCACCTTCGCGCGCGCGGTCGACGGCTGGATGGCGGGCAAGATCGCGGGGCTGTGGGATTTCCTGCACGCGGTCGCCCTGGGCCCGCTCTGGCTGCACACCATGGCCACGGCCTGGAGGCTCCCCTTCTCCTACACCATCGCCGCCACCGTTGGCATAATCATCGGCATCATGATGGGGCGCTTCTCCTTCTGGGAGTCGTTCTTCGTCCCCCTGCTCGCCACGCTGACCCCCATCCCCGCCCTGGCCTGGACCCCCATCGCCGTCATCTGGTTCGGCCTGGGCGACCACACCGTCATCGTCGTCTCCTCCTTCGCCGCCTTCCTCCCCATCTCGCAAGCCGTCTGGATGGGGGTGAAGACCGTCAACCCGGTCTGGCTCCGGGCGGCGCAGTCCATGAACGCGAGCAGGCTGAAAATCTTCGTCACCGTCGTCCTCCCCGGCTCGCTCCCCCTCGTCCTGGGCGGCCTGCGCATCGGGCTGGCCCGCGCCTGGATCGCCATGGTCGGCGCCGAGGCCCTGGCCGGCATCCGCTGGGGGCTCTCGGCCGGCATCTTCGACTCCCAGGAGTCCCTCGACATCGCCTTCATGATGGTCTCGATCGCCACCCTGGGCCTCATCGGCTACTCCCTCGAGCGGGCCATCTTCATGCCCCTCGAGAGCCGCACCGTCGTCCGCTGGGGGATGATGGAGGCCGTCGGCGCCCAGAACAAGAAGGTGTAGGGGGGAAGGGCAAAGAAGAAGAAAAAAGCGGAGAGAAAAGAAGCCCCCGGGGAAACCCGGGGGCTTCTTTCATGGCGAGGGAACGGCTACGCCTTCCCCTTCTTCCCGAAGTCGTCGAAGAAGAAGATTTCGTCAGGGCTTTTCCGGCTGGGGGGCGCCTGCTCCTTCTTCTGGACCTCGGGGTGCAGCTCCTCGAGCGTGCCCGGGTAGCCCACGGCGAAGAGGGCCGCCACCCGGAAGGGCTTGGGGACGTGGAAGAGCTCGATCACCTTCTCCTCCTCCCAGCCGGCCATGGCGTGGGAGGTGAGCCCCAGGGCGCAGCCCTGGATGAGGAGGTTCTCGATGGCGAGCCCCACGTCCAGGAGGTAGCGCTGCTGGCCGTTGCGCTCGGGCTGCTCCTCGGGGTGGCCCAGGATGATCATCTTGACCGGGGCGGCCGTGGCCCACTGGCGGTTGGACTCGCTCAGGCACTCGTCGAAGCGCTTGTGGGCATCGGGCGAGCGCACCACGACGATGCGCCAGGGCTGGCGGTTGTTCGAGGAGGGCGCCCAGCGGAAGGCCTCGAGCAGGGTCTCGAGCTTGCCGGGCTCGACCGGCTGGCTGCTGAAGCTGCGCCGGCTCTGGCGGTTCTTCAGGACCGGATGGATGTCGGCCACGTGCGAATCCTCCCGTTCGGAAAAAAGACAAAGGCGCGCCCCGGGGGATGGCCCGGGGCTTCCGCGGAGACAAGTTCGGCTATGATACACCAAACCCGATCGAGGGGCAGGGGCGCAGGGCATGCGCCCCCGGGGTTCCCATCCAGCGCACGTCACGGTGTAGGGGCGGTTCGCGAACCGCCCCTACGGACGGAAAACCCGGCGGCGAAAAAACAGGGGCGTATCGCAATACGCCCGGCTGTCATTCCGAGGGAGCCCATGAAAAGGGGCGACCGAGGAATCTGCTTCTCAAGCAAAAGCAGATTCCTCGCGCCTTCGGCTCTCGGAATGACAGCGGCGCCAGGCCTCGCCCTTTTGCGCTCTTCCGAAGGAGCTCCCCATGCGGCTCGACGGCATCCACCACCTGGCCCTGGCCCAGGGCGACATCCGGCGGGCCGAGGACTTCTACACCCGCGTGCTGGGGGGCGAGGTGGTGCGCCGCATCGGGGCGGAGACGGGCGACCAAACCCTCGCCCGCACCCCCCAGGTGTGGGTGCGGCTGGGGGGCGTCACCTTCGCCCTGAACGGCGCGCCGCCTGAGCCGCCCCGGGGCCACTTCGTCCACTACGCGCTCAAGGGCCGCATCGAGGACCTGGACGCCTGGGCCGAGGCGTTCAAGCGCGAGGGAGTGCCCCACTCCGGCCCCTACGGCCACGGGGGCACCAGCTCCCTCTCCCTCTACTTCCACGACCCGGCCGGCTACCTCTTCGAGATCGGGATGGACGCCGGCACCTGGGAGCGCGCCAAGGAGGAGGTCCGAAAGCGCGGCGGCCTCTTCGGCAACCCCGAGGCCACCTACGACATCGAGGCGTGGGAGCGGGAGAATCTGAGGAAATGAGGCCCGCTCCGGTGCTATAATGCCCCCTTCCTCCGCCCGGGAGCGCGCGCATGAAAAAGGCTCCCTTGTGGGTCTGGTCCCTGTTCCTGGGCATCCTCCTGGCGGCGGTCCTCGCCCTCCTCCCCGGCCACACGGTCATGGCCTCGCCCTGGACCTTCGGCCTCCTCTATCTGCTCGGCGGGGTGGCGCTCATCAACGCCGCCAGCGAATCGCTCGTCCACGCCTCGGAGATCCTCTCCTCGCGGCGGAACTGGAACCATTTCGTCGGGGGGACGGTGGGGGAGATCATCTCCACCCTGCCCGAGATCGTCGTCATCATCTTCGTGGTGCCGATCGACCCCGTGGCCGCGTTCCTCATCGCCGTCATCACGATCTACAACAACGCCGTGATCTTCTCGATCTACTCCTTCTTCCTGCCCAAGACCGCCGGCGACGGCCTCTACGCCCTGCCCTCGCCCATCTTCAAGATCGGACGGGAGATCCTGATCGTGGGGAGCGCCGTGGCGCTCATCTTCGGCTTCTTCCTGGTCGCGAGCCGGCTGAACGTGCCGCCGAAGCAGAGCCTCGCCGGCTACGAGATCATCGTCATCGGCGTGACGATGCTCTTCATCTTCGCCCTCTACCTCCACTCGCTCATCGCCCACTACAGCGTGAACGAGGTCCACGAGGCCCTGCGCCCGGAGGAGCGGGGCCATGAGCCGCCCTCCCGGATGCTCCTCCTCTTCGCCCTCGGGACGGGGGCCGCCTTCTTCGGCGGGCACATGGTCTCGACCTTCGCCGAGAAGATGCTCCACCAGATCCACCTCTCCCCCGTGCGCGCCGCCCTGGTCCTCGCCTTCTTCGCCGGCATCGCCGAGATATTCATCCTGGTGGACAGCCACCGGAAGGGGGACTACGAGATCGCCCTCTCGAACGCCTTCGGCGGCATCACCCAGGTGAAGTTCCTGGTCTTCCCCTTCACCCTCCTCATCATCGGGCTGATGCAGTGGCTCGGGGACGTCCCCCAGGGCTTCGTCGGCATCCCCATCGACAACACCGTCACCCTCATCATGATGATGCTCTTCCCGGTCTTCTTCGTCCTCTTCGAGCTCATGCAGGACGGCCACACCCTCTCGAACTTCGACGCGGCCGCGATGTTCGGCCTCTTCGTCCTGATCCTGTATTTCCTGGCGGTGTACGGGTGAGGGGAGGGAAACGGAGCCGAAGGGGCGGGAGGCGACTCGTTAGCGGGTGACAACCTGTAGGGGCGACCGGCCGGTCGCCCCTACGAATTCCGACCCATTGATTAGATGCCCGGCGTAGGGGCGGTTCGCGAACCGCCCCTACGGGAATCCCCCCGCGCCATCCGTAGGGGCATTCGATTGAACGCCCCCTGCGCAGGGCAAACCGCGCCGCGAGAAACCGGCGTTAGTGCCTCTCCAAAAACCCCAATACCGCCTCGGCCGAGGCCTCGGGCCGCTCGGAGTAGAAGTGGTGGCCCGCGCCCTCGACGATGACGAGCTCGGCGCCGGGGATGCGCCCGGCGATGAGGCGCGCGTTCGCCGTGGGCACGAGCCGGTCGTGAGAGCCGTGGATGACGAGGGCGGGCACCTTGAGGCCCGGGAGCCTCCCCGAGGCGTCGAAGCGCGCCATGCCCTCGGTCCGGCGGGCGAGCTCCTCCTTGCCGTGGGGGAAGAGGCGCTTGTTCTCGTCGTAGTGGCGCACCACCTCGGGGCGGCTGCGCACCGTGTCGGGGTGGAAGATGGTCTCGAGGGCCGCCCGGCGCTCCGCCTCCGTCGCCTCCTTGACCCCGCCCCGCACCCGGGTCTCGCGCACCCCGGGGGCGGGCTCGGCCCTCTCCTTCCCGCCGAAGTGGGAGCAGGCGACAATGAGGCTCCGCACCCGCTCCGGCCGGGCGAGGGCCGCCTCCTGGGCGATCATCCCCCCGAAAGAGCCCCCCATGAGGTGGAAGCGCCCGAGGCCCAGGCCCTCCGCCAGGGCGAACACGTCCCCCGCGAGGCGGGCGGGGCGGCGGTCGCCGTCGTCGTTCTCCACCTTCGTGCGGCCGCTCCCCCGGTTGTCGAACATGACGACGCGGTGGCGCGCGGCCAGGAGCCCCCGCAGCCTGCCCCAGACCTCGACCGTGGCGGTGAACCCTCCCACCATCACCAGGGGGACGCCCGAGCCTTCCTCCTCGTAGTAGATGTCGGCGTCCGGCGCGCGCAGCGTGGGCATGGCCTTTCCTCCAATCGAAAACCGAACCTTCTCCCCCCTCTACCCAAGGGAGAAGGAGGAAATCAGGGCGCCCGTCCGTGGGGGCGGCCGGCCGCCCCTGCGGATTCCATGCCCGCCGGTGGGCTCTCCGCCTAGCCCCGGACGCGCCGGATGAAGGCGGCCACCGCCTCCCCGAGCTCGTGGGGGTAGTCCTCCTGCACGTAGTGGCGCGCGGGCAGCGAGACCTCGGTCTGGTTCGGCCACTTGCGGCAGAACTCGCGCGCCGCCCCGGCCAGGGCGTGGCCCTCCTCGCAGTTGACGAAGAGCTTGGGCAGGTCCGCGCTCGCGCAGAGGAAGTCGCTGTAGCGCTTCACGAGCGCGAAGTTGTCCGCGGGCTCCCCCTCGAAGGGGATCTCGCAGGCCCACTGGTGGGTCTGCTGGCGCTTCTGGGGGTCCTCGGCCGGCTTGCGGTAGGCGGCCTTCTCCTCCTCCGAGAGCTCGCGGATAATCCCCCGGTCGAAGAGCATGGTTTCGATGAAGAAGTTGGTTTCCATCACCATCTTCCTGCCCTCGGGGCCGCGCAGCTTCTTGAACTGCGCCACCCGGTCCTCCGGCATGTCGGACCAAAAGCGCGGCCGCACCATGGCCTCGATGTAGGCGACGCCTCGCACCTGCTCCGGGAAACGGCAGAGGCGGTTGAAGCCCAGCGCCCCGCCCCAGTCGTGGAGCACGAAGACGGCGTCCTTCGCCGCCCCCACCCCCTCGAACCACGCGTCCAGGTAGGGGATGTGGTCCTGGTAGCGGAGCCCGCCGCCGGGGATGTTGCCCGAGCCGCCGCTGTTCATGAGGTCGGGCGCCAGGCAGCGGCCCAGGCCCTCCAGGTGGGGGATGACGTTCCGCCACAGGTAGGAGTTGGTGGGGTTGCCGTGGAGGAGGACGATGGGATCGCCCCTGCCCGTCTCGACGTAAGCCATCTCGGCCCCGCCCACCTTCACGCGCTTGCGGGGATAGGGGTCGGCCGCGGAAATTCCACTCATCCTATGCACCTCCTGATGAAAACGGGCCGATGAAACGGGGGGGCGCGCCTCAGTTCGCCCGTCCCTCCTCCTCCCGGGGCTCCACCATCTCGATGCGGCTCCCGGGCCGGAGCATCCCCACCCGGTAGAGCGAATGGGCGAGGGCCTGGGGGGCGCGGACGAGGCGCACCCGCCGGAAGCGCGCGAGCAGGAGCCGCGCCGCGTCCACCATCCGCGCCGCGGCCGGGCCGTCCGTGATCTCGGCCTCCTCCAGGAGGAACTCCGCCGCCTCCCCCTCCCCGGCTTTCTCCTCCAGGGCGCGAAGAATCATCTCGGCCGAGGCGGCGTCCACGTCGCCCGAGAGGGTGAAGCGCGCGCCTGTGGATATCTCCTCCCGCGCGAGGCGGAAGGCCTCTCCCCCGGCCAGGACCTCGGGCGCCCTCACCCGAGCGGCAGCTCTATGGGCCGGTTCTCCTTGGCGCTCCGCTCGATGGCCAGGGTGACTTCGAGGGTGGCCCGCGCCTCCTCGGGGGTGGTGAGGGGCACCGCGCGCCCCCGCGTCACGTGCTCCAGGAAGAGCCTTGTCTCGTCCCGCATGGGCCCCCAGAAGTCCCCCACGAGCCAGTCCCCGGCCATCATGGATTCGAGAAACACCACGTTAGAGCTGCCCCCCGGCACGTAGGGCGAGGGCACCCCCTTCGAGGTGGCGAGGATGCCCGAGCGGTGGGAGTCGTCGATGGCGATGGCCCCCTCCGACCCGAGCACCTCGAGATCGATGGAGGTGATGTGGGCGGGCCAGTTGTCGGGGAGGATCCAGGAGCAGCCGAGGCTCACCGTACCCCCCTCCTTGAAGGAGAGGAGCGCCCAGGCCCAGTCCCCGCAGCCCATCGGGTGATGCGGAAAAATCTGGCTCCCGCCCTGGGCGTAGACGCGGGCCGGGGTGCGCCCCTCGAAGTACCAGAGCGCGATGTCCACCATGTAGGTCAGGGTGTCGGTCACGGGCCCGGCGTGGGGGGCGCGCTTGTAGATCTCCGCCCCGTTCGAGCGGATGTTGTAGAGGGTGGCGCGCGCCGTCTGGAGGCGGCCGAGGCGCCCCTGGCGGATCTGCTCCTTGGCGTTCAGGAAGCGCCGCCGGAGCCGCTGGGTGTAGCCGATGAAGAGGGTGCCCCGGCGGCGGCGCCTGGCCTCGAGGATGCGGTCCGCGTCCGCCAGCGAGAGCGCGATGGGCTTCTCGCACAGGACGGGCTTGCCCAGCTCCAGCGCCCGGCAGACGGGATCGGCGTGGGCGAACTCGGGGGTCGAGACGATGACGGCGTCCACCTCGGGGTGGCTGAGAACGGCCTCGCTGTCCCCCGAGTGGAACTGCGCGCCGGTCTCCTTCGCGATGAGCGCCGCCCGGGCCGGGTCCTGGTCCGCCAGGGCGAGGAAGCGCACCTCGGGGGAATTCGCCGCGAGGTAGGCCCTCAGGCGGCCGATGCGCCCCGCGCCCACGATGCCCACCCCGATGCGCTTCACGCCCCCTCCTTCAAGGGCAGATCGACCACCGAGCCATCCCTCACCCCCATCCCCTCTCCCAAGGGGAGAGGGGCGCCAGGGACGCGGGAATCTCGCTGCCGGTGAAGAACCCTCCTTCTCCCTCTCCCTATGGGAGAGGGCCGGGGTGAGGGAAGAGCCGGAACGCCCGCCCCGGCCAGACGGCCGCGCTGCCTGGGCTCCACGCTAATCCCCCTCCTCCAACGGCAACTCCACCACCGACCCTCCCTCCCGGGCGCTCTTCTCCATGGCGAGGGTGACCTCCAGCACGTCGCGCGCCATCCGGGCGCCGCAGAGGGGCACCTCCCGCCCCGTCGCCACGCGCTCCAGGAAGAGCCGGGTCTCCTCCCGCATCGGGCCCACGAAGTCCCCGAGCGCCCAGTCCCCCGGCATGGCCGAGCCCAGGAAGGCCACCTCGGCCGAGGCGTCCGGCGCGTAGGGCGAGGGGAAGCGCTCGTTCCCCACCATCATCACGTCCTTGTGGGAGTCGTCGATGCGAATGGCCCCCTCGCTCCCGAAGAGGTCGAGGCTGATCGAGGCGACGGCGGCGGGCCACTTCTCGGGGAGGATCCAGGTGCCCCCGATGCTGGCCGCGGCGCCCCCCTCGAAGGTGACGATGCCCCAGCCGTAGTCCCCCATCTTGTCCGGGTGGTCCGGGAAGACCTCGCTCCCCGCCACCGCGCAGGCGCGCACCGGCCGGCGCGGCTCGAAGAACCAGAGCGCCATGTCGGCCATGTAGGTGATCTCGTCGGTGAAGGGGTTGGCGCGCGGGGCCCGGGCGTAGACCTGCCGGGCGACGGAGCGCGGGGTGTGGATGGTGAGCCGGCCCGCCAACACCTCGCCCAGGCGCCCCGCCGCGATGTGCTCCTTGACCGAGAGGAAGCGCCGCCTGAGCCGCTGGGTGTAGCCGACGAAGAGGTCGGCCCCGCCTTTCGCCTGGGCGGCGAGGATGCGGTCGGCCTCCGCCAGGGTGAGGGCGATGGGCTTCTCCACCAGCACCGCCTTGCCAAGTTCCAGCGCCAGGCAGACGGCCTCGGCGTGGTCCCCCTCGGGGGTGGAGACGATGACGGCGTCCACCTCGGGGTGCTCGATGACGGCGCGGTTGTCGGCGGTGTGGAAGGCCGCCTCGGCCTGCTGGGCCACGGCCCGGGCCCGGGCGGGATCGATGTCCGAGACGGCGAGGAAGCCCACCCGGGGCGAGCCCCCCGCCAGGTGCGCGCGCAGGGAGCCGATGCGGCCCGAGCCGATGACGCCTATGCCGATGCGCTCCTTGCCGAGGGCCACGCGATCCTCCGGTGGACGGGACGCGCGATCCTAACAGCGGCATCCGGCGGGGGCAAGGAGACGAGGGCCTCTCCGCTGGCGCGCGCGCGGGGTTCGCCCGTATAGTGGCCTGATCGACGATGCCTATGATTGCGAACGCCTGTGCGGGGGCGGTTCGCGAACCGCCCCTGCGGAAACGTCACCGGCACGGCGGGTCTGTAGGGGCGTTCAATGGAACGCCCCTACAAAAGACATCATCCGCGGAGAACGCCCCCATGCCCTCCTATTCCCTCGCCGCCGTGCTGCACGGGCCGGGCGACCTGAGGCTCGAGGAGCGCCCGGTCCCCGAGCCCGGCCCCGGCGAGGTGCTGGTCGAGGTGGGGGCCTGCGCCATCTGCGGGAGCGACCTGCACCTGCTGGACGGCCACTTCCCCCGCGCGAGGTTCCCCGTCGTGCCGGGCCACGAGATCATGGGCCGGGTGATCGCGCTCGGCCCGGGCGTGGAGGGCATCGAGATCGGCCTCCGCGCCTGCATCGAGAACCACGTGGCCTGCGGCGAGTGCGATTTCTGCCGGGGGGGGCGGGAGAACCTCTGCCGGCAGGCGCGCTCCATCGGCTTCAACGCGGACGGCGCCTACGCCCGGCACATGATCGCGCCGGCCCGGTGCGTCATCCCGCTCCCGGACGCGGTGGAGGACGCCGCGGGCTCGGTCATGCAGACCCTGGGGACGGGCTACCACGCGGCGGTGGCCCGCGCGCGCCTGGAGCCCGGGGAGACCTGCGTCATCCTGGGGATGGGGCCCGTCGGGCTCTGCGCCCTGGCCTCGGCCAAGCTGGCGGGAGCGCGCGTCCTCGCCCTGGACGCCCTGCCCGAGCGCCTCGCCGCGGCGCGGGCGATGGGGGCGGACGAGGCCGTGAACGTCCGGGAGGAGGACCCTTTGGAGGCGGCCGCGCGCTTCACGGGCGGGCTGGGGGCGGACGCGGTGATCGAGGCCGTGGGGGGGAGCCAGAAGGAGACGGTGCGCCAGGCGGTCAAGATGGCGCGCCGGGGGGGCCGGGCGGTGGTGGTGGGCCACTTCGCCGGGGCGGAGGAGGTGCCGCTCCCCGTGGTCGAGCTCCAGGACCAGGAGAAGGACGTCCTCGGGAGCCGGGGCCACCCCAACACCTTCCGCGCCTGCATCGCGCACGCGGCGGCGGGCCGCCTCGACGTGCGGCCCATGATCACCCACGTCCTCCCGCTCCGGGAGGTGGAGCGCGGGCTCAAGATGATGCGCGAGCGCATCGGCGGCGCCATCAAGGTGGTGCTGGCGCCGAGGATGGACCGTTGAGGCGAACGAGGTCGAATCCGTAGGGGCAGGCCCCTGTGCCTGCCCCGGCAAGGGCGGCCACGGGGGGCCGCCCCTACGGAAACGCCACCGGCTGGGCAGATCTGTAGGGGCGGCCGGCCGGCCGCCCCTACGGACGCAGGCGCCGAATCCCCCCTCTCCCTTTGGGAGAGGGTTGGGATGAGGGGGAATCCACCGGCGGCTCGGCCCTCACCCTGCCCTCTCCCAAAGGGAGAGGGAGAATCACTCCAACCTGCAGTGAGGGTTCAAGCGATCCTTTCATCCTTCATCATCCGGGGGGCGTCATGGCGAAGCGCGAGACAATCGGCATGGTCGGCCTGGGCCTGATGGGCCGGGCCTTCTCGGGGAGCCTCCTGGCGGACGGCCACGCGGTGGTGGGGACGGACCCTTCCCCCGCCGCGCGCGCCAAGTTCAAGAAGATGGGGGGCATCGCCACCGATTCCCCGAGGGAAGTGGCCGAGGCGGCCTCGACCGTCTTCATCTCGGTGCCGAACTCCAAGATCGCCCTCGCCTGCCTGGAGGGGAAGGACGGCCTCCTCGCGGCGCGGAGGCTCCCCCGGCTCATCCTCGACACCACGACGGCCGACCCCGAGGATGCCAAGCGCATGGAGGCCCTCTGCAAGAGGAAGGGCGTGCCCTTCCTCGAGGCCCGGGTGAGCGGGAGCAGCGCCATGGTGGCGCAGCGGCAGGGCCTCTTCGTCGCGGGGGGGGACGCCAAGACCTACCGCCTGGCCAAGCCCCTGCTCGGGCGCCTGCTCTCGGACCAGGTGCACACCGGAGCGGTGGGCACGGCTTCGGTCATCAAGATCATCATCAACTACCTGGCGAGCATGGAGCGCTGCGCCATCGCGGAGTCGCTCCGGCTGGGGGAGCGCTGCGGCATCGGCGGCCATCTCCTCCTCGACGCCATCACGCGCAGCGCCTCGGACAGCCGCCAGGTGCGGAACCGGGGCCCCCGGATGCTGGCCCGCCGCTTCACCCGCCCGGCGAGCACGATGGCCGTCATCACCAAGGACATCCGCCTGGGCCTGCTCCTGGCCGCCCGCACCCGCTCCGAGGCGCCGGTCGGCAAGGCGAGCCTGCCGCTTTTCGAGGAGGCGGAGCGCTCGGGCTACGGGCCCCTCGACAGCGGCGCGGTCTTCCGGGTGTACCTGGACCGCGAGAAGCGGCGGAAGGCGGCGCGGCGCGCCCGCAAGTGAAAACCGGAGCGCCAATTCGGAAACTTCCCGCGCGCGGGGGGAGGATTATTTCGCCTGGAAGGTTTACAATGAGAGCAAGAGACTGAAAGGGTGGAGAGACGCCCGGCAAGGCCTTTTCTGCCCGCCCCGGCCCCAGGGGCCGGCCCCGCCGGCAGCGTAGGAGATACGCCATGAACGACGACCGGACCAAGGCCGAAGAGCGGACGGAGAAAGCCCGGGAGGAGAAAGGGCAGGAGTCCCCCGGCGCCCCGGACGGCCCGGCCTTCCGCACCGGGAGCGACGGGCGCAACGGCGGCGCCCTGCAGGCCGGGCAGGCCGCGCCCGCGGCCTCCCCGGAGGACGAGGACGAGTACGTCGACCAGGTCGAGTCCCAGGAGTGGATGGAGTCGCTCGACTACGTCCTCAAGACGCGCGGCCCCGAGCGGGTGAAGGAGATCCTCCGGGAGCTCCAGATCTACGCCCACCGCCACGGCGTGGTGCTGCCCTTCTCGGCCAACACGCCCTACATCAACACCATCCCGCGGGAGAAGCAGCCGCCCTTCCCGGGCGACCGCCAGCTCGAACGCCGCATCAAGAGCCTGGTGCGGTGGAACGCCATGGCCATGGTGGTGCGGGCCAACCGCCAGGACAGCTCCATCGGCGGCCACATCTCCACCTACGCCTCGGCGGCCACGCTGTACGAGGTCGCGTTCAACCACTTCCTCCGGGGCAAGGACCATCCCGGCGGGGGCGACCACGTGTACTTCCAGGGGCACTCCACCCCGGGCATCTACGCCCGCGCCTTCCTGGAGGGGCGGCTCACCGAGACGCAGATGAACAACTTCCGCCGCGAGCTCAGGCCCGAGGGCGGCCTCTCCTCCTACCCCCACCCCTGGCTCATGCCGGACTTCTGGGAGTTCCCCACCGTCTCGATGGGCCTCGCGCCCCTCATGGCGATCTACCAGGCGCGCTTCAACCGCTACCTGGAGGACCGGGGCCTCAAGGACACCTCGGACCAGAAGGTCTGGGCCTTCCTCGGGGACGGCGAGATGGACGAGCCCGAGTCGCTCGGCGCCATCACCCTCCCGGCGCGGGAGAAGCTCGACAACCTCGTCTTCGTCATCAACTGCAACCTCCAGCGGCTCGACGGCCCAGTGCGCGGCAACGGCAAGATCATCCAGGAGCTCGAGGCCGCCTTCCGGGGGGCCGGCTGGAACGTCGTCAAGGTCATCTGGGGCGACGACTGGGATCCCCTCCTCGAGATGGACGTGGACGGGGTGCTCATCAAGCGCATGGACGAGACCATCGACGGCCAGTACCAGAAGTACAGCGTCGAGAAGGTGCGGGAGGGCTCCTACCTGCGCGACCACTTCTTCGCGGGCGACCCCAGGCTCGAGGAGATGGCGAAATCCATCCCGGACTACAAGCTCAACCGCATGCGGCGCGGCGGCCACGACCCCGAGAAGGTCTACGCGGCCTACAAGGCGGCGGTCGAGCACAAGGGCGCGCCCACCGTCATCCTCGCCAAGACGGTCAAGGGCTACGGCCTGGGCGAGGTGGGCGAGGGCAAGAACATCACCCACCAGCAGAAGAAGATGAACGAGGAGGAGCTCGCCCTCTTCCGCACGCGCTTCGGCATCCCCATCTCGGACCAGGAGGTGTCCCAGGCGCCCCTCTACCGGCCCCCGGACACGAGCCCCGAGATCCGCTACATGCTCGAGCGCCGCAAGGCGCTGGGCGGCTTCGTGCCCTGCCGCCGCATCACCGCCTCCCCCCTCAAGGCCCCCACGGGAGAGATCTTCGAGGAGTTCCGGCGCGGCACCGAGGACCGAGAGGTCTCCACCACCATGGTCTTCGTGCGCATCCTCTCGAAGCTGCTGCGCGACAAGGAGCTGGGCAGGCTCGTCGTGCCCATCGTGCCGGACGAGGCCCGCACCTTCGGGATGGAGGCCCTCTTCCGCCAGATCGGCATCTACTCCCACCAGGGGCAGAACTACGAGCCCGTGGACCGCGACAGCCTCCTCTACTACAAGGAGGCGAAGGACGGGCAGATCCTCGAGGAGGGCATCACGGAGGCGGGCTCCATGGCCTCCTTCATCGCCGCGGGCACGGCCTACGCCACCCACGGGGTGAACACCATCCCCTTCTTCATCTACTACTCGATGTTCGGCTTCCAGCGCATCGGCGACCTCATGTGGGCGGCGGCCGACATGCGGGCGCGCGGCTTCCTCGTGGGGGGCACGGCGGGCCGCACCACGCTCGCGGGCGAGGGCCTCCAGCACCAGGACGGCAACAGCCACCTCCTCGCCTACCCGGTGCCCACCCTCGCGGCCTACGACCCCGCCTTCGCCTTCGAGCTGGCGGTCATCATCGAGGACGGCATCCGGCGGATGTACGAGGCGGGCGACAACGTCTTCTACTACCTCACCGCCTACAACGAGAGCTATTCGATGCCCGCCATGCCCGAGGGCGCCCGGGAGGGCATCCTGAAGGGCATGTACCTGTTCAAGCCCTCGGGCATGAAGGGCTCGGCCCTGCGGGTGCAGCTCCTGGGGAGCGGCACCATCCTGAACGAGGCCCTCAAGGCCCAGGCGCTCCTCGAGGAGAAGTACGCGGTGGCGGCCGACGTGTGGAGCGTCACGAGCTACAAGGAGCTCCGCCGCGACGCCCTCGAGGCCGAGCGCTGGAACCTCATGAACCCCGGCAAGGCCCCCAGGGTGCCCTACGTCACCCAGTGCCTCTCCAGGTCCCCCGGCGCCGTGGTGGCCGCCTCGGACTTCATGAAGGCGCTGCCCGACTCCGTCGCCAAGTGGATCCCCCGGCCCCTCGTCTCGCTGGGGACCGAGGGCTTCGGCCGCAGCGAGTCGCGCGGGTCGCTGCGCGACTTCTTCGAGATCGACCGCCGCTACATCGCCATGGCCGCCCTGCACAGCCTCGCCCGCGACAAGCAGGTCCACGCGGACCTCGTGAAGCGCGCCGCCAAGGACCTCGACATCGACCTCCAGAAGCGCAATCCCATGACCTCATGACCCGGGGAAGGCCCGCTCCATGGAAAACCAGTTCAAGCTCCCCGAGCTAGGGGAAAACGTCAAAGCCGGCAAGGTCGTCAGCGTCCTCGTCTCGGTGGGCGACACCATCGAGGAGGAGCAGCCCGTCATCGAGGTGGAGACCGACAAGGCCCTCATCGAGGTGCCCTCCACCGTGAAGGGCAAGGTGAAGGCCATCCACATCAAGCCGGGCGACGAGGCCGGGGTGGGCCAGCCCATCCTCACCGTCGAGGCCGGGGACGGCGCCCCAGAGGCCAAGAAGGAGGAGGCCAAGGAAGAGAAGAAGGAGCCTCCCCGGGCGGAGAAGAAGGAAGCCGAGCCCCCCCAGGCAGGGAAAGCCGAGAAGAAACCCGAGGAAGCCAAGGCCCTCCCCAAGGAGAAAGAGAAGGAGCCCGAGCGCAAGGCCGAGGCGGCCCAGGAGCCCCCCCCGAAGGAGGCCAAGGAACCCCCCGCGGCCGAGAGGGCCATCCAAAAGCCCGGGCGCAAGGACAACGGCGCCCCGGCCCGCCCCGCGGTGCCCGCGATGGAGGAGGAGCGGCGCGAGGAAACCCCGCCCTCGGCCCGCCCCCGCATCCAGGCGGGGCCCGTGCCCGCCGCCCCCTCGGTGCGCCGCCTCGCCCGCGAGGTGGGCGTGGACCTCGAGGAGGTGCCCGGCACCGGCCCCGGCGGCCGCATCTCGGCCGAGGACGTGAAGCGCTACGCCCGCCAGGTGCGCCCCGTCAGCGCCCCGGCCGGCCCGCCCGCCGCCGCCGTCCAGCCCCCTCTCCCGGACTTCTCCAAGTGGGGCCCGGTCGACATCGCCCAGATGGACGGCATCCGCCAGGCCACCTCGCGCAACGTGAGCCGCTCCTGGAGCGTGGTGCCCCACGTCACCCAGTACGACAAGGCCGACGTGACCGAGCTCGAGGACCTGCGCAAGAAGTACGCCCCCAAGACCGAGGCCGTGGGCGGCAAGCTCACCGTCACCGCCGTGCTGCTCAAGGTGGCCGCGGCCGCCCTCAAGGCCTTCCCCAAGTTCAACGCCAGCATCGACGCCGCCTCGGGCGAGATCGTCTACAAGAAGTACGTCCACATCGGCGTCGCCGTGGACACCGAGCGCGGCCTCCTCGTCCCCGTCATCCGCGACGTGGACAAGAAGAACATCCTCCAGCTCTCCCGCGAGCTCGCCAGCGCCGCCCAGAAGGCGCGCGACCGCAAGCTCACCCTCGACGAGATGCAGGGCGGCTGCTTCACCATCACCAACCTGGGCGGCATCGGGGGCACCAAGTTCAGCCCCATCGTGAACTGGCCCGAGGTGGCCATCCTGGGGGTGGCGCGCTCCGCGACCGAGGCCGTCTGGATCGACGGGGGCTTCAAGCCCCGCCTCACCCTCCCCCTCGCCCTCTCCTACGACCACCGCCTCATCGACGGCGCCGACGGCGCCCGCTTCCTCCGCTGGATCTGCGAGGCCTTGGAAGAACCGTTCCTGCTGTCGCTGGAGGGGTAGGGGAGTGGAAACAATTTGGTGCTATACCCTCACAGCGCATAAAGGTAGTTCCCATTTTGGCCGATAAGCATTAATAGACAAAGCCAGCCTTTCCGGCCTATATTGCGACTGGGATGGCATGGCTCTTGCTGTGGTTGCGCCTAGCCATTGGGCCATCCCACTGGGAGGGCAAAGTATGCCTGCACTCGAAAGAGAGCGTGCATTTCTAGAATCCCATCGCGAGGAACTTCTGAAACAATACGGCGGGAAGTTTCTGGCGATCCGGGGAGAGGAAGTCCTTGGGGCATTCGACACCATCGAAGATGCTCTGAGGGGTACATTCTCTGTTCACGGATTGGATAATGTCCTTATCAGACGGCCATCGGAGGCGCAGATTGAATTTTCAGCGCCCGCCCTAACCCTGGGGATTCTTCATGCCGATCCTGAACATGCAGCTGGGGGCGTAGGCTAAGGATGCGACGGGTAAGATCACAAACTTACCTCCCCAAGTCGCTCTCATGTTGCGGGGACCCATTCTTCAGGTAACCATAACCATAGAAGAAAACGTGGGGAAGGGGCTGCTGGCCCAAGGGAAACCTGTTCCCACGCCCGTGTCGGGCGTAGCCCTGATAGATACGGGGGCTACCAATACTTGCATTGATGATCAGGCCGCTCAGAGTTTGGGTCTTCCGGTAATTGACGTTGCGCGGATGACCTCTGCAACGCATGCAAATCAGCAGTGCAACATCTATCCGGTCCAGATTAATATGCCGCCCAACCTTACCATCAATGCTCCACGTGCAATGGGCGCGGGACTGGCAGCACAAGGACTTCTTGTTCTCTTGGGACGAGACGTTCTCCAAGCGTGCAATCTCTTTTACAATGGCCCTCTGGGACAGTTCACACTGTCCATATAATAGCGCTACGCTCCGCCCCATTTTTTCAT
This sequence comes from Candidatus Tectomicrobia bacterium, assembly GCA_016192135.1. NCBI lineage: Bacteria > Pseudomonadati > Candidatus Tectimicrobiota > Candidatus Tectimicrobiota bacterium. The sequence goes on along the minus strand of JACPUR010000017.1, from coordinate 217,584 downwards.
CGAGGCAAGTAATTCACCCACCTCTCGGATACTTGATCCGGTCGTACCCCCCGGGGCCAGCTCGATGAGGTCGAAGGGGTTGCCGAAGGGGTCCACGAGGTTCGCCATCCGCCCCCACACGCGACTCTGAAGCTCCCGCCCCTGGGCGGCCCCCTCTCTCCACATTTCTTCCCGAGCATGAACCTGCGCGAAAATGGCGGAAATTGCGGCTGCGGCCTTTCTCCCGCCGGGGATTAGATTGCCTTCCGGGCGCGATCTGGCGCGTCCCGGGGATTGGCGAGCCAGATCTGTAGGGGCGACCGGCCGGTCGCCCCACCGTAGCCCGGAGGCATCGGGTGGCTGCCGGGCTGCCGTCGCGGATATTGAGGGATATTGAGGGATAAAGGATGGATAAAGCCCCCCCGGCGCGGTCCGACCACCCTCCTCCCCCGCCCCCCGGCGCGGCCTGCGTCTGTAGGGGCGGGCCTGAGACCCGCCCCTACAAAAAGAAGCGCAGCCGATCCGCCTTCCGGCATTTCCGGCGTTTTCCAGGGAATTACGGGGAATTACGACGGCTTCCTTTCCCTGCCCCTCCCCGCCAGGAGAAAAACCGCCGCCATGGCGAGGTAGCCGAGCGCCGGGCCCGGGGCCCGGCCCCAGCCGAAGGGGCTCACGGGCCCGCCGGGGGTGAGGGCGTAGGCGTGGATGACCCCGAACCAGCTCAGGACCGCCCCGGCCAGGGCCCAGCCCGCGGCCCGGCGGCGCTCCCCGTCGATCAAGGCGGCGGCCAGGGCGGCCAGGATCATGGAGGAGAAGAGGAAGCCGCGCTCGAGGGCGATCATGCCCGGGAGGTGCATCCCCGCAGCGGCGAAGGCGGCCTCCCCCGCCTTCTGGAGATCGCTCCCGGTGGCGCGGAGCGCCCCCTGCACCATCAGGAGCCCCCAGGCGGCCACCGAGGGCACGAAGCCCAGCGCCACGGCGGGGGCGTGGCGGCTTGGGACCGCCTCGAAGGCCTGGGCCACCATGACGAGACCGATCCAGAGGAGGATGGCGATCACGGCCTCCTCGGGCACGAGCCGGGCCAGGGCGGCCAGGGAGCCGGTCAGGACGAGCAAGGTGATGGCCAGGCCGTTCAGCGCGCTGTAGGCCGAGCGCGCGCCCAGGGCCTTCCAGCCCGGGTGGCCGATGTAGAGGGTGGTCGGGAAGCAGCTCCCCAGGAGGGCCGCCGCGAGGGAGCCCGCCCCGTTCACGGCGAGGGAGCTCCGCGTCGGGTAGCGGTCCCCGGCCGCCTCGGCGCTCTCGAGGTTCATCAGGCTCCCGACGAGGGTCATCAGCCCCATGGGGAGGGAGACGGCGAGGTGGCCCCAGGCCAGGGGGCCGGTCAGGGCCGAGAAGAGGGGCCCCAGCCAGAGCCCGGGCATCGCGAGCCCGGCCGGGGCCGGGACCTCCGGGAGGCCGTACACGAGGGCGGAGAGGAGGGTCCCCGCCGCCACGGCCACCAGCCCCCCGGGGAGCCCTCCCGGGAAGCGGGCGCCCCCGAAGTAGTGGAGGAGGATGACCCCGAGCGGCAGCATGGCCACGAGGGGCTTCTCCCAGATGCGGAAGGCGAAGTCCATCGAGATGAAGGTCAGGGCGATCCCGGCCAGGGCCGAGAGCAGCGCCGCGCGCGGGGTCACCCGCCGCACCCAGCCCCCGGCCAGGGAGCCCGCCGTCTCGATGACCCCGCTGATGAAGCAGGCGGCGAGCCCGGCGCGCCAGGCGGCCTCGGGGTCCCCGGTCTGGAGCTTCACCGGGAGCATGATGAAGAAGACGAAGGCGAAGAGGCTCACCGTGTTGATGCCGTAGGGGAGCGCGCAGGCGTCCTCTCTCCTCTCGCGCAGCGCCAGCCGCCGGGCCTGCCAGGCGTAGAAGAGGTTGCCGAGGAGGATGCTGAGCGCCGCGCCGGGCAGCACCCGGCCGAAGACGAGGGCGTCCGGGAAGCCCAAGACGCCCTTCAAGAGCGAGGCGATCAGGAGGAGCTGGACGAGGTTGTCCATCCACAGGCCGAAGAAGCCGTCGATGTCGCCCTTGGCGATCCAGGGCGGGCGCGCGGGCACGGGGCCTGGGCTCCGCGGGCGGGGGAGTTCCCCGAATATAGGCGAGAACCCGCCGGCGGGGAAGCGGGAAGATGAGTCAGGTGCATGAGCCAAGCGGCTCTCATGGCTCCCCGTTGGCACCTCCCTCACCCCGGCCCTCTCCCATAGGGAGAGGGAGGTGCGGTCCCCGCTCATCTGGAGCCGAATCCTTGTCGCCACGGCGCCCCTCTCCCCTTGGGAGAGGGGATGGGGGTGAGGGAATGAAGGGCGCGATTGCTCGAAAGTCCACCCATCCACTGGAGGCAAACCCACCCGGCGCCCGGGTGACAACGCGGAGAGGATCGGCTAAACCGAAGGGACAGACGCTCATCCCACCGCCGCCACGGGAGGCCCGCCATGGAGCCCGTCAAGGTCTACACCCGCCACGGCTGATACACCTGCGCGTGCACGAGGGAGTTCCTCTCGTCGAACGGGGTGCCGGTCGTGAACCGCGACTGCTCGAACGACCCCGAGGCCCAGGCGGAGCTTAGGGCGATAGGCATCAAGGCCCTGCCCGTCTCGGTGCGGGGGGACAAGGTGGTGGTGGGCTTCAACATCGAGGAGCTGAAGGCCGCCTTCGGGATCGGGGAGTCCAAGCGGGGCCCCCTCCCGGCGGAGCGGATGCTCGCCCTCTACCGGCTCGTGTTCGAGGCGGTGCGGCGGGCGGTGCGCCAGATCCCCCAGGAGAAGCTCGACTGGGTGTCGCCCGGGCGCAAGCGCACCCTGCGCCAGCTCACCTGGCACATCTTCGAGCGCCCCGCGCTGTGCATCGAGGCGGAGGAGACGGGCCGCTACACCGAGGAGATGGTGCGCCGCTACGAGACCGTGGCGGAGGGCTACCGGACGGCGGAGGAGATCTGCGCCTACGGGGACATGATGGAGGCCAGGCTGGAGGACTACCTGGGCCGCACCCCTGAGAGGCTCGCCCGGCGGGTCGAGAGCTACATGGGCCCGATCACGGTGCATCTCCTGATGGAGATGGCCCTGGGCCACGCGGTGCAGCACCTGCGCCAGACCTACCACTACTTTGGCCTCTTGGGGATCGCGCCCGACCGCCCGCTCCGCCCCGGGGACTACGCCGAGGTCTCGGTGCCGGAGGATTTGTTCTAAGGGGGATCCGGCCGCGGAGTGCTTCCGAGGAGGATTCGCTTTCCCCCCTCCCTCCGGGAGGGGGCAGGGGGAGGGAATCCCGCCGGTGGTCTTCCCCCACCCCAACCCTCCCCCGGAGGGGGAGGGAGAATCGTCCGGCCGGAATGGGCGCACGATGTTCGGCCCGCGCCCCGAACGCCCGTTCAGACTTCATTCCTACCCTCCCCAGGAGACCCCATGGCCGCCTCATCCCCCCTCCGGGCGAACCGCGCCCGGATGCAGCGCGAGTTCGACGCCCAGGCCCGGATCGGGCGCTTCGGCGAGACGGGCCTCGTCCGCATCGCCCTCACCCCCGAGTACAACCGCGCGCGGGACCTGGTGCGCCGCTGGATGGAGGAGGCGGGGCTCAGGACGCGGGTGGACGCGGTGGGCAACCTCATCGGCCGCAGGGAGGGCCGGGCGAAAGGCCTCCCGGCCGTCATGGCGGGCTCGCATCTCGACAGCCAGAACCCGGGCGGGCGCTTCGACGGCCCGGCGGGCGTGCTGGCCGCGCTCGAGGCGGTGCGGCGCATCGCGGAGACGGGCGCGCCCCACGATCACCCGCTCGAGGTGGTGGCCTTCGTGGGGGAGGAGTCGGCCGGCGGGATGACGGTCTTCGGGAGCAGCGTGATGACGGGGGTGGTGGGGCCCAGGGAGATGAGGCGGGCCGTGCACCCTCCCACGGGCAAATCCATGTACGAGGCGGTGGCGGCCTCGGGCGGGAACCCGGCGCGCGCCGCCTCGTGCGTGCTGCCCAAGAAGGCGCTCAAGGCCTTCATCGAGCTCCACATCGAGCAGGGGCCCGTCCTCGAGGCGGAGAGGGCGCCCATCGGGGTGGTGGACCGGGTGGTGGGCTACACGCGCGGGAAGGCGATTTTCGAGGGCGTGACGGCCCACTCGGGGGGCCAGCCCATGCCCTACCGCCGGGACGCCGCGATGGCGGCGGCGGACTTCATGGTGGAGATGGAGCGCGCGGTGCGCCGGATGCCGGAGAGCCAGCGGGTGACCCTCACCTTCGGCGAGGTGGACGTGCGGCCGGGGTGGATCTCCATCGTCCCGGGGGAGGCGGCGCTCACCTTCGACCTCCGCGCCCGCGGGATGCCCGCCCTCAAGCGGATGATCGGGCGGATGCGCCGGGAACTCGCGCGCATCCGGCGGGAGCGCAAGGTGCCGGGGCGGCTCGCCGAGGTGTCCATCCTCCCGCCCTGCCCCACCTCGCCCGCCGTGCGCCGCGCCATCGCCCGCGCGGCGGAGGAGACGGGGAGCCGCTGGATCAGCCTGGCCAGCGGGGGCGTCCACGACGCCTGCCGCATGGCCCGGGTGTGCCCCATGGGGATGATCTTCATCCCCTCGGTGAAGGGGCTCTCGCACACGCCGGAGGAGTTCACGCACTTCCGGCACCTCGTCCGGGGGGCGGAGGTGCTGGCGGCGGCGATGCTGAGGCTGGCGGACCGGCGGGCGAAGGCCTAGGCGCGGCTGCGGGCGCGCTTCTTGGCGTACTTGTTCTGGTACATCCGCTCGTCGGCGTTCTCGATGAGCTGCTCCACCGAGGCGGGCGAGGCCGGATTGAAGTGGGCGAGGCCGAGGCTGAAGGAGATGCGCCGGTCGGGCCGCTTGCGGGCGTTGTGGGCCTGGAGGTTCTTGTCGAGACGCTCGATGATCTTCTGCGAGCTGCGCTGCTTGGCCTCGATGGCGAGGACGGCGAACTCGTCCCCGCCGTAGCGGCTGAGGATGTCGGGCTGGCGGAAGGTCTTCCGCAGGACGTTCGCGACCTCGATGAGGCACTGATCGCCCTCGATGTGGCCGTGGGTGTCATTGATGCTCTTGAGGCCGTCCAGGTCGACGAAGAGGAAGGTCATGTCCCGCTTGGTGCGCTGGGCGAGGCTGAGCTGGCGCTGGGCGGCGTCGAAGAAGCCGCGGCGGTTGAGCAGGCCGGTGAGGGGATCGACGTCCGACAGGGCGCGGAGCTGCTCCCGCATGCGCACGCTGCCGGTGACGTCGCGGAGGCTCACCACATAGAACTTCTCGCCGCCCCAGGCGGCCTCCTCCGTCAGGATCTCGGCCACCTTGAAGTCGGAGCCGGAGCTCGAGATCGTCACCTCCTGGGAGCGCAGGCTGTCCACCGGGAAGGAGAAGGGCTGGCCAATCAGGTCCGCCGCGGATCTCTGGAGGAGCCGCTCGGCGGCGGGATTCATGTAGCGGACGAACCCGCGCTGATCGACGGCCATGAGGGCGTCGGGGCAGCAGCCGACGAGGATGGAGAACAGCTCGCCCGGCGGGGCCTCGGCCAAGGACGCGAGGCGCCGCGCCTTGGCCGGCACGCTCCCCCGCCCCGGCTTCTTGCGGGGCTTGATCTTCTTTGGGTTGGGCCTTTGCAGAGGCGTCTTCACGGATGCGGAACCGTCCCTTCACCGTTGGATTCGGACCGATAATAGCAGAGCTTTTCAGCCGCCGGGCGCCCGCGCTTCACGCGCAATGGAAAAAAACCTTCCGCCCCGCGCGGGTTCCCCCCGCCTGCTGGAAATTTCCAGCAATTGAAATGCCACCGGCTGGGCATCCTGTGTCCATGGCCACCAATTCCATAAGAATTGGCAAAAAGGGCCAAGAAGCAACGAATGTCTCATATTGAGATAGATTTATAGCCTGAAATAGCCCCCCTATCAATGGGAATCGAACTCCGGGAGGCGAAAATCCCCATCTTCCGGCCGGCGGGGGCGTCAAGGAACCCGGTGCGGGGCGTCATCGGACCCCAATGAGGCGGCGCCCTGCCCCTCCCCGGCCGGGCCCCCGGGCGCGGCCTCCGCATCCTGGGCTCCCGCCGACCTCAGGAAAGCCCGGGCCTCCCGTTCCATCCGCCGGGCGCGCCCGGCTTCGCCCATTTCCTCCAGCGCGGCCGCCAGCCGGAGCCTTCCCCGCATCGCGGCGGGCCTGAAACCCGACCGATCGAGCTCCTCGAGCGCCCCCGCGTATTCCTCCGCCCGGGCCCGGAGCTCCCCGGGCGGGGCCGCCTCGCACCGGATGCGCGCCTCCAGCTCCCGGGCCAGAAGCCGGGCCGATTCCTCTCCCGCGCTCCGCGCCGCCTCCCGGGCCTCATGCAGGGCGGCGAACGCATCCTCCCGCCGCCCGAGCCGCCATAGGCCCTCGGCCCGGACGATGTGGTTCATGCTGATCAGAAGATGCTGGCCGATCCGCTGCCGCTCCCGGGTGGCCTCCTCCACCAGCCGGAGCCCCTCCTCCACCTGCCCGAGATGGATCTTCGCCCGGCCCAGCCACACGGCGATGGCCGCCCGGGCGAAGGGGAACTTGAACTTCGCGAACTCGTCCAGGAGGGCCGACATCGAGGCCTCGGACTCGCGCCATCTTCCCTGGGCCGCCAGGAGAGAATTCTCGAAAAAGCGCACGAGCCCCATCAGGTGAATCGTGGAAGCGGCCCCCCGCGCGCGCGCGAAGCATTCCCCGGCCCGCCCCGCCTCTCCCATCAGAGCGTGCGTCGCACCCAGCGTCGCCAGCGCCTCGACATAGACGTGGATGAGCTCCAGGCTCTGCCTCTCCCGGTCCCCGAGGCGCTCCTCGTATATCCGGATGGCCTCCTCGCTCTCCTCGACCGACTGCCGGTTCCGGGCCATGAGGCGGTAGGCCGACGCCAGGGCGGCGCGGCCCCTGAACTTGGGCTCCCAGGCCCCGGCCCGCTCCGCCGTCGCGATGGCCCGGGACGCCGCCTCGACCACGGCGGGCTGGTTCCCCTGGCGGAACCGGAGGGTGCACAGGTGGATGTCGGCCATCGCGAGCTGGGTCAGGTCCCCCGCCCACCCGGCCATCTCCCGCATCTCGGAGAGGAGCGTCTCGACCCGCTCCTCGCCCGTCCCCAGGGCGAGCAGGGCCAGCGCGAGCGCGCCCCGGACCCGGATGCGCTCGGCGAGGATGGGCTCCGTCTCCTTCTCCTCCAGCGTCTCCATGAAGATGAGCCCCTGCTCCAGCCGGGAGGCGGCCAGGGGGAAGGCGAGGAAGGCGTACGCGCGCCGGCCCGCGCGGATGAGGTAGTGCGCCGCCTTCCCCAGGTTCTCGCTGCGCTGGAAGTGGGAGGCGAGCCGGTCGAGGTTCTCCTCCACGGCCGCGGGCCCCTGCGCCTCAATGGCGATTCCCGCCTTTTCGTGCAGGAGCGCGCGCTGGCCCCAGAGCATCTCCCGGTAAGCCATCTCCTGGAACATGCGGTTCGAGAAGCGCCATTCCCCCCGCGTGCCGCCTTCGCTCGCGTAGATGATCTCCATTTCCTGGAGATCGGCGAGGCGCGCCTCCAGGTCCGGCGCGTCCTCCAGGACCCTGGCCAGCAGCTCGCTGTCGAACCGCGGGCCGATGACGGCAGCCGCCTGGAGGAGTTCCCGCAGGTGGCGGGGCAGGGCGTCGAGCCGGGCCAGCAGCACGTCCTGGATGGTGCGGGGGAAGGATATGGCGTCCCCGGCCGCCGCCAGGCGCATCTGGCCGTTCCCGCTCACGATGGCGCCCGAGTCCCGCATGCCCCGCACCAGTTCCTCGATGAAGAAGGGGTTCCCCTGCGCCCGGGAGAGCACCACCTCCAGCAGCTCGGGCGAGGCGGGCTGCCCGAGGATCTCCCGGCACATGTCCTCCCCCGCCTGGGGGGATAGGGGCCCGAGCGCGATCTGATGAAAGTTCCGCCGGGAGGCCCAGGGGTTCTCGAAGCCGGGGCGGTGGATCGGGATGAACAGGATGCGCTCGGCCGAGAGCCGGGACGCCAGCAGATCGAGGAACTCGACGGAGGAGGACTCCGCGTCGCGCATGTTGTCCACCGCGAGGACGACGGGCCGCTCCCGGGCCTCCCGGATGAACAGGCCGAGGACGGCCTCGAGCCCCCGGTGCACGTCCGCCGCTCCGGCCCCCTCGCCGCCGTCCCGCCGGAGGATCAGCTGGATGGGGGGGATGTCGCCGGCGCCGGGCAGGAGCTGGGAGGCGCGCGTCAGGATCACGTCCTGCCAGAAGCCGTCCTCCCCGCCCGGGTTGATGGGGCAGTACACCGCCACGGCCTGGGCGTAGGCCTTGAGGATCCGGCGAAGGAGCGAGAGCGGCGCATAGCGGTCGTAGTGGGTGGCGCTGGCGGCCAGGCAGAGCGGCGGCTCGGCCTCCCCCCGCTTGAGCGCCTCCTTCAGCTCGTACACGATCCGGCTCTTTCCGATGCCCGCCTCGCCGGTGATCGCGACGATCTGGCCCCGGCCCTCGCGCACCTCCCCGTAGAGGTGGAGCAGGGCGTCCAGGGCCTCCTCTCGCTCGCGCAGGCGGGTGAGGCCCCGCAGCGCGGCGGCCTCGATGCGCGTGCTCACCTTCCCCCGGCCCAGGACGCGGTACACCCGGATGGGCTTGGACTTGCCCTTGAAGAGCCGCTCTCCCCGGTCCTCGAAGCGGAACCACTCGCGCGTGAGCCGGAACAGGCTCTCGCTGACGTGGATCTCCCCCGGCGCCGCGTCGGCCTGGAGCCGGGCGGCCACGTTGGTGGTGTCCCCCATGGCGGTGTAGTCCATCCGGAGATCGTCGCCGATCGATCCGACCACCACTTCCCCGGCGTTGAGGCCGATGCGCACCTGGAAACGGATGCCGCGCTCCGCCTCCAGCTGGGACGCGAACTCCTTGAAGCGCTCCTGGATGTGGACCGCCGCGCGGATGCTGTCCCGGGGGGCGCCCTCCAGGGCGCGGGGAGCGCCGAAGAGGGCCATCACGCCGTCGCCGGTGTACTGGTTGACCGTCCCCCCGAACCGGTGCACCTCGGCGGTCAGGATCTCGAAGCCCCCGTTCATGATGCGGTGGACCTCTTCGGGATCGATTTCCTCCGAGAGCCGGGTGAAGCCGCTGACGTCCGCGAACAGGACGACGACCTCCTTTCGCTCCCCCCGGATGTCCCCGCCGGGGCCCACCACGGCCCGAAGGTGCCGGGGCGTGTAGGCGAGCCGTATCCCCTCAATCTCTCCCTTGGGCGGGGCCTGGAGTTTCCCCGGCTTGGCCGCCGGGGCCGGGCCGGCCCCGGCATTGGGCCCCGGCAGGGCCGCGCCACAGCGGTCGCAGAAGGCGGCATCGCGCAGGCTGGGCGAACCGCAGGCCGGGCACGCCGCCCCCAGCGCCGCCCCGCAATGGCGGCAGTAGAGCGCCTCCGGGCGGTTCTCCCCGCCGCACCGGGAACACGTCAGCATGGCGTTATCCATAAGGGCCAAATGGCGGATCGGCTCGGCGCAGGAAGGCGGGAAGGGCACGTCCCGCGGGATGGAAGAGGAATCTTCTTCGCCTATTCCGTGTTGGGCTGCAGGATCTTGCTGGCCAGGAGAAGGAAGTCGAACACGGACGCCGCATTCGGATCGCCCTCGTCGAAATGCAGCTCGACCGCGCCCTCCCCGTCGAGAGGGGAATCGGAAGGCACCGTTCCCTTGAGGTCCTTCACCGGGACGCCGTTCGGCAGCTCGAAGCTGAGGAAGACGCAGGCGGTCCCCTTCACATCCTCTTCCTTGGGGAGGGAGACGATGCAGCCGCCGGTGCTGATGTTGTGGACGATTCCTTCCACCTGCCTGGCTCCGGCGGGCGGGACCGGCGCGTCGGCCGGCGACAGCGCCATGGCCGCCTTCGCCTCGATGTCCACCCACAGGCCCTGCCGCGCCGTCACCTCCTGGATGTCCCGCGGGTACCTGAGAAAGAGGTAATTGAAAGGCTGGGTCATCACGTGCAGGACGTGGGACTTGAAAGCGTAAGTCCTGCCCTCCACCGTCCCCCGGCAGACGACCGCCGCGTCCTTGGGAAGCAGGGCCAGCTCCCCCTGGACGAACGGGTGCTCGATGATGACGAACATCCCCTCGCTCCAGCCGATCACGCGGGAGTTGAGCTTCCGCTTATCGAGATAGCCGATGATCTGGATGGGAGATCCGACGGGAAACACGTGAACCCTCACAGGCCGGCAGCCGCCCTCCATAAACCGCAATAAACCCGTATAATTATATCCAGCGAGGCGAAAAAAGGACAATCCCTTCTTTTCGCGCCGAGCCGATATTGACTCCCTATTGGTCCCGCTCGTCCACCAGGCGGCGGACCTTCACGCTCTTGAGCGGGTCGTGGACTTCCCCGGGGGCCGCGAATTCCACCCGCGGCCTCACCATCACCGCCCGCTGGATCCGGACGGGCATCTCGGCGGCGAGACGGGGGTGGTCCGCTTCCTGGGCCTCCAGGCGGAGGACCATCTCGTCCAGCGAGTCGGAGTCCCCCGGCCGTTCCTTCCGGATGAGGAGCTGATACTCCCGGACCGCCCGGTCCGCCGAAACCACGTCAAAAACGATGCCGGGGTTGATGAGCACTCCGCGGACCTTCACCAGGTCCCCCGTCCGCCGGGGCGCCCGGACGATGCGCTCCCCCAGCCGCCCGCAGTGGGGGCAGGGCTCCATCTTGAGGGCGATGAGATCCCCGATGAGGTAGCGGAGGAAAACCGTCCCCCGCCGGTGGAGATGCGTGACGGCCAGGCAGCCCTCCTCCCCCTCGGGCACCTGCTTCCCGGTTTCGGGGTCCACCACCTCGAGGTAGTAGAGCTCCGGCACCACGTTGTGGGGGGCGGCCTCGTTCCGGCACTGCACCAGCCCTCCCTGCATCTCGGTGGCGGAGTAGCGGGACCTCACCTGGGGGTCCCCGGCCCCGAAGTGCCGGAGGTGGTCCATGTACTCCTCCCGGAGGCTGGGGCTCACCGCCTCCCCCGCCGCCACCACCATCCGCGCCCCCGGCAAGGGCACCTCCTTCTCCCGGGCCCGCTGAAGGACGCGCCGCACGAAGCTGGGGATGCCCCATAGGATGGTGGCCCGGGCGGCGCCGATCACGTCCACCGCCTCGTCCAGCCCCCGCCGGACCGGGTACTCGGGGTGGGGCGTCCCCGTCAGGGTGCTCACGATGGGAAGGCCCATGATCTCCGCCGTGCGGACGCAGCACAGGAACGCGCCGAGCGGCATGGGGGAGAGCGGGTAGAGGTTGGCGAAGATGTCCCCCCGGCGCACGCCCTCGGTTTCGCTGCAGGCCCGGGCCTGGAGCATGATGTGGTACTGGTCGTGGGTCGTGTTGTAGAAGGGGGAGGGCCGGCCGCTCGTGGTGCCGGTGGTATAGGCCACGTTCCAGAGGGTGCGCTCCTCGAGGGAGAGCTCCGGCGCCGCCGCCGGGTCGAGCATGAAATCCCCCGGGGCCGCCATGTAGTCGGATTTGTGCGTGAGGGGGAGCCGCGCGAGGTCATCGAGCGTCCGGATGCCGTCCGGAGGTATTCCGGCCTCGGCGAAGCGCCGGCGGTAGAAGGGATGGGCCCGGGCGCAGAGGGAGGCGGTGCGGCGCAGGCGATCCTCCCGCGCCCGCTGGAGCTCCTCGGCGGATTGAATCTGCATTCGGACCGCCACCTGTCTCATAAGGCCGGATTTTCCGCCGGAAGGGTTTCGGCCATCGGATGATCCAATCCGGCGTTCTTCTCCCCGGCCCGGACGCTCAGCTCTTTTTCGAGGTCTGGACCTGGACGGAAGAGATGCGGCGGTCGAGCTTCTTGGACCCGCACTTCGGGCACTTGAAGGCCTTCCGCTCGTAGTCCGAGACGTTGAGCATCAGGGTGACGTTCTTGCTGCATTTTCCGCATCTGAAGTCGTAGGCTGGCATCCTCGGGTTCCTCCCCCTTACCGAACGACCACTGGCGTCATCGCCGAGAAAGGGGCCGACGGTCATTTAAGGTGGAACAAATCGCCGGGAGCGTCAATCGCCGCATCCGGCGGCCCTCACGCGTTCCGCAGCCGCCCCAGCGGGATGACCGCCTCCCCCTCGATCTCGACCAGGAAATCCGGGTCCGCCAGGCGCGTGACGCCCAGGAGGGTGCTGGGCGGCGGCGGAGAGCCGAAATATTCGGCGCGCACGCCGGCGCAGCGGAAGTATTCCGGAACGTCCACGGTGTAGGTAACCGTGCGCACCAGGTCCTTGAAGTCGGCCCCGGCGTGCCGCAAGGCCCTGCCGATGTTCTCGCACACCTGGCGGATCTGGGCCGTCATGTCGCCCTTGCCGACCACTTGGCCGTCCTCCCGGGCCGACACCTGCCCGGCCAGGATGAGCCTGGCGCCCTCCGCCGACTTGATCACCGTCAGGGTGGAGTACAGGGGACGGCCGTCGATCATCCGGCGGAAAACGCCCGGGGGGGAAACGTGGACGATCTCGGGCACGGGAGGCCCTCCTCTCGGGATGGCGGATTCGAGGGGCTTGGCTTTTCCCTACCTTAGCACAATCCATTTGCCCGGGCGCGGCGGGCGCCTGCGTCCCCAAGGAGAGGAATGGGCCCGAGGCGAAGAAAAAGGGCGGGCGAGCGGAGCCTGGCGGCGGCGAAGGTGTACCTCGCGGCCATCCTGGATTTCCGCGGCAAACGGGCCTAAATTGGAAGTGGACATCGCTCGCCGCCTCGGGGGGTCCGCGATGCACGCGACGGCGGCGGATCGGCAGACCGCGCAAGGCTTTTCCCTGGCACGCATCGCCGGGATCGATATCCGGCTCGACTACTCCTGGTTCATCATCCTCGCGCTTCTCATCTGGAGCCTCTCGGCGGGGTACTTCCCCGCCTACCTGCCTGGCGAGAGCGGGTGGACCTACCTCGCGGCCGGCACCCTGGCCGCGCTTCTTTTCTTCGCCTCCCTCCTCGCCCACGAGCTCGCCCACTCCCTCGTGGCCATGCGGGCGGGAATCCGCATCTCCTCCATCACCCTCTTCGTCTTCGGCGGGATGGCCCGGCTGTCCGAGGACGTGGCCGACCCGAAGACGGAGATCCGCGTGGCGATTGCGGGCCCCATCGCCAGCTTCCTCCTGGCCGCCGGCTTCTGGCTCCTGCGAGGATTCTCCGCCGGCGCAGGCTTCGCCCCCGGGGCGGCCATCTTCGGCTACCTCGCCTGGATCAACGTGGTCCTGGCCGCCTTCAACCTGTTCCCCGGGTTTCCGCTGGACGGCGGGCGCGTCCTCCGCGCCGTCCTCTGGTGGAGGACCGGCGACGTCGTCCGCGCCACGAAATGGGCGTCGGACATGGGCAAGGGCTTCGCGGCCGCCCTCATGATCCTGGGCGTGTTCGAATTCGCCCTCGGGAACTTCCTGGGCGGGCTGTGGCTCCTCTTCATCGGCATGTTCCTGCAGAACATGGCCGCGCAGGGCTACCTGCAGATCCTCCTGCGGCGGTCCCTGGAGGGGGTGCGGGTCGAGGAGGTGATGATCCGGGAGCCCGTCACGGTGCCGCCGCAGGCGTCCCTGGAGGAGGTGGCCGAGGAATATTTCCTGCATCACGGCTTCCGGGGCTTCCCCGTCGCGGACGACGGCAGGGTGCTGGGCGTGATCTCCATCCAGCAGGTGATCCAGGTGCCGCGCGAGGAGCGGTCCCGCCGAAGGGCGGTGGACGCCATGGTGCCGTTGAGCGAGCGGATGGTGATCGAGCCCGGCGCGCCGCTGCTGGACGCCGTGCCCCGGATGAACGAGGCGGAGGCCGGCCGGCTGATCGTCATCCGGAACGGGACGATGGAAGGGATGATCACGAAGACCGGCCTCGTCCGCTTCCTGGAGCTCAAGCAGCTCCTGACATAGCGGAGCCTCAGTCCGCCGGCGCGGACCTCTCGCGCAGCATGCGCTCCGCGACTTCCTTGTAGGCGGGAAAATACCATCCGGCCGGGTGGCGCCGCAGATCATCCGAGACCCGGACTCCGAACTCCTCCTCGAAGGAATCCGTCGGCACCATGTAGATCGCGTTGTAGCCCGCGTTCGCGGAGTCGCACGCCTTCGCGCAGAGCTCGCAGCCGATGCACTCCTCGTACCGGATCATGATCGTCCGCGTCGGGGAATGGTCGTCGGGGTAGATCGGGGCGGGCGTGTGCTCGATGCAGTCCACCGGGCAGAACGGGATGCAGTTCTCGCACCCGGTGCAGGACTCGTTGACCCAGGCCATGAGGCGGGGGCGGCGCTTCTTGGCCGTCCTCGCCGGGGAGTCCGGCAGCCATTCGCCCCCCAGGTATTTCGCGTGCCACTCCAGGGCGGCCTCCTCGACCGGCTTGAGCTCCTCCGGGCCGTAGAGCTTCCGCCACATCCGGGTCCCCGGGACCTGCATGAAGACGTCGCGCGCGATCAGTTTCGTCTCCAATGGATTGGCCATGTCCTCCTCACTTCCTGCGCGGCACGACCAGGGTGGGGCGGTCGGTGGTGCGGATCACGCGCTCGGCCACGCTCCCCATGAACAGCCGGGACATCCCCTGCCGCCCGTGGGTGGACATCACGATCAGATCGTAGTTCCCCTTCCGGGCCACCTCGAGGATGGTGTCGGGGGGCTCGCCCCAGGCCAGCTCGGTGCGCGCTCCCTTCGCCTCCGGCACGCTCTCCTTCAGCTCCTCCATGGTCCTCGTGGCCCCCTCGGCGATCTCCTCCTTCACCTTGAGCCAGTCCACCCCGGCGGCGGGGACGCCCTCCATCCCCGCGCCCGCGTAGGCCGCGGCCGTGAGGGGGTCCTCCATGACGTGCAGGATCGAGACTTCCCCGCCGTGCGCTTTCGCCTCGGTCAGCGCCAGCGACAGGGCCTCGCGGCTGTAATCGGAGAAATCCACGGGGACGAGGATCTTCTTGGGGCCGGTGGTCTTGGCCATGATGATTGCCTCCAGCGAGAAAGGCAGCGGCGAACCGGAGCGGCGGGCGGGAATTTCCGGGGAGCGGGAATTTTCGGGGAAAGCGGCGGGTTAAAGCCAACGGCCGAGGAAAAGATACCACCGCGCGCGGGGGGAGTAAAACCGCCATCGCGGGCGCCCTTGGACGGCGCCGCGGTTTCGGCGAAAATGCCCTCCCCATTCACCAGGAGGACCAGCCCATGTCCGTCGGACCCTTCGCCCCCGGCGCCAGCCTCCACATCGAGGACAGCCCCCGCCGCGTCCGCGTCATGTTCGCGGGCGAAACCGTCGCCGACAGCCGGCGCGTCAAGCTCATGCTCGAGCGCGGCCTGAGCCCGGTCTACTACTTCCCCCGCGCCGACGTGCGCATGGAGCGCCTCGTCCGCACCGCTCACTCCACCCACTGACCCCATAAGGGAGACGCGTCCTACTGGACGCTCGCGGCCGCGGGACGGACCGCCGAGAACGCCGTCTGGAGCTATGAGCAGCCGCGGGAGGAGGCTCTGCCCGTGGGCAGCCACCTCGCCTTCTACTGGGACCGGGTGGACGCCTGGCTCGAGGAAGAGGAGGAAATCTTCGTCCATCCCCGCAACCCCTACGTCCGGGTGGACGTCCTTCCGAGCACGCGCCGGGTGAAGGTCGCGCTCGGCGGCACCGTGCTGGCCGAGACCGCCCGGCCGCGCCTTCTCTTCGAGACGGGCCTCCCCCCGCGCTGCTACATCCCCCGCGAGGACGTGCGGATGGAGCTCCTCACCCCCAGCCCCGCCCGCACCCGCTGCCCCTACAAGGGGCTCGCCTCCTACTGGAGCGCTGACATCGGCGGCCGGCGCGCCGAGGACATCGCCTGGAGCTACGAGGAGCCCCTGCCCGAGTGCCCCAAGATCCGCGGCCTCCTCTGCTTCTATCCCAAGCGGGTGGACAGCCTGACGGTGGACGGGGAGGAGACGGGGGGGAGGTGAGGGGCCCAGCGGCCGGAATTAGGCCGAGGCCCGCTTGCTCTTCACGTCGATGGACACTTGGGCCTTTCCGTCCAGGGCGATGGCCGCCTTGACGAGGGTGGAAAGGGTCAGGGACTTGTGCGTGGGGTCCAGGAGCCGGTCCACGACGGGGCGGCTCGTCCTCATCCGCTGTGCCATCTCGGCCTTCGAGATTCGCTTCTTTTCCATTGCCTGCTTTATCTGCCAGGCAATCACCCGCTTGATGGCGATGGTCTCGGTCTCTTCGAGGATTCCCTCCTCCGCGAGGAAGCCCTCGAAGGAGGAGCCAATGTGGGTTTTCTTGCTCATGCCTTGTCTCCCAGCCGCTTTCGCAGCTTCGCCAATTCGCTTTCTATTTCTTGTTTCCGGCTCCGGGCGAGATCGATGGCGGCCTTTGGCGTCTCCTGGGTCTTCTTAATGATTCCATGCAGGAGATACATCGTGTCCCCGGCCACAAAGAAGTAGACCTGCGCAATCACATCATCTAAATGCGTCCTGGCCTCCCAGATCCCATGCGCCAGGGGCCGGCAGGTGGGATAGCCGACCGGCCAGCCGAATTGAATGGTGGAAATGTCTTCCCCGATTCGTTTTTTGTCCTTTTTCGGAAAAGACTTCAGCCATTCCCGGACGGGTTCATTGCCCCGGGCAGTCCTGTAGAACCTCGCCTGCAATTTGGGCGGCTCCGCGTCCACTCAGAGAGTGTATCTTTTTTGATGCACGAAGGCAACACCAAATGCCAAGCAAAAGCGAAATGCGAAAAACCAAAGACAACCCAAGGGCAAAGGCCGCCGGGCGACACTGCCCCCCAAAATTCTTCCTCCTGCCACGCACGTGCACGAAAATGGACGAAATTGCTGTAAGTGGCTTTTCCCCTCCATGCCCTATATTGGCACCCGGCGGACCGTCTTTGGGGCGGCTTGCGCCCGGTCTTTCTTGCGTTGGGGACGTGGGAAGGGGGGCGTACCGGGGAGTTGCCGTTCGTTCCGCATAATACCTCCTATTTCGGGAAGGCATGGCGGTGGGCCGTTCAACGATATTCAACGATAAAAAACGCGATTCACCCTTTTTGCCCCTGGGGGGCGGGACGGCGCGGGGGATCGCGGCCAAGGCCCGAAAGGCTGGCGGGGCGGCGCGGGGGTTCAGGGCTTTTCAGGGATATTCAGGGGTTTTCAGGGATATTCAGGCTTATTCCGGCATTTTTTTACGCGCGCGCGAGGGGGATGGCAGGGGCGGGCGGCGAAAATCGGGGTTTGCACCCCTTCCGGGCAGGGGGTAAGGTGGAGGGACTATCCTCGGGTGCGTCCAGCCGGCAAATTGCCTCGGCAAAGGGGGCCCAGATGCCAGATTCCGACCAGCGGCGTTTCCCGCGTTTCCCGATCAATTTCGTCCTGTTTCCCGTCCTGATCAGCGCCCCGGGCCTGACCGACCTCACCCTCGACCCGCACGACATCAGCATGGGCGGGTTCAAGGTGCTCCTTCCGGAGGAGCCCGAGGTGGGCTCGACCTTCACCTCCAGCATTGAGCTGCGGGGGAAGACCTACCCGGAGTGCAAGGTGCGGGTGGCCTGGACGCACAAGAACAACACCCAGCCGCCTTCCTGGTCCACCGGGCTGGCCCTCCTGCTTCCCGGCCCGGGGGAGGAGTTCCAAGGCCGCCTCAACCAGGTGCTCACCGAGGTCGGGAAGGCGCCCGCCTGAGGATTCGGTTTCGATCATGCCGACGGAAAAAATCGCCAGGACCGACGCCGAATGGCGCTCCCGGCTCACCCCCGAGCAGTACGAGGTGACCCGCCGGGGGGGCACCGAGCGCGCCTTCAGCGGCGCCTACTGGGACTGCCACGAGCCGGGGCTCTACCGCTGCGTCTGCTGCGGGGCGGAGCTCTTCCGCTCTGCCGAGAAGTTCGACTCGGGCACCGGCTGGCCGAGCTTCTGGACTCCGGCCCAGGAAGGGAGCATCGCCGCGCACGAGGACGCGACCTACGGCATGCGCCGCATCGAGGTGCGCTGCGCCCGGTGCGACGCCCACCTGGGGCACGTCTTCCCGGACGGGCCCCCGCCGACGGGGCTCCGCTTCTGCATCAACTCCGCGTCGCTGAGCCTGGAGAAGGAGGAGGAGAAGTAGCGGATCAGCGGCCGTCGAAGAGCCGCTCCACCGCGCGGGCGAGCTGGCCGAGGTTCCCCACCTCGTGCAGGGCGTCGCAGTAGGGGACGTAGGCCGGCATGTCGGAGTCGCCGGTCCCCCACAGGTAGGGCGCCTCCGGGTTCATCCAGACGATCCGGCGCGCCCGGCCCTTCAGGGCCTCGACGCAGTCGAGGCGAGGGTCGTTGAAGTTGTTCCGCCCGTCCCCCAGGAAGATGACCGTCGTCCGGCGGTCGATGTCCCCCATGTGGTCGCGGCAGAGGGTGGAGAGCGAGGCGCCCAGGTCCGTGTTGTAGGAGCCGGGCGGCAGCTCCTTGAGCACCCGCGCCACCGCCCGCTGGGGGCGGCTCTCCTCGAACCAGTGCGAGATGTCAATGAGGCGGTCGATGAAGGCGTAGCTCCGGGCCCTCGCCACCTGGTCCTGCAGCTCGTAGATGAGGGTGAGCATGAACTCCGCGCAGTGGCGCACCGAGGTCGAGACGTCGCACAGGAGCACCAGCTTGGGCTTGAGCACCCGCCGCTTGCGGCGCAGCTCGAGCGGCACGCCGCCGTAGCGGAGGTTCGCCCGCATGGTGCCGCGCATGTCGATCCGGCCCTTCTTCGACCGCCGGTGCCGCAGGGCGGCGCGGCTGCGCAGGTGCGCGGCGAGCCGCCGCACCTCCTCCCGGAGGCGCTCGATCTCGCGCTCCCCCAACCCCTTGAAGGGCAGGTCCATCACGTCGTCCATCGGGGGCTGCTTCTCGTATTCCTCGCGCATGCGCCTGGCGATGGAGGAGCCCACCTCGCGCCGGATCTGCTCCTCCAGCGCCTCGCGGTTGATCCCCGCCGCCTCGGCCAGCCGCTCGAGCGCCTCCTGGCCCATTCCCTGGGCGGCCAGTTCGGCCAGGAGCTCCATGAGGGCCTGCATCATCTCCTCGAGGCCGAGGGCCCGCTTCATGCGGCCCTCCATCCAGGGCGCCTGGCTGGGGCGCCCCGCCATCGGGAGGCCCGCCTCGCGCCCCAGGGCGTCCATCTCCCCCCGCGAGAGGGGACGGCCCTTCAGGAGATGCTCGAGAAGCTTCTTGAGGGCCTCGGGGCCGAGCATCTCGGCCAGCCTCTCCAGGGCCTCCTTCAGCATATCGGCGTCCTCGCCGCCCATCCCGTCCATGGCGTCATCCATGGCGGGAGGCTCATCCGCGCCGAAGAAGAGGGGGAAGAGGCGATCGAAGGGGGGGATGTGGTGCTCTTCCTTGACGAGGGTGAGCCGGAGCGCGTTGCGGAACTCCTGGCGGTCCTTGACGCCGATCTGCGCGGCGGCCTTAAAGGCGTCCTCGCTCTCGGCGAGGGAAACCCGCACGCCCGAGGCCCGGAGCGCGTGGACGAAGTCCACCATCCGCCGGTCCATGGCCTAATCCTCCGGCAGGCCGCGCTGGTAGGGATTCTCGAAGCGGTGGTCCCGCCGGCGGCGGCGGGACGAGGGAGGCCATTCCTGCTCGCCGTTTTCCCCCGCGTCGGGACGCCCGGCGCCCTGGCGGCGCATGGCCTCAGCGGCCATGCCCTTCGCTTGCCTGGACTCGAGGACGCGGCGGGCGCGGAGGACGTCCTGCTCGTGCTTGAGGAGAACGGTGAGGGTGGAGTCGAGCGTGGCCTCGTCGAGGTGCTTGACGTTCAGCATCACCAGGGCCTTGGCCCAGTCGATGGTCTCGCTGACGCTGGGATGCTTCTTGAGGTCCATCTCGCGCAGGCTCTGCACGAGCGCCACCACCTCCTTGGCCAGCTCGGCGGCCAGGCCCGGCACCTTGAGGCGCACCACCTCGAGCTCGGCCTCGGAGGAAGGATAGCCGATGAACAGATAGAGGCAGCGCCGCTTGAGGGCCTCCGAGAGCTCGCGCGTGTTGTTCGAGGTGAGGACGACCGCGGGCGGCTTGGGCGCGCGGATGGTGCCGACCTCGGGAATGGACACCTGGAAGTCGCTCAGCACCTCGAGCAGGAAGGCCTCGAACTCCGCGTCGGAGCGGTCGACCTCGTCCACCAGCAGGAGGGTCGGCTCCTCGGCCTTGATGGCCCGCAGCAGGGGGCGGGAGAGGAGGAAGCGCTCGGAGAAGAAGATGTCCTCCTCCTTCGCGACGCGGTCCGCGGCCTCGCCGAGCGTCCTTGCGTCCGACAGCACCTGCTGGAGCTTGTCCCGCAGGAGCTGGGTGTAGAGCATCTGCTTGCTGTACTCCCATTCATAGAGGGCCTTGGCCTCGTCCAGCCCTTCATAGCATTGGAGGCGGATGAGGTTGCGCCCCGTCGCCGCGGCCCACACTTTCGCCAGCTCGGTCTTGCCCACCCCGGCCGGCCCTTCGACCAGCACGGGCTTCCCCATCCCTTCCGCGAGATAAAGGGCGGTACAGATCTCGCGCGAGGCGATGTAGCTCTGTCCCGCGAGGGAAGTCCGGACTTTATCGGTGGATGGGAACATGGCCACCTCGAGGTCGTCTATGTCAGGATTGAAGGCGGCGGACTCACTCTAGCACAAGGCCCGCCCGCCTCCCAAGCCAAAAAGAAACGACCAGGAGGAGCAGGCGCTGTGATATGCTTCTTCCGCAGCCGCCCGGGAGACGCGAATGCCACATTCTCGCGCGCGAATCTTCGTGGGCGGCCTCATCGCCGCGCTCAGCCTCGCTCTCGGCCTCCAAATTTATTTCCTCTACGCGCAGCTCGGCGAAAAGGACCGTTCCATCCGCCTTCTCGCCACGGAGGTCCAGCGCCTCTCGACCATCGTGGCTCCCTTGGCCGGAGCGCTCGACGGCCAGGAGGACAGCCTCATCACCCTGCGCTTCCGCCTCCGGGAGAAGGAAAAGCAGGTGCGCCTGCTCGAGGAGGAGAAGCAGCGCCGTGGAGTCGAGACGCAGGGGGTGGAGCAGCGGTCCGCGCAGGCCGAGGAGGAGCTGCGCATCGTCCGGGATAAGCTGCGCGACGCGGAGAAGAACTTGATCATCCTCGAGAGCGGCAAGAGAAAGCTCGACGAGGAACTGAAGGCCCTCGATGAAACCCGGGCGAAGGCCGAGGACCGGGCCCGGGAGATCGCCCTCCTCCGGCAGGATAACGCCAAGCAGGCGCGCGTGCTGGAGGAGATGAGGCTCCAGCTCGACGCCGCCCGGCGGGACGCCCGCCCGAAGGACCCCGCCGGGAAACCCGCCCCCTGACACCTCATGCACCCCCCTTGTCATCCCTCCGCCGGGCGTTTAGCTTGGCGGTTCTCGTCATGGCAGATCGAGATCGCACATTGGGGGGGACGCGCATGAAGGTCGGCCTCTTCATCACCAATCAGCAGCGCCTGGATCGGGACATGGTGGCCGCGCTCGACGAGCAGTATGCGATGGTGCGCCACGCCCGGGAAAACGGATGGGATTCCCTCTTCACCGGACAGCACTACCTCAACGAGGGAAACAACCAGCAGCTGCAGCTCGTCCCCTTCCTCGCCCGCCTCCAGGCCGAGGCCGGAGCGATGACCCTGGGGCTGGGCATCCTCCTCATCAATCTCCACAACCCCGTTTACGTGGCGGAGACGGTGGCCTCCCTCGACGTGATCTGCCGGGGGAACTTCGTCTTCGGCGTGGGGCTCGGCTACCGCGAGGTGGAGTTCGACGCCTTCCGGGTGCCCAAGGGCCAGCGGGTGCGCCGTTTCGAGGAGTGCCTGGCGCTGGTGAAGAAGCTCTGGACCGGTGAGGAGATTACCTGGGAGAGCGAGGTCTGCAAGCTCGACCGGGTGCGGATGAACATCCGCCCCGTGCAGAAGCCTCATCCCCCCGTCTGGGTGGCTGCGAACAACGACAAGGCCGTGGAGCGGGCCGCCCGGCTGGGCGACACCTGGTTCATCAATCCGCATGCCACCACTGCCACCAACAAGCGGCAGATGGCCCTCTTCCGCGCCGAGCGCGCGCGATCGGGCAAGCCCTTCCCCAAGGAGGTCCCCTGCATCAAGGAGGTCTTCTGCGGCCGCGACCGCCGAAGCGCCCTGGAGCTGGCCGGCCCCTACCTCCTCGGGAAATACAAGGACTACGCGACGTGGGGGCAGGACAAGGCCATGCCCGCGGGGGAATCCTTCGACAAGGGCCTCGACGAGCTCCTCGAGGACCGCTTCATCCTGGGTTCGCCGGAGGAGTGCTTCGCGCAGCTCCGCCCCTACTGGGAGGAGCTCGGCGTGAACCACCTCGTCATTCGCACCCACTGGGCCGGCATGCCCGCCGGGATGGCTCTCCAGAGCATGGAGCTGATCTCGAAGGAGCTCCTCCCCGCCCTCCGGAAGGTGTGAATCACCGGTAGGGCCGGCCGAGCAGGAAGACGCGGCAGGGCGCCGTGACGCCCCGCAGAGCCACCTCGCATGTCCCGGCCGCCGGGGGCGCGTCGGCCAGCAAGCTGAAGGCCGCCTCGGAGACGAGGAAGCTGTTGTTCACTTCCTTGGTGGCGCTTTCCAGCCGGGAGGCCACGTTCACGGAGAAACCGATGGCGGTGAACGATCCTCCCTCACCCGCTCCCACCTCGCCGCAGATGGCGGCGCCCGCGTGCAGGCCGATGCCGACCGCGAGGCGGTGGCCGAAGTAAGTCTCCAGATAGCAGCCGTTGAACGCTTCCACCTCCTCCAGGATGCGCAGTCCCGCGCGGACGGCCGAAGAGGTGGCCTCGGCCAGTGGGGCCTCCAGCCCGAAGACGGCGTAGACGCCGTCCCCGGCTAAGCTAAGGATCCGTCCCCCGCCCGCCACGATGGCCTCCCGCACCAGAGAATGGAAGCGCGAAAGGACGTGGATGACATCGAAGGGGAGATGAGTTTCCGCGAAGGGGGTGAAATCGCGGACATCGAGAAAGAGGAAGGCGAGATCCTTCTCCTCGCCCAGGCCGCGGGTCCCGCGCTGGACCTTGAGGAAGAGTTCCATGTCGCCCTTGTCCCGGATGAGCCGGTGCAGGCGCATGGGAGCCCCCCTCACCTGCGCTTGGCAGGCCAGGCGCACGCCGGGTGGGAAACCCATCCGCCCGGCCAGCGCCCGTTCGCCCTCCGTGGGCGGGCTCAGGTACTCCTCCCCCTCTTCCACGAGCACCCGGCAGGTGGAACAGCGCGCGTTCCCGCCGCAGGCGTGCAGGTGGGGGATTCCATGCTCGAGCGCCGCTTCGAGGAGACTCTGGCCCGCCTGGACCCGGATGCTCTTTTCGTTGATCAGCTCGATCTCGATTCCAGATCCGTGGTCCATCCCATCTTCCTTCAACTACTGGGGAACTGGCTTCCCGCGCCGCTAGCCTATCACGCCAGCTTCGCGAGCATATCCGCCAGGGTCTTCCCCAGGCCCTTGATGGACGCCTCCTGCTTTGCGTCCTTGAGCCTCCCTTCCTCCGTGAGCGCCTCGTGCGCCCGCGGGACGGCCACCTGCTGCGGGAGCACCATGGTCTGGATGTTCATCAGGATCGAGCGCACGTGGCTCAGGCTCCTTAAGCCCCCGAGCGCGCCCGGCGAGGCGCTCATCAGGACGGCGGCCTTCCCGGCGAAGCACTCCAGCGGCTTCTCCCCCTCCATGGGGCGGGAGGCCCAGTCGATGGCGTTCTTGAGCACGGCGGTGATGGAGCTGTTGTACTCGGGCGAGGCGATCAGGAAGCCCTGGTGGCCCTTCATGAGCGCCTTGAGCCTGAGGGCGTTCGGGGGGATGCCCCCCTCCGCCTCCAGGTCGCCGTCGTAGAGAGGGAGCGGAAGCTCCTTGAAGTCGAGGAAGGTCACCTCCGCCCCGGCCTCCCGCGCGCCCTCGGCGGCGATGCGGAGCACATTCTTGTTGAACGATTCCCTTCGCGTGCTCCCCGCGAAGGCCAGGATCTGCGGTGTGTATGGCATGTGTCCTCCCCCTTTCGAACGCTGCGGCGGCGGCCCCCATTCCCCCGGCCTGGAATCCCCCTCAGCAGTTCCTCTCGCCCCGCGCCGCCGGCCGCCCCTGCCGGGCCAGCCGGTACGAGATTTCCAGAAGCCCCAGTGCGCGGTGGATGTCCGGCTCGGCCCGGACATAGAAGCTCGCCCATCCGGAGTCCGGGCAAGCGGCATGCGGCTCCGCCCAGCCCCCGGCGATCAGGTCGTCCCGGATCTTCCGGGGGAGGGGAAGGTCGATCAGGCGGTCCCCGTGCAGGTGGCCGATCTCGCGCCGCTCCAGGCGGAACTCCGTGCCCCCGGCGGGATGGGGAGCCGCCGTGACGCCCGGCCAGGCAAGCACCGAATTCTCAATCCGCTCCCTGACATCCAAAACAGCCATGAGAGTCCCCTCCATGCGCCGGCCGCTAGGCCGCCTGCCGGCGAAGCGCCCCCGCCCCGCCGCGCCCTCTCGCCTCGAGGAGGCCGCCGAGGGCGTACGCTCCCGCCCCCGCCGTCCCCTGGGCCAGCACCGCCGCGAGGAGGACCAGAGGGAACTCGTACCCGTTGGGAGCGGCGAAGCCCGCCCCGAGGTGGACGAACAGGATCGCCATCGCCACGGTGAAGGCCAGCGGCAGAGCGGCGAAGCTCACCCCGATTCCGAGGATCAGCGCCAGCCCGCCCGCCACCTCGGCGAGAGCGGCCGCCGCAGCCGAAGGCCCCGGAAGGAGGATGCCCACCTGGCTGAAGAATCCGATGGTGGCGGCGAAGTTCATGACCTTCCCCCATCCATGATAGAGGAACACCGACCCCAGCACGATCCGGGAGGCCGCCAGGGCGTAGGGATGAAGCGACTGCGCGATCCGATCCGTTGCGTTCCGCATTTCTCTCTCCCTTTGCTTGAGGCCCGAAGGCCGAAAAACATTCGTTTACTAACTGTTATCTGATTAACAACATGGCGAAAAAAAACTACCCCTGCTGCTCCTCCAGCTTGCGGAGCAGGCGGACGAGCTCGCGCTGCTCCGGGGCCGCCAGGCGCCGCATCGACCGGGCGCAGCGCTCCGTCACGTCCGCGAAGGATTTTTCCAGGAGATCTCGTCCTTTGGCCGTGAGGCAGATCAGGTTCACCCGCCGGTCCGGGCACGCGCACCGCTCGAGGAGGCCCTTCTCCTCCAGCCGGTCGATCAGGCCGGTCACGTTGGCCCGGGAGACGAGCAGCCGCCGGGCGATCTGCTGCTGGGAGAGCGGCTCGCCCGCCCCCTCCAGGATGCGGAGGATGTTGTACTGGCCGCCCGTCAGCCCCAGGGAGCGGTAGAAGGAATCGGCCTCCTTGATGAGCCGGGCCCCCGCGCGCATCACGGCCACCTGGGCGACCTCGGCCTGGCTGGCCCTGAGGCGGGAGGCGCCCGCCTCCCTCTTCTTCGCCGCCGGATGGGCCATTTCCTTTTCCTCCTTTTTCCCGCCTCCGGGCGGCCGCTCCGCCCCCGATGGTTAAGTATTTAACAGTCCACCGCCGACCTGTCAAGCGAAAAGCATCCGCGCCCCGTCCGGCCGGGAGAGAGGCCATATGGCGGCGGGCCAGTCCCTTTGGAGCGGCCATTTCCTGCGAGCCCTTTCCGGGATAATGGGGTCGGGCCTTTTTCGCCCCGAAACGCACGGGACATCCGCCGGTAACGCCGCCGCAATCATGAGGCGGTTTGCTTGTCCGCGCGCGGACCTCTCCGCAACAATTGATTGCCCGGCGGCGGGATGCACGTTAAAATCGGCGGCATCCTTGAAGAAAAAACGAGTGAATCATCCGGTTTCATGCGCCGGAGGAGGCCTGTCATGTACCAGGACGAAGAGGCCGCGCCTCTGCCGATGGAAGACCTAGAGACGGACGCCCCGGCGCAGGGCCCCGGCCGGCGCGGCCTGGATCTTCTGTACCCCATCGCCTTCATCGTCTTGATCATCGCGGCGTGGGAGGCGGCCGTCGTCTGGTTCCGCGTGCAGCCGATCATCCTCCCCCCGCCCTCCGCCGTGGTGCGCGCCCTCTCCGACGACTGGTGGTACCTCCTCTGGCACACCTGGATCACGGGGGCGGAGGTGGTCCTGGGCTTCCTGGCGAGCGCGCTGCTCGGCGTCCCGGCCGGCGTCCTGATCGTCTGGTCCAAGACGCTCGAGCGCACCCTCATGCCCATCTTCGTGACCTCCCAGACCATCCCCAAGATCGCCATCGCGCCCCTGTTCGTCATCTGGTTCGGCATCGGGCTCTTCCCCAAGGTGCTGGTCAGCCTGATGATCGCCTTCTTCCCCATCGTCATCTCGACCTCGGTCGGCCTCAAGGCGGTGGACAAGGACATGATCGACCTCATCCAGTCCATGAACGCCTCGAAGTGGCAGGTGTTCCAGAAGGTGCGGATCCCCAACTCGCTCCCGTTCATCTTCAGCGGGCTCAAGATCGCCACCGCCTTCGCGACGGTGGGGGCGGTGGTGGGCGAGTTCGTGGGCGCGGACAAGGGCCTGGGCTACGTGCTCATCGTCTCGAACTCCATGCTGGAGACCCCGCGCCTGTTCGCCACCCTGGTGCCCCTCTCGCTCATCGGGATCGTGCTCTACGCCGCCGTCGTCAAACTCGAGAAGGTCCTCATCCCCTGGGATGTCGCCGTGCGGGGCGAGGAGCGGATGATGTCCATGTAGCTTGCGGCCGGGGTGCGGCCAGGCGGCCCCGCCCCGGCCGGGTGATCCATGCCGCCGGAGGGATAGACATGCGGGCCATACGGATTCTCGCCATCTCTCTCAGCCTGGCGCTCGCGCTGGGCGCCGCCGCGGACGCAGCCCAGAAGGTGCGCCTCCACACGGACTGGAAGATGGAAGTCTCGGGCGACATCCCGCCCTTCTTCCTCGGGGTGGAGAAGGGCTATTACAAGGCCGAGGGCCTGGACGTCGAGATCCTGGACGGCACGGGCTCGGGCGACGCCGTGCGGGTGATGTCGGCCGGCTCCTACGAGTTCGGCTTCGCCGATTTCGGCTCCCTCCTCGCCGGCCGCATCCAGGGCGCCAAGGTCAAGGCCGTGATGGGGCTGCTGCAGCAGGGCGGGGGCGCCTTCCTCTACATGAAGGACTCCGGCATTCAGACGTTCAAGGATCTGAAGGGCAAGACCATCGCCATGTCGCCGGGGGGCTCCGAGGACGCCTCCATCCGCGCCGTGATGGCCAAGAACGGCCTCTCGATGGAGGACGTGAAGTGGACCTACATGCCCGGCATGGGCAAGGTGTTCGCCGTGCTGGGCGGCACCGCCCACGCGACCGGCACCCTCTGGAACAAGATGGTCCCCCTCATGGAGGTCAAGTCGGGCAAGAAGGTGGGCTACTTCTCCTTCGCCGACCTGGGCGTGAACATCCTCCACAAGGGCGTCTTCGTGAACACCGACTACCTCGCCAAGAACGGGGACACCGTGCGGCGCTTCAACCGGGCCACCCAGCGCGCCTGGATGGAGGCCCAGAAGAATCCCGAGGCCGCCGTGGACTCCTTCCTCAAGTCCTTCCCCAAGCAGGCGAAGGACAAGCCCATGTTCATGGAGGTCATGAAGCTCAGCCTCAAGATGATCGGCACCGAGAACACCAAGGGGAAGCCCCTCGGCTGGATGAGCGAGAAGGACTGGGCCTCCTCCCAGAGGGTGCTGGTCGACTACACCCCCGGCATGAAGGGCAAGGCGCTGCCCGCGGGCGAGTTCTTCACGAACGACTATGTCCCCGGCGTCCAGCAGGCGGGAATGGCCAAGTAGATGCCCGCCGCCTTCGAGATCAGCGGGCTCAGGATCGTCTACCCCTCCAGGCTGGGCCCGGTCCACGCGCTGGAGGGGGTCTCGCTCGAGGCCCAGGACGGGGAGTTCATCTCAGTCCTGGGCCCGAGCGGGTGCGGCAAGAGCACCCTGATGAAGGCCCTGGCCGGGCTGCTCCCGCCCCGGCGGGGGAGCATCCGCGTCAACGGCCGGCCCGTGAGCGGCCCCTCGCCCGGGGTGGGCATCGTCTTCCAGAACGCCGTCCTCATGAGCTGGCGCAGCGTCCTCGACAACATCATGCTCCAGGCCGAGGTGCGGGGGCTCGATCGCCGCCTCCACCTCGAGCGCGCCCGGGGGCTCATCCGGCTGGTCGGCATCGAGGGCTTCGAGCAGCACTACCCCTTCCAGCTCTCGGGGGGGATGCAGCAGCGCGTCTCGCTCTGCCGCGCCCTGATCCACGATCCCCCGCTCCTCCTGATGGACGAGCCCTTCGGCGCCCTCGACGCCCTGACCCGCGAGAGCATGAACCTCGAGCTCCAGCGCATCTGGCTCGACCGGAGGAAGACCGTCCTCTTCATCACCCACAGCATCTCCGAGGCCGTCTTCCTGGCGGACCGCGTCGTCGTCCTCTCCAAGCGGCCCGGCCGGATCCGCGCCGTCCACGAGGTCGGGCTCCCCCGGCCCCGCGGCCTCGAGACCATGGAGTCCCCCGAATTCGTCCGCCTGGTCGGTGAGCTCCGCCGCGAGCTCCAGGCCCACGGGGGGCTCGACTGAGCGGCCGTTGCGCCGCCCCGCGCTCTGCGGCATCCTTGAGGGAAACCCGGGAGGGATCGGCCATGAAACGCATGATCGAGCACGTCGCCATCCGCGTCACCGACATCGACAAGTCCATCGCCTTCTACCGCGACATCATGGGCTTCAAGCCCGTCGGCCGGCGCCACATCGCCGGGGGAGAGATCGAACAGATCGCCTTCCGCGTCGGCGAGGACATCTTCGTCCTCTTCCACAGCCCCCACTTCCAGAAGGCCGACGAGGACTTGGATTTCGACTCCCGCCAGATCTCCGACATCGTCTCCGGCAAGGCGCGCGTCAGCGAGCGCAAGTGGCGCGGCGGCATGGACCACGTCGCCTTCTGCATGGAGGAGGCCGAGTACCGCGCCGTCCTCGAGCGCTGCCGCCAGCACGGCGTCCACATCCACCGCGGCGAGGAGAAGAACCTGGGGGCCTTCGGGGTCGGCTACGCCACCTACTTCTACGACCCCGACAACATCGAGCTCGAGATCAAGCGCTACGACGACCCCCCCGAGCGCCCCGGCCCCGAGTGGTACGCCTCCGGCAAGGCCATGGAGGCCGCCGCCCCCAAGGCCTGAGCCGCCCTCCGGCGGGAAAAAAGCCGGAATTCCCCGTAATTTCCCGGAAACCACCGGAAAACCCTCCCCCGGTCCTCGCAGCCGGGGGATTTTTTCGGCGCCGCCGGTACTGATCGGACCACGCGCAAGCCTCTTTACATAGGCTTTATCCCTCAATAAGCGTTACTAACCGTTATTTCCACTACCGGGCATCCTCGCCGGGCCACCCGCGCAGGGGCCCGGCGCACCCGGCCGGATGCCCGGCCCCGTGCCAATGTAGGGCGCGGAGAGGGAAAGCCCTTTACCGCAATTTGCGCCAATTTCGCGCACGTTCGTGGTTGAGGGGGGATTTTTTCGAGAAATCGGAGGGACTGGACCATGTGCGGGCAGCCGCCGGCACCAGCCGCCCGGGCCTCATCGAGGAAGCGGCAAGGGAAAAGCTGGCCTCCAGGGGGTGAAGACCCCCGGGATTCGCTCAGCCCCGCCGCATCCCGGCAGCTCCCCCCCTACTTCTCCAAATTCGTCAAAATCTCGAAGCAGTCGAGGTAGCCGACGACGCGGCCCGCCTCGTCGGTGACGGGGAGGTCGTCGAGCCAGTTCT
This sequence comes from Candidatus Tectomicrobia bacterium, assembly GCA_016192135.1. Classification (NCBI taxonomy): domain Bacteria; kingdom Pseudomonadati; phylum Candidatus Tectimicrobiota; species Candidatus Tectimicrobiota bacterium. The sequence continues at coordinate 188,019 of JACPUR010000017.1, read as the reverse complement.
TGACGGCCACCTCGAGAGCCTTCTCGACGGTGTCGTCCGTCCGCACGGAGATGGCCTCGCGCATGATGTCGCGCGCGGTCTGGGCGCGGGCGAAGGCGAGGGCCACGCGGATGTCCCGGTTGATGTGCTGGCTCCCCACCACCCGCATGAGCTCGCGCACGCCGACGATGCCGAGGAGCTTGCCCTCGCCGTCCACGATGTGGAGGTAGCGGGTGCCCCGGTCGCGGGCGACGGCCCGGATGAGGTCCTCGATGGAGGAGTCGGCGGAGGCGGTCTCCGTCTGCGGGGTGAAGGTCTTGCAGGCGTCTCCGACCAGCATGGTCATGCCTCCTTCATCTCGTCGGGCCAGGCGCCGGCCATGGGCTTGAGGAGCAGGGGGGCGATGAGGGTGGTGAGGACCGCCATCATGGCGGCGGCCGTGAAGGCGGCGTCATCGAGGAGCTTCGCCTGCTTGCCGATGAGGGCGACGATGAGCCCCACCTCCCCGCGGGGGATCATGCCCGCGCCGATGAGGAGGCTCTTCCGCCAGTTGGCCCCCAGGCACAGGGCGCTCAGGCCGCAGCCCCCGATCTTGCCCAGCACCGCCAGGGCGAAGAAGACCAGGGTGAAGCCGAAGGCGGTCATCATGGCGCCCATGTTCACCTGGATCCCGGCCACCACGAAGAAGGCCGGGGCCAGCAGGACGTTCACCGGGTTCACCCCGGTCAGGAAGAACATGTGGTCGGGGGTCGAGGCCAGCATCATCCCGATGAGGAAGGCGCCCACGATGGCGGCGAGCCCCACCTCCTCGGCCAGGAAGCTGAGGAGGAACAGGGCGCTGAAGGCGAAGGGGAGGAGCATGCGCTCGCCCGTGTGGCTCTTGAGCCAGGCGTGGGCCCGCAGGACGCCCCACCAGAAGGCGGGCACCACGAGCGCGAGGAAGCCCAGGATGAGGCCGAAGTCCACCCATAGGGGGCGCCCACTCGTCCCCGTCAGGGCGAGCACCAGGGTGAGCACGATGAGCCCCACCACGTCGTCGATGACGGCCGCCGCGAGGATGGTCTGGCTCACCCCCGAGCGGACCACGCCCATGTCCATGAACACCCGCGCCGTGATGGCCACGCTGGTGGCCGTCATGATGGCGCCGAAGAACATCGAGGTCTTCCAGTCGTAGCCCGCCAGCGCGCCGAAGCCGTAGCCCAGGGCGAAGGGCACCGCCACGCCCGCCAGCGCGACGACCAGGGCCATCTTGCCGACGCGGAGGATGTGGTCGAGCTTGGTCTCCAGCCCCACGAGGAAGATCATGAAGATGACCCCCATCGTGGAGATCCGCTGGAGGAACTCGTTCGGGTGGAGCACCCCCAGGATGCTCGCCCCCAGGATGATGCCCACCCCGATCTCCCCGATGACGGCGCTCATCTTGACCCGCTCGACCGCGACGGCCCCGACGCGCGAGGCGATCAGGATCAAGGTGAGCTGGAAGATCCAGTTCTCGAGGATACCCCCGCTTGCGTGCATCTGCGGCCTCCCATGGGCTGGCGGGAAATCGAGGGACGGTCCTTGCGGAGCGCCGCCTCAGGTAGGGGCCCCGCGCGGGGGGGGCGGGCGGGACGCGGGCGCATAGTGCCCCGCTGGCGAACGGCCGCGCACCCTCCCCCGCGGAATCATCTTGCACCTCCAGGGCGGCCCCAGCGGGAACGTTTCACCATTCTATCTTAAATCTTTCGCCTTTTGACGCCGAAATCGGAGCTAGGCCAGCCGCCTCACCCCCGGCGCGGTTTCCTCGTACCGCTCCACCATCTCCCAATCGTGGCCGGGGAAGATGAGGGAGGGCTCGCCGGCCAGGGCCTTGACGCGGTCGAGGGCGTCGAGGCACTCGTCCACCCTCACGTGGATGCCCGGCGGGATCATGGATTCGAGGCTGCGGCGGACGTAGGCGGCGTCCCCGGCGAGGACGGCCCACCCCTCCCGGGTGCGGACGCGCACGGCCTGGAGGCCGGGGGTGTGGCCCCCCACGAGGTGGAGGCTCAGGCCGGGGGCGACGTCGGCGTCGCCGTCCAGGAGATGGAGCCGGCCCTCGGCTTCGAGCCAGGCGGTGTCCTCCAAATCGGCCGCGTAGTGGCGGAGGAAGGCGTGCTCCCCGGCCGGGCCGCGCCAGAAGCCGAGCTCCCGGCGCTGGAGATGGAACGCGGCCGCGGGGAAGAGGCGGGCCGCGCCGAAGTGGTCCCAGTGGAGGTGGGTCAGGAGGACGGTCTCGACGTCCCGCGGCTCGAGGCCGAAGGGGGCGAGGAGGTCGCGGTGGCGGCGGTAGTCCCGGAAGTTCTGGTAGCGGGCATGGGCCTGGCCCTCGGTGAAGCCCGCGTCCACGAGGATGGGCCTTTGAGCCGGGCCTTCGGGCACGAGGAGCCAGAAGAAGTAGGGGAGCCGGGCCTTGCGGCCCGCGTCGGCCAGGTAGAGGAGGAGCGAGGCGTCGCACTCCCGCCAGCCCTGGCAGAGGGCGTGGATGGCGTAGGTCGTGTCGGCCATCGCAACCTCCCGATGTCATTCCGGGCCTGCGCCGGGCCAAAACCTTGCCGGAGCGCCCTTTATATGTAAAAATTCTGCAAATGTCCCGCGCACGACTGGACCTTGGCCCGGCCCAAGAGGCGAGCTTTTGACTGCCATCCTGATCGCCGTCTTCTTTCCCTTCCTCGCGGCCCTGGCCGTGCCCCTCTTCGTGAGGCGCCTCCGCCGCGGGGCGGCCTGGATCGCCATGGCCGCCCCCCTGGCGAGCCTCTACGCCGTCTTCGGCCTCCACGCCGCCTGGCGGGCGGGGGGGATGAAGCCCCTGCACTTCGTCCTCCCCTGGCTTCGGGACGCGAACGTGGAGCTGGCCTTCCGGGTGGACGGGCTGAGCCTGATGTGGGGCTTCCTCGTGGCGGGGATGGGGGCCCTCATCGTCCTCTATTCCCACTGGTACATGCGCCACGATGAGGCCCTGGGCCGCTACTACGCCTTCCTCATCGCCTTCATGGGTTCCATGCTGGGGGTGGTCTTCTCGGACCACCTGATCGGGCTCTTCGTCTTCTGGGAGCTGACCAGCATCACCTCCTACTTCCTCATCGGCTACTGGCACGACCGGGAAGCCTCGGTCTACGGGGCGCAGAAGGCCATGCTCATCACCGGGGGCGGGGGGCTCGCCATGCTGGGCGGCTTCCTCCTCGTCGGCCAGGCCACGGGGGAGTGGCGCATCTCGGCGCTGCTGGCCGGCCCGGGGGCGGCCGGGGCCGTCTCGTCGGCGGCCTTCGTCCTCATCCTGATCGGGGCGGCCTCGAAGAGCGCCCAGTGGCCCTTCCACGTCTGGCTCCCCAACGCCATGGAGGCGCCCACCCCCATCAGCGCCTTCCTGCACTCGGCCACCATGGTGAAGGCGGGCATCTTCCTCCTCATGCGGCTCTACCCCCTGCTGGGAGGCCACCCCCTCTGGGGCTACGCGGTGACGGCCCTGGGCATGACGACCATGATCGCGGGGGGCCTCCTCTCGCTCCGGGCCAACGACCTCAAGGCCATCCTCGCCTACGGCACCATCAGCCAGCTGGGCCTCATCGTGACCTTCCTGGGCTACGGCGGGGAGACGGGCGTCATCGGCGCGACCCTTCACCTCTACAACCACGCGGCCGCCAAGGCGGCCATGTTCATGGCGGTGGGGATCATCGACCATGAATCCGGCACGCGCGACATCCGCCTGCTGAGCGGGCTGGCCAGGGCCATGCCCCTCACCCACATCCTCACGCTCCTTGCGGCCCTGAGCCTGATCGGCGTCCCTCCCCTCGGAGGCTTCCTCACCAAGGAGATGCTCTACGAGGCGAGCCTCCACCCGGGCGGGCCGGGGGCGTGGGGGACCTTCTGGCCCTGGCTCACGCTCGGGGCGGGGATCGTGACGGCGCTCTACCACCTTCGCTTCCTGGGAGGGACCTTCTGGCAGCAAGGGGGGGGCCGCCCGCCCAAGCACCCGCACGACCCCCCGAGAGGGATGCTCCTCGCCCCGGCCCTGCTGGCGGCCGGGGCGTTCCTCCTGGGAGTGGCCCCGGGCCTGGTGGAGCCGATCGCCGCCCCGGCCGCCGCGGCCACCCTGGGCGGGACGGAGCCCCTCCCGCTCCGCCTCGCCCTCTGGCACGGGGTGAACCTGCCGCTCCTCATGTCCATGGTGACCTTGATCGCGGGGGCGGGACTCTACGCGGGGTTCGCGAAGGTGGCGCCCGCCCTCGACGCCGCCGCGGCCCTGTGGCGCCGGGGGCCCGGGCCGGACAAGGCCTACGACGGCTCTCTCCGGTGGGCGCGGGAGCGCACCTGGGGCCTCCTCACCCTCCTCCAGGACGGCAACCTGCGCCGCTACCTCCGCTGGACGATGGTGGCGCCCGCCGCCATCCTCCTGCTCCTCGCCCCCCAGCTTCCTTGGGGGGAGGGCCTCTTTCCGGCCTACGAGCCGGCGGGGTTCCTCCCCTGGCTGCTCTGCCCGCTCATCGCGGCGCTCGCCTTCGCGACGGCGCTCTTCACGCAGCGCATCCCGGCCATCCTGGCGCTGGGGGGGGCGGGCTACGCCATCTCGGCCCTCTACCTGCTCCTCAAGGCCCCCGACCTCGCCCTGACCCAGATCATGATCGAGTCGGCCTCGGTCATCCTCTTCCTCATCGTCTTCCGGTCGCTCCCCGAGCTTGCGCCCGGCGCCCGCGGGGCGGGGCGGAAGGCCCGCGACTGGGCCATCGCGCTGGGCCTGGGGACGGCGGCCGCGGCCGTCATGGCGCTCGCCATGAACGGCCATCAGGTGCGGACCATCGCCGACTACTTCATGCGGACCAGCAAGCCCGTCGCGGGCTTCAAGAACGTCGTCAACGCCATCATCGTGGACTACCGCGGCTACGACACCCTGGGGGAGATCACCGTGCTGGCCATCGCCGGCATCGCCATCTACGCCATGATCCGGCTGGCGGGGGAGATGAAATGAGATCGCTGATCCTGTGGACGGTCGCCCCGATCGTGCTCCACCTGACGCTCATCTTCTCGATCTTCCTCCTGCTCTACGGGCACAACCAGCCGGGCGGCGGCTTCATCGCGGGGCTGATGACGGGGGTGGGGCTGGTGCTCCAGTGGGTGGCCTTCGGCGCGACCGAGGGATGGCGCCGCTTCCAATGGCCTTGGGACAAGATTCTCGCGAGCGGCCTCGCCCTCGCGACGGGGGTGGGCTTCTTCGGCATGCTCAAGGGGGCCTTCCTGAAGAGCTCGGTCTACGAGTTCGGCCTCCCCTTCGTGGGCCAGGTGGAGCTCTTCTCGGCCTTCCTCTTCGACGTGGGCGTCTACATGGTGGTCGTGGGCGTGATGATGATGATCCTCACCAACCTGAGCGACCGCCGGGCGTCCGGCCGGAGGCGGGGATGACCTGGCTCATCTGCTTCACGATCGGGGCCACGGTCGCCGCGGCGGCCTATCTCATCATGCAGCGGCGGCTCATCCAGCTCGTGCTGGGCCTCTCGCTGCTGAGCCACGCCACCAACCTCATGCTCATCGCCTCGGGTTGGGTGGGGGACGGGAAGGTGCCCATCGTGCCGGAGAACGGCCCCGTGGATCCGGCGGGATACGTGGACCCCCTTCCCCAGGCCATGATCCTGACGGCCATCGTGATCAGCTTCGCGGTGACCGCCTTCCTCCTCGTCCTCGCCATGAACATCTACCAGCGCTTCAAGACGGACGACATCGACCGGCTGCGGAGGCTCATGGGATGAGCGATCTGCTCCCCCTCTTCGCCGCGGGGCCTCTCCTGGCGGGGGTGGTGCTCTTCTTCGTGAGGCGCAACGCGAGGCTCCAGGAAAGCCTGAGCCTCGCCGCCCTGGCGGCCAACCTGGCGCTCGCGCTGTGGCTCCTGCGGGAGACGGCCGGGGGCGACATCTTCGTCCACCGGATGGGCTTCTGGCCCTTCCCCTACGGCATCCTGCTCGTGGCCGACCGCCTGACGGCCACCATGCTCTGCCTCTCGGCCGCGGTGGTGGGGGCCTCGGGCGCGTTCGCCTGCCAGTACCTCTCGGAGGAGCAGCGGCGCGAGGTCTTCCACCCCCTCCTCCACTTCCTGCTGATGGGGATGCAGGGCGCCTTCGCCACGGGCGACATCTTCAATCTCTTCGTCTTCTTCGAGGTCATGCTCATCTCGACCTACGCCCTGCTGGGCTTCTACTACGGCCTCGACCAGCTCGAGATGGCCCTGAAGTACACCTGCCTCAACCTCATCGCCTCGGCCTTCTTCCTGCTGGGCGTGGCCATGCTCTACGCCCAGGTGGGGACGGTGAACATGGCCGACCTCTCCGTGAAGGTCCGCGAGGTGGGCCCCACCCCCCTGATGGTGCTGACGGCCCTCACCTTCGTCTTCGTCTTCAGCGTGAAGGCCGCGATCTTCCCCATGCAGCTCTGGCTCCCCTCGGCGCACTCCATATCGCCCACCCCGGTGAGCGCCATCCTGGCCGGGGTGCTGGTGAAGGTGGGCGTCTACGCCATCCTGCGGTGCTCCACCCTCATCTTCCCCGAGCCCTTCCAGCGCATCCAGGCCATCCTCATCGGGCTGGCGGTGGCCACCATCCTCTACGGGGCGCTGGGGACGCTCCCCCAGCGGAACCTCAAGCGCATCCTGGCCTACAGCACCATCAACCAGCTCGGCTACATCGTCTTCGCCATCGCGCTGCTCACCCCGGCGGGCTGGGCGGCGGCCGTCTTCTACGCGGTGGGGCACGCCTTCCTGAAGAGCTCCCTCCTCCTGGGAGCGGGCCTCAGCCAGAAACTCACGGGCACGGTGGACCTCGACGACATGGGGGGGCTCATGGAGCGGGCTCCCTTCTCCACCCTGCTCCTGCTGACGGGGCTCCTCTCCCTGGCGGGGATCCCCCCGCTCGCCGGCTTTTTCTCCAAGCTTTTCGTGATCCAGGCGGGCTTCGCGCAGGGGGCGTACCTCTCGACCGGAATCGCCCTGGCGGCGGGGATATTCTCTTTGTATTACAATTTCTCGACTTACCAGCGGCTGGCCTGGGGGGCGCCCAAGGGGGAGACGGGCTCGGCCCCCGCGGCGATGTACGCGGCGGTGGCCTTCCTGGCCTCCTTCGCCGTCATCTTCGGGCTGGGGGTGCCGTGGCTGTACGGCTGGTCGCAGCTCGTGGCCTCTCAGCTCGCCTCGCCCGCGCCCTATATCGCGGCGATGCGGCTCGCCGGTTAGGAGGAGCGCCGTGAACCTGGCCGATATCGCCTTTCTCCTGGCGGCCATTTGGATCCTGATGAAGGGGACGGGCTCCGCGGGCGACTTCTTCGTGGGCATCATCCTGGCGGTGCTGATCGTCCGCTTCCTCCGGAAGAGCTACCGCCAGGAGACATCCTTCATCCGCGTCCGCAACATCGGGCGCTACCTCCTGAGCTTCAGCCGGGAACTCGTCGTCGCCAATCTCCAGGTGCTGCGGATCGTGCTCTCCCCGCGCATCCGGATCCAGCCGGGCATCCTCGCCTACCAGACCCGCTGCCGGTCGCCCTTCGGCGTCACCATGCTCGCGAACTCCATCACGCTCACGCCGGGCACCCTGAGCGTGGACATCTCGGAGGACAACCGGACCATCTTCGTCCACACGCTGGACATCTCGCACCCCGACGAGGTGCGCGAGAGCATCCGGCGGGGGCTGGAGGAGCCGGTGCTGGGGGCCGTGGAATGATCCAGATCGCGGTCGAGATCGGGATGGGGATGACGGGCCTCTCGCTGCTCCTGTGCTTCCTGCGCCTGGTGGTGGGCCCCACCACCGCCGACCGCGTGGTGGCCGCCGACACCCTCTCCATCAACATCCTCGGCCTCATCGCCCTCTTCGCCATCCGGTCGGAAGAGCCCTACTTCATCCTCGCCCTGCTGGCCCTGGCAATCCTCAGCTTCGTGGGGACGGTGGTGTACGCCAAGTTCCTGGAAAGGGGCGCCATCATTGAGTGACTTCCTGGCCGCCGCGGCGCTCCTCATCGGCGCCTTCTTCATGCTGGTGGCGAGCATCGGCCTCATCCGGCTTCCCGACGTCTACTCCCGGATGCACGCCGCCACCAAGGCGGCGACCTTCGGGATGCTCGGCATCCTCCTGGCCGTCATCCTCTATTTCCAGGAGGCGGCCGTGTCCACTCACGCCATCCTGGCCATTTTCTTCATTTTCCTGACGGTTCCGGTGGCCGCCCACCTCATCGCCCGGGCGGCCTACCGGCGGGGCCCGGCGCTGGCCGAGGTCACCCGCCTGGACGAATATGGGCCGTATTTACAGCGAGAGAGATCAACATCACAGCCGAAAAATGATATAAGTGAGCATATTTGAAGCCTGGGAAACCGGGAGTCTCGAATCGATGCGCGCTGCTTCCGGAAGCCATCGGGCTTCCGGCCCGGGGGAAGACGCCATGAACACGCCCGAGACGGCCCCGGCGGGGAAGGCCCGGCCCGCCGTCATCCACGTGGTGGAGGACGACCCCCGCGACCTGTCCCTCGTCGAGCTCCTCCTGCGGCGGGAGGGATTCACCGTCCTCGGCTTCTCGGACGCCGAATCCTTCCTGGCCCACGCCGCCAAGCAGTCCCCGGACGTGATCCTCCTGGACCTGCTGCTGCCCGGCATCGGCGGCCTGGAGACCCTCTCCCGCCTCAACCAGCTCCAGCTCGAGGCGCCAGTCATCCTCCTCACCGGTCAGGGGACGGCCGAGAACGCCTTCCAGGCCATGCGGCTCGGCGCCTACGATTTCATCCCCAAGCCCTTCGAGGCCGGGCGCCTGAGCGTCTCCATCCACAACGCCCTGCGGACCAAGGACCTCACGCGCGAGGTCCGCAAGCTCCAGGACGAGTTGCGCATCCAGTTCGACTTCCGCAACCTCATCGGCGTGAGCCCGGCCATCACCCGGGTGCTGGCCAGCATCGAGCGCCTCGCCGGGAGCGATCTGCCCGTCCTCATCCAGGGCGAGGCGGGGACGGGCAAGGAGCTCGTCGGGCGCACCATCCACTACAACAGCCGCCGGGGCGAGGGACCCTTCGTCTACCTCAACTGCGGCGACCTGCGGCCCGACCTCGTCTCGGCGGAGCTCTTCGGCGGCAGCTCCCCCTCGGGCGTGCGGCGCCCCGGCAAGTGGGACCGCGCCAACGGCGGCACCCTTTTCCTCGACGACGTGAGCGAGCTGCCCGCCCCCCTCCAGGATGCCCTGCTGCGCCAGCTCGAGCGGGAGAAGGAGCCGGGCGCCACGGCCATGGACATCCGCATCATCTGCGCCGCCCGCAAGGATCTCGCCCAGGAGGTCGAGGCGGGCCGTTTCAGCCCCGAGCTGGTCAACCGCCTGGCCCCCTTCCGGGTGGTGATGCCGCCCCTGCGGGAGCGCCTGGAGGACATCCCCCTGCTCGCCCAGCGGATCCTCAACGAGATCGCGCTCCAGGAGCACCGCCCCGAGCGCGTGCTCTCGCCCGAGGCGATGGAGACCCTGGAGAACTACCCCTGGCCGGGAAACATCCGGGAGCTGAAGAACGTCCTGCGGCAAGTGTGCAGCCTGTCCAGCGCGCCCGTCCTCCGGGCGGAGGATCTGCCTCCCTCCATCCGCGAGGCCGCGGCCAAGCGGGCCGAGGCCGAGCCGGCCCCCGAGGCCGAGCCCATCAGTCCCATCAAGGAGGTGGAGGAGCGGCTCATCCGGCAGTCCCTGGCCCAGACCGGCTGGGACGTGAACCGCTCGGCCTCTCTCCTCGGCATCAGCCGGGCCACCCTCTACCGGCGGCTGAAGGCCCTCCAGATCTCCCGCGAGAACCTCTAGCCCGGGCCGGGATTCCGCCCCCGGGGCGGGACGGCGCGGGCGCGCCTCCCTTCTCCCCCCGGGGAGGGGCGATCTCGCGGCGCCCCGCGGCACCCGGAGAGGCGATATTGCGCCCGGGGCCGCAGGTGAAGTAAGTTACCGCACTGGAACCAATCCCAAACCGGTCGGATGCCGCACGATGAAGCCGCCTTCGGTCTCGCACTCTTCCGACGGGCCCGTCGCCCAACTGGTGCGCTGGCTCCAGTCCACCACCCTGTTCCGCGGCCTGGCGGGCGAGGAGGTGAAGCTCCTCCTCCGCCGGTGCGGCCGGATGCAGGCCGGCACCTTCGATATCATCTGCGCCGAGAACGAGCCGGGCGAGGCCCTCTACTACATCCTCGATGGCGAGGTGTACCTTACCCGCCTGATCGGCGAGGAGGAGGAGTTCCTGGGCCTCCTCGGGAAGGGCTCCTGCTTCGGCGAGATCGGCCTCCTCGGGGAGAGCGCGCGGACGGCCACCGCGCGGGCCCGGCGGCCGACCCTCCTCCTCACGATGCAGCCCTCGCTCCTCCACCTGCTGCCCACCGGCCTCTCCCTCAAGCTCATCCGCAACATCGCCATGACGGGCAGCGAGAAGCTCAAGATGGCGAACAAGGTCATCGACCACCTCTACGAGGAGCTCCACGCTCTCCGGCCCCGGAGCGAGAGCTGGCAGGAACGCGAGGAGCGCTTCATCGAGAAGCTCGGCGGGGACCCCTCGGCCTGACGGCCCGCCGCAAAGCGGCTTCCAAGCAATTCCCATGGATTGATTCCGTAGGGGCGAGGCATGCCTCGCCCCTACGGAAGAGGCCCATCGTCCGTTATGGGGGCGCATTGCCATACGCCCCTGCGGCTTGCACCCGCGCGGCCGATGGGCGATCCTCCCCGCCTCATCCGAGCCCGAGGGGAGACCCCATGCACATGAGTGATCCGGCCAGCGTCTTCCTGGAGCGCGGGGGCGTGCGCCTCCACGCCCTCGACCACGCCCCCGGCGAAAAGAGCAAGCCCATCCTCCTCCTCCTGCACGGCACGGCGGCCCACGCGCATTGGTGGGACTGGACCGCCCCCGCGCTGTGCGACCTCTTCCGGCCCGTGGCGCTGGACGTGCGCGGGCACGGCGACAGCGATTGGGCCGACGACTACGGCGCCGAGGCCTTCACCGGCGACCTCCAGGCCTGGATCGACTGGGCGCGGCGCGAGACGGGCCGCCCCCCCGCCGTCGTGGGCCACTCCATGGGCGGGATGATCGCCCTTCACCTGCACGATTTCCGCGAGCCCGAGATCTCGGCCCTCGTGGTGGTGGACACCGCCCTCCGCCTTCGGGAGGAGATCCTCCAGGAGGTGCGCCAGGTCGGCAGCCGGCCGAGCCGCCCCTGGGCCTCGCTGGAGGAGTTCGTGGCCAAGTTCCGCATGATCCCCACCGCGGGCAAGGCCGACCCGGAGCGCATCGCCTACATCGCCCGCCACAGCGTGCGCCAACTGGAGGACGGCACCTGGCTCCTCAAGGCCGACCGCGGCTTCCACCGCGACCGCAAGGGGTTTGACAACCGGGGCTCCTGGCTGCGGGTGAAGGCCCCGGCCATGTACCTCGCCGGGGAGCTCTCCGACCGCCTCACCCCCGAGGACAAGGAGTGGTTCCGGCGGGACCTCGCCCACGTGAAGGTGGAGGTCGTGCCGGGGGCCCATCACCACGTCTTCATGGACGAGCCCGAGGCCTTCCTGCGCGCCCTCCGGGGCTTCCTGGAGCGGGTTTCCTGACTCCGGCCGTCTGTGGCAGTGTGGGGCCAACCGGCTCCCCCGAGACTGCCCCTGGGATGGCGAAGATGGCGCCCGATCCGCTCGACGAAGAAGGATGGCCGGTCCCGGAACCCGAGGAGGAGGCTATCCCCCCCGGCCCGGAGGAGGCCAGGACCGCCCCGAGCTATGGGGAGAGCGCCTTCCTGATGAACCTCCTCTCGGCGCCCTCGCGGGAGGCCCTCTCCCCGCTCGCCGAGCTCGAGGGGGACGCCCTGATCCAGGCCTTCCTCTCGGGGGGCCCGGCCAAGCCCTGGGTGACGGCCCTGTGGCTCCCGCCGGAGGCGGCGCGGCGCGCGGCCGCCCTGCTCGATGCCGCCCAGCTCCGCAACCACCCCGAGCCCGCGCACGACACCGTCCGCGCCCTGCGCGAGAGCCCGCCCCAGCTCCTCCTGGTCCACGTGAGGGACAACCCCGCCATCGCCGAGGTCTTCCTCCAGATGGCGTTCGAGAAGGGGGATGTCCCCCGGCCGATGACCGTCCTCCTGGTGCCGGACGAGCGCTCGCCCCTCCTGGCGGCGCCCCCCGCGTGGGCCCATGCCGTGCTCCCGCTCTCCCTGCCGGACGCCGCCCTCTCGCGCGGCCTCGAGCCCCTGCTCCGGCTCTCCCTCGCCCGGCGCGACCTGGAGATGATCTTCCTCGCCCACCGCGTGGGCCGCGAGCAGCTCCACCGCGTCACCTTCACCGACCCCCTGACCGGCCTCACCAACCGCGCGGGCTTCAACGAGATGTCCGCCCGGGAGCTGAGCCGCGTCAGCCGCACCAAGGGCTCCTTGGGGCTCGTCATCCTGGACATCGACCACTTCAAGAAGATCAACGACACCCACGGCCACCCCGCCGGGGACAGCGTGCTGCGCGAGCTGGCGCGCGTCCTCCGCCGCGAGATCCGGGCCCTCGACCACGCCATCCGCTTCGGGGGGGAGGAGTTCGGCCTCCTCCTCCCCCACACCGACTTCCCCGAGATGCTCCTCGTGGCCGAGCGCATCCGGGCCGAGGTGGAGAAGACCCATTTCGAGGCCATGCCCGGGGCCGGGGCCGTCACCATCAGCATGGGGGCGCTCTGCATCTACGCGAACCGCCGGGCGAGCATGGCCGAGATGTACAAGATGTGCGACGAGCTGCTCTACCAGGCCAAGCAGGGCGGCCGGAACCGGGTGGTGCCGGGGAAGTTCGAGTAGGGCATGGGGGGAGGCCGCTGACGACCGCATTTGTAGGGGCAAACCTTGTGTTCGCCCCCTCGGCAAACCCATCCGCCCATGCCCACCCGTAGGGGCAGGCCCCAGTGCCTGCCCCGGCAAGGGCGGCCACGGGGGGCCGCCCCTACGAAACCGCCGCGTTCCTGCCCGTAGGGGCGATGTCCGTCATCGCCCTTCGCGAAGCGGAACGAGGGGCGAACACGAGGTTCGCCCCTACGGTGATCCCGCGAGATTGGCCGGGGCTCCATTGTCCCCCACTTTGGCCGCAAGGATCGGATAGATTCCCCCGCCTCCCCTCCGCTAGCCTTCCCCCCAGGGTGGACACATGATGAAGACGGCCTCGGAGGGGAATGTCATGAACGATAAGGAGCTGTGGAAAGCCGTCGCGGGGCGGGACGCCCGCTTCGACGGCCGCTTCGTGTACGCCGTGCGCTCGACCGGCGTCTACTGCCGCCCCTCCTGCCCGAGCCGAAGGCCGGGCCGGGAGCAGGTGCGCTTCTTCCCCCTCCCCGAGCTGGCCGAGGCCGAGGGCTTCCGGCCCTGCCGCCGCTGCCGGCCCCGCGAGGCCGGCTGGGCCCCTGGGCTCGACCGGGTGCGGCGAGCGGTCCGGCTCATCGAGGAGAATGACGGGGAGGCTCTTCCGCTGGCCGCCCTGGCCGCCCGGGCGGGCGCGAGCCCCTTCCACCTCCAGCGCGAGTTCAAGCGGGCGGTGGGCGTCACCCCCCGCCAGTACGCCGACGCCCTGCGCCTCGGCCGCCTGAAGGGCTCGCTCCGCGCGGGCGCCGCCATCGCCCCCTCCCTCTACGAGGCCGGCTACGGCTCCGCGAGCCGCCTCTATGAGAAGGCGGGGGCGCTCCTCGGCATGACGCCGGGCCGCTACCGCCGGGGCGGGACGGGGCTCGCCATCCGCTACGCCACGGCGCCCTGCCCCCTGGGGCGCGTCCTGGTGGCGGCGACGGAGCGGGGCGTTTGCGCCGTCCAGCTCGGGGACACCGAGGCTTTTCTCGAAGAGGAGATCCGCCGGGAGTTCCCCCGCGCCGGGCTCTCGCGCGACGACCGGGGCCTGGGCGGGGCGCTCCGGGCCGTCCTGGGCCTCATGGACGGGAAGGCGCCCGCTGCGGCGCTGCCCCTCGACGTGCGGGCGACGGCCTTCCAGCGGCGGGTGTGGGAGCACCTGCAGGAAATTCCGCCCGGTGAAACCCGGAGCTATGCCGGGATCGCCCGGGCGCTGGGGATGAAGAACGGCGCCCGCGCCGTGGGGAGCGCCTGCGCCCGGAACCCCGTCTGCCTCCTCGTCCCCTGCCACCGGGCCGTGCGCTCGGACGGCGCCCTCGCCGGCTACCGCTGGGGGCTGGATCGGAAGGAGAGGCTGCTGGCCGCGGAACACAAGGGGAGGAAGAAAAAAACCGCCGCGAAAAGGTGAAGGGAGGCGCGCCAATGGGCAGAATCAATTGGTGGCCCCTCACCATCGTGCTGTTCGTCCTCTTCTCGGCGGTCAGGGACGTCTATCTGGGCGGCGTGTTCCAGACGTTCAGCTATTTCGAAGTTGTCGCCCTGGTTTCCATTCTCTGTACGCTCTATTTCGCCGCCGCGGTCGGCCTCAGGCAGCCGGACCAGTGGGCGAGGCTCCGCCGCCACTGGCGCGACGCCGTCTGGGTCAACCTCGTCACGGCGGCGGCGTGGCTTTCATATTTCCACGCGCTGAAGAACATCGAGCCCTCCATCGCCAACACCCTCTATGTCGGGATCGGCCCGTTCACCGTTGTTTTCCTGCGAATCCTGGGGGTCCATATCGCGCTTCCCACCCCCATCCGCACCATTGAGAAATGGCTCAACGGCGGAATCCTGGCTTCGCTGCTCCTGCTGGCGGGGGTGGAGATTGCGGGGCTGTCAGGGCTGAGGACCCCCGGCGCGGCGGCGAGCATCCACAGCCTCGCGCTGGCCTTCCTGGGGGGCGTATCGCTGGCTCTTTACAATCTCATCAGCAAGCGCATGAACGAGAACGGCGTGTCCCCGGAGGCGATCGTGTCCGTCCGCTTCGTCGCGATCGCCCTCGTCTCATTCGCCGCGATTCTGGCCGGAGGCGCGGGAGCGGCGGGCCAACATTCCTATGGCGCCCTCGCGTCCGTCTCCGTGGCCCTGGTGCTCCTGATCATCGCGCCCAACTACCTGTTCCAGATCGGCATCTCCCATACGCCGTCCATCACCACCAACGTCATCCGGGCCGCCGGGCCGATGCTCGTTTTCATCATCCAGATGTTCGAGGGCCGCGTCTTGTATTCGGGATACACCCTGGTCTGCATCGCTCTGTATTCGGCGTTCGTCGTGCTCAGCAACCTGAGCCGGAGCTGGCGGGAAGCGACAAGCCTCCCCGCATCCTGAGAAAGGGCGAAAAGGCCAAGCCGCCCTCCTACCCCTCCACCCTCAGCCGCTCCGGCTCGATGATGGCCTCCACCTCGATCTCGACGAGCATCCCGGGCATGGCGAGGCGGGTGACCCCCACCACAGTGCTCGTGGGCAGCGGCGCGGTGAAGAACCGGGCCCGCTCGTCCACGCAGCGGTAGTAGGCCTCGAGGTCGGTGGCGTAGGTGTTGGTGCGCACCACGTCCGCGAAGCCCGCCCCCACCCCCGCGAGGGCCTTGCCCACGTTCTCGCAGGTGAGCCGTATCTGGGCGCGCATGTCCCCCTCCCCGGCCAGGGAGCCGTCCAGGAGGCGCGAGGTGCGCCCGGAGACGTAGATGTGCACGTGGTCCCCCGTCCGAACCGCCACGACCGGGGTGTAGAGCACCTGGTTGTTCCCCGCCACGCGGTACATGTCCGAGGGGAAGACGTTGAAGCGCTGGATCATGGGTGAGTCTCCAGGAGAGCTTTCCGCACTGACGGCTTTGCAGGGTTTCCCTCTCCCTCCGGGAGAGGGCAGGGTGAGGGAAAACCCATGAGGTGAATCCCCCTCACCCCAACCCTCTCCCAAGGGGAGAGGGGGCTAAACCTTGCTCCTATCGGACACGTAGGGGCGCATCGCAATACGTCCCTACACCTTCATCACCCTCGTCCATCTTTCTTTGGATTCTCGATTTCACACGATCGCCACCGGCCTTGTCGGGGAGCCGGTGCCGCCCCGGATCTTGAGGGGGAGCGCGACGAGGAGGAACTCGTAGGCGCGGTCGCGGCTCAGCTCCTCGAAGAAGCCCACCTCCAGCAGGTGGATGCCCTTCTCGACCAGCATGTGGCAGTGGACGGGGAGGCTCGGGGCGGGGACGACCTCGACGGCGAAGTTGTCCCCCCCGAGCATGAAGATGCCCTGGTCCGCGAGCCAGCGGGCGGCCTCGATGTGGACGCCGGGGACCCCTCCCTTCTGGTGGTAGAAGTCCTTCTTGGGCCAGTGGCGGATGTGCCCGGTGCGGACGAGCACCACGTCCCCCGCCTCGATCCGGGTGCCCTGGGCGGAGGCCACGGCCTGGAGCTCCTCCCGGGTGACGGGCCGGGCGGGCTCGAGCACGTCCTTCTTCAAGTGGGCGGCCGCGTCGAGGAGCACCCCCCGCCGCACGATGGGGGCCACGGTCTCGATGCCGAGCCCCACGATGCCCCCGGTCTTGGTCTGGTGGGAGGCCGCGTCCACGCCGCCGTGGAGCTTCATGTCCTTCGAGACGTGGCCGAAGGCGTCCACGTGGGTGCCGGTGTGGCCGGTGCAGAAGAACATGTCCACCGCCGCGCAGGCGCCCTCGGGGTACATGAGGTCCCCGTGCTCGCGGATCATGGAGTAGCCGAAGGGGCCGTGCAGGGGGATGTGGGGCATCCCCGGGAAGAGCTCCACGCCCAGGTCGTACACCTTGCTGCCGCGCGCGATGGCGCGGATCTCCTCGATGTTCATGCGGACCTCGCCGGATGAGAGAGAGTGCGCGCCGCGCTTCTTGGGACGCGGGCATTGTAGCCCCGCGCCCAAGGGGCGACAATGGGGGGCGGAATTTCGTTGGTCCCGTAGGGGCATATTGCAATAGGCCGCTACGGGTGGACGTCGTATGGGATTTTGTAGGGTCGACCCGGCCAAAGAGGGTGTCATTCCGAGCGCAGCGAGGAATCTTCGCGGGCGGCGATACGCGAAGATTCTTCACTCCGCTTCGCTCCGTTCAGAATGACATCTTCTTTTATGCGCCAGAGAGGAATCCCCCCGTGACCGGCCTCTCCCCCTACCTCCACCCTGCCTTCCAGGTGCTGGTCCTGGGGCTAGGGCTGGCGGTCCTGACCTATGGGCTCAGGCTGCGCCGGGCGCGCCGCGCGGGGGCGGGGCCGGCGCGGGCCCACCTCGCGGCCCGGCACATGCGCCTGGGCCGCTGGTTCGCC
Organism: Candidatus Tectomicrobia bacterium; assembly: GCA_016192135.1. NCBI lineage: Bacteria > Pseudomonadati > Candidatus Tectimicrobiota > Candidatus Tectimicrobiota bacterium. Next base: position 170,881 of record JACPUR010000017.1, on the reverse strand, counting down.
GCCCTCCTCCCGGTGGGCTATCTCCTGGGGGTGGCGGGGATGGGCCTCGCCCTGCGGGAAACCGTCCTCCAGACCGCCCACGCCTTCTTCGCCACCCTGGCGCTCGCCCTCCTCTTCCTGACAGCCTGGCTGGGCCGCCGCCTGCGCCTAGCCATCGGGCGGGAGGACCTGCGCCAGGTCCACGCCTACGCCGCCTTCGTGACGATCTTCCTCGCCCTGGCCGTGGCCTTCCTGGGGATGCACCTTCTGCCCTGAAACACCAAGGATTGTCAGGCCCTTCGCAGAGGGGACACAGAGGCCGCCCCTACAAATCCGTATCCGCGCATCCTAGGGGCAGATCCCTGTGCCTGCACCTACGACATCCATCATCCGGCTACCCGTAGGGGCGGGTTTGAAACCCGCCCCTACAGAAAAAAGCCAACCAACCAAAAGATGTCATTCCGAGCGACCAACGGGAGCGAGGAATCTTCGTCAGCGGCCATCCTCCTAGATTCCTCGCTGCGCTCGGAATGACAACAAGGCCTACCCCACCTTCCGCGCCAGCGCCGCCAGCTCGTCCAGCTTGGGGAGAAGAATGTCCTTCCCGGCCGAGGGGAGGTAGAAGAGGCAGCGGTGGACGCCGTCCTTCTTGTGGCGCTCGAGCGCTCCCGCCTCGGGGGGCGCGAAGAAGAGCGAGACGGGGATTTTCCCCCGCCCCGCCTTGGCCGCCATCTCGTTCAGCCGGTCCATCTTCTCCTTGAAGGAGACGTCCTTCCCGCGGGGGATGGGCATCCACTCGTCCCCGTAGCGGACGACGCGCTCCAGCGTCCGGGGGCCGTCCCCGCCCACCAGGACGGGCGGGTGGGGCTTCTTGGCCGGCTTGGGCCAGGACCAGATGGCCTCGAAGTTCACGTGCTGGCCGTGGTAGGTGGCCGCGTCCTTCGTCCAGATCTCCTTCATGGCCTCGATGCGCTCGCGCATCACCGCCCAGCGGCTCTCGAAGCGGGTGCCGTGGTTCTCCATCTCCTCCCGGTTCCAGCCCCCGCCCACCCCGAAGAGGACGCGCCCCCCCGACATGAAGTCCACGCTCGCCACCTCCTTGGCCGTGACGATCGGGTCGCGCTGGATGACGAGGCAGATGCCCGTCCCCACCTTGAGCGTCCGGGTCACCGCCGCCGCGGCCCCCATGGACACGAAGGGGTCCAGGCTGTGGAGGTACTCCTTCGGAATCTCGGCTCCCCCCGGCCAGGGGGTCTTGCGCGAGGAGGGGATGTGGGTGTGCTCCGGGAAGAGCAGCGACTCGAAGCCCCGCTCCTCCGCCGCCCGCGCGAGGTCCGCGGGCATCATCGCGTAGTCCGTCGGGAAGATGCACAGGCCGTATTGCATTGGGGGGCTCCTATGTCACCGAGAGACCATCTCTTGCTTTTTCTGCTCAGCCATCGCATTCCGTATATTTCAAAGATGGTGAAAAGGAGAACTTATGTTCAATCAACGCCACAATTGCATCGGCTAACGCTTTGCCGGGTTCCTTAGAATTAGAATGTACAAAGCGAAAGGATTCATCCAAAATCTGCCATTTCTTAGTCCATTCTCCTCCAAATTCATCTTCGGCAACCTGAAGGTAAGGAAGCATCCGCAAAAGCATCCATCTAATTTCGTACGACCTATTCATATACATAGCTATTGATGAATCGTCTGGAACCGGTCCGATCGGAAATGGCCCCTTGCCCATAAGCCAACGGCCACCCTCCCCAAAAAACGTCAATCGAGACGAATGCACCTCCTCATGGAATAACTCTTCCCAAGATTTCAATTCGTTCACATCCGGTTCTGCAAGTCCAGATTTTTCTCCTGTCATTAGTTCAAAAACTTTTCGCTCCTCCTTTTTTCTTCTATTCCGGATCCTCCGATATTCTTCGAGTGACAAAGGAGAGCGGTCAGCCGCCGCTGCAATATCAAGAAAACCAAAAAGAGACCACAAAGATGTATAGCCATTCACAATTGCTGCTAGAAAAATAGCGCGGTCCTTGATGTCTCTAAATAACGAGTACCCACCGAGTGGATATCCGCATAGCAAGAGATTTTCTGCGGCCCTCAAACTTCTATAATTAATGGCATAGAGTAATGCGATTGACTGATACATGGGGAATTCGCGCGGGATACCATGTTCCTGCATATACTGACCCACTTTCTGTAATGTCTCCAAATAGAAATCAAAAAAACTCTCCGCGAACACTCTATACCCGTGATAAGTTGAGTTCACATAAAGTGCATATTCCTCCTCTCGACGGATTATTGCTTCCAGTCGAGGGCTAGGTCTGATTGGGAAGGTGTTTTCCAATCTCGATTGCCATTCATTCACGTCCATTTGTTCCCCCTCACCACACCCTCCCCCGCGCGGCGACGGGCCAGACGGCCTCGAGGACGCCATTTTCCATCCCGCCCCGGATGGCGTGGTAGGTGTCGTAGAGGTTGATGGTGGTGTCGCAGTGGCTGGGCTGGAAGAGCAGCGTCTCGCCCAGTTCGGGCCGGCGGGCGCCGGGGGCGAGGTCGAGGATGCCGTGCTCGTCCCCCCCGGCGCGGTAGGAGGCGCCCTCCAATTCCAGGCAGACGGGCCAGCCGCTGTCCGAGGAGAGGGCCTTGTGGCCCCCGTCCACCACGATGCGGTCATTGGCCGGGGTGCTCACGACGGAGGTCAGGACGAAGAGGCTGGGCTCGAAGTCGTCGTTCACGGGGCCGGAGGGCCCCCCGATGCGGCGGTAGTGGGCGTCCATGAAGAGGTAGCTCCCGGACTGGAGCTCGTTCAGGACGCCGGTCTCGGCGTCCCAGCGCCAGGAGCCGGTGCCGCCCCCGCTGCGGACATCCGTGCAGAGCCCCGCCCGGGCGAAGGCTTTCAACGTCTCCTTCATGCGGTCCACGGCCAGGCCGTAGGCCGCGCGGCGGGCCTCGAAGCCCTCGCAGTGCTGCACCTTCCCCTCGTAGGCCTGGAAGCCGCGGAGGACGAGGCCGGGCAGGCGGTCCACCCGGCGGGCGAGCTCGGCGGCGGGCTCCCCGGGGGCGATCCCGCAGCGGCCGTGGCCCACGTCCACGTCCACGAGGACGCCCACTTCCACCCTGGCGGCCGTCACGGCCTCCGAGAGCATCTGGGCGCCCTGGGGGTGGTCCACCACCACCATGATTTGGGCGTGGCGGGCCAGGGCGGCCAGCCGGCGGAGCTTGGAGGGGGAGGCCACCTCGCTGCTCACGAGGATGTCCCCGATCCCCCCTTCCACCATCACCTCGGCCTCGCCCACCTTCTGGCAGCACACCCCCACCGCGCCCAGGTCCATCTGCTTGCGGGCGAGGAGGGGGCTCTTGTGGGTCTTGGCGTGGGCCCGGAGGTGCAGGCCCGTGCCCTTCAAGTTGTCCGCCATGCGCTGGAGGTTGCGCTCCATGGCGTCGAGGTCCACCAGCAGGGCCGGGGTTTCGAGTTCCCGCACGGGGGCGCCGGGGGCCGGAGTCTCGGGCATGGGGGCTTCCTCCGCATGCGCTGGACGATAGGACAACGAGAGAACGGGAGGATACCACCCCCTCTCCCGGGCGGGAACCGGCGGGAGGGATGATTGAATCCGGGAAATCAACGAGTATGGCGCCATCTGTCATTCCGAGGGAGCCCGCCCAGGTGGCTCGCCGCCTGGGAACCCGGAAAGAGGGCGACTGAGGAATCTGCTTATTTCAAGAAGCAGATTCCTCGCTGGCGCTCGGAATGACAGCTTTTCACAACCTCCTGACAAACTCTGGGGATCCCCCCTACAGGCTGATGACCTGGTCGGGCGGATTCGCGGCCAGGGCGGCGTAGAGGTCCGGGAAGCAGCCCACCCTCACCCCGTCCACCGTGCCGGAGGGGGTGGCGCCGCAGGCCTCGCCCACCGCCAGGCCGCGCTCCAGGGCGCACTGGTCGCACATCATGAGGAGGATGTTCCGCTCCCGGGCCACCTTGGCGAGGCGCTCCCCGATGGGGTCGCCCTTTCGGAGGACGTAGTTGTTGTCGTCGAAGAACATCATCCCGACGACCTCCGCGCCGTGGCGCTTCTCCTCGAGCTGGGGGAGGATCATCTTGCCGAGCTTGTAGCTGGCGGTGTGCCCGGACGTGGCGAACACGTAGGCGACCTTCATGGGAGCCTCCTTCGTCAGCTTAAAATGCGGCGCGGGAAAGAATGAACGGCGCGGGGGAGGGCGGGCGCCCTCCGAGGGGCCCGGCCGGCCGGATGCCTCCCGCGGCCCAAGGGATAGCCCCGGGGCGGGGGGAGCGCAAGCCGGCGCAGCGCTTGCCCCGGGGCGGGCCATCGCGCATCATAGCGGACCCGAAAGGCCGATTTCCCGTATTCCTGGCAGATGGACCGGAGGCTTCATTCCATGCCCAAGACCCAAGCCGACGAGCTCCTCGAGGGCGCCATCGACTTCCACGCCCACATCTATCCCCAGCTCACCCTGGAGGAGTCCGGGCGCGTCCTGGACCACGAATGGGCGGAGGTGGCCCGGCAGCACGGGATGCGCGGCTTCGTGATGAAGAGCCACCTCTGGCCCACCGTGGCCCAGGCCCGGGTGCTGAGCGAGGTCTACCCGGGCGTGACGGCCATGGGGAGCATCGTCCTCAACACGAACGTGGGCGGGCTCTCCCCCTTCGCGGCCGAGAGCGCGGCACGCCTCGGGGCCAAGGTCATTTGGATGCCCACCTACACGAGCGCGAACGACATCAAGGTGAACGCCTTCAGCCGCCGGGTGGCGGCGACCTACAAGAACAGGCCCCCCCATCCCCCCGCGGAGGGAGGCCTGACGGTGCTCGGGAGGGACGGGAAAGTGCTCCCCGAGGCGGTGGCCATCCTGGAGATCGCCCGCGACGCGGACATCGTGGTGGCCACCGGCCATCTCTCGGCGGAGGAGGGCCTGGCCCTGGCCCGGTGCGCCAAGGAGGTGGGCCTCAAGAAGTTCGTCTACACCCACCCCATCATCCACATCGTCCACGCCTCGGACGCCCAGATGCGCGAGGTGGCGGACATGGGCTACATCGTCGAGTTCACCTGGATCTCGGCCTTCCCCATGTGGCAGGGGCTCGACCCGAAGAAGATCGCGGCCGCGGCGAAGATGCTCGGGCCCGAGCGCTGCATCATGACCACCGACGCGCAGGGGGACGTGAACCCCACGCCCCCCGAGATGCTCCGCATGTTCATCGCCTCGATGCTGCTCCTGGGCCTCTCTCCGGACGACGTCCGGTGGATGGTGCAGCGCAACCCGGCCCGCCTGGCCAACCTGGAGGGCTGACCCGTGCCACGGCGACCCGGCGGAAACCTGCCCCAGCCGCCCCCGATGCGCTTCGTCGGGGTGGATCTGGCGTGGGCGGATCGCAAGCCGAGCGCCATCGTGGTCCTCGAGGGCGGGGGCGAAGGCCCGGCCCGGCCCATCGCCTTCTCGAGCGGGCTGGAGCACGTCGAGGAGATGGGGGACTTCATCGTCAGCCACACGCCGGGCGGGGGCATCGTCGGCATCGACGCGCCGCTCGTCGTGCCGAACGGCAGCGGCGCCCGCCCCTGCGACCTCGAGTGCACCGCCAAGTGGCACGCCTACGACGCGGGGGCCCTCCCGGCCAACAAGAAGCTCTGCGGGGATCCGCCCCGGGGCGGGAGGCTCCTCGCCTGGCTGGCCGGGGCCGCCTTCCCGCACCGCTACGACATCGAGGCCGGCGTCCCCGCCCGGGCGGCGATGGAGGTCTACCCGCACCCCTCCTCGGTGGCGCTCCTGGGGTTGGAGAGAATCTTCAAGTACAAGCGCAGCGCCACCTCCCAGCACCAGGAGGGGCTCGCGGCCTTCCAGGCCCGGCTCTACGAGCGGCTGGGGAGGCTCGACCCGCCGGTCGAGCTGGGGGGGGAGCTGGCGGGCCGGCTGCGACGCAACCCGGCCCTGCTGCGCGGGGCGGACTTCGAGCGCCAGGGCGACCTAGTGGACGCCCTGGTGTGCGCCATCACGGTGTTCCACTTCTGGAGATGGGGGGCCGAGAAGTGGGAGGTGGCGGGGAGCGCCGCCGAGGGCGCCATCCTCCTCCCCCGCGCGGAGGCCTTCGCGATACCCGCGCCCGGCGGCGCGGGCTGAGGCGCCCGCCGGCGATCAGGCTGCCTCGGTCACGCCGTCCAGCAGAGCGGCCAGATGCTCCCGCTGCTCGTCCTGCATCATGACCAGCATCCCGAACGACCACATGCCCGGCCGCTGCGCATGTTCCTGCCGCCAGGCCAGGAAAGCGGGCCAGGGTCCGAAAGCCGCCTCGCCCACCCGCAGGGTCACATGATAGGGATGGCGCTCGAGCGGCTTGTGCGCCAGCATCGCCCGGAATCCCCCCGCCGAAATGTCCCGCGCCTGGAAGGACGCCCCCGAGAGAAGGGGGCACTCAATCCAAACGGAGCCCCGGGTGCGGGCGTGCCGGCGTTTTTCCGGGCGGTCCATGGCTCGCTCCTTCCGGCCCGCTGGGGGGCAGGCCGCGGCATGCCTGGAATGTCCTGTTCTTCGAATAGAACAACGGAAGGGGGAAAAAATTTCCCGCCCGGCGGAAAACCGGGGAAACAGGCCCCGGATCCGGCTCTCCCGCGGCGCCGGGCGGCCGGGACGGGCGCGAAGACGCGGCTCTCCTTCCAGGCCCCAGGCCGCTTGCCTCGCCCCGAGGGCCTCTGCTAGCATCATGGGGCGTCCGGCAAGCTAGGCCGGTGCAGGGTGGAGAACGCTTGCGCAGGCGCAAGGCGGCCCGCTTCGACCGTCCCGGCGCTCCCGTTGCCAGAGTTTCTTCGGAGGAGGTTCGGTTCAATGACTTTTGTGATCTCGGAGAAGTGCCTCGGTGAGCGCTACGCGACGTGTGTGAGCGTATGCCCGGTCGATTGTATGCATCCAGGCGAGTACAAGGGGCAGCCCTTCCTGATCATCGATCCCGAGGAGTGCATCGACTGCGGCGTCTGCCAGCCCGAGTGCCCGATCGACGCCATCCTGGAGAGCGAGGACGAGAATCCCGAGTGGGCGAAGATCAACGCCGAGCTGGCGCCCAGCTTCAAGAACAATGAACCCGTCGATCCCCGGCCCGCGAACGATCCTCCGCGCCGCCCCGAGAACAAGCTCCGCTAGGCTGAGAAGCCCCCCATCCGGCCGCGGCCCCTCCGGGGGCCGCGGCTTTTTGCTTCTGCGATTGCCGCCCCGGCCCCGGCCCCTCTATACTCGCCCGCGCCCCGGCAGAGGGCGCCGGGCGCGTCATCCGCAGCCGTCCCGAACGCTCAGGAGCCCGCATGAATGCCGCCAAGCAACCCCTCACCGTCGCCGTCGCCGGCACCCGCTTCGGCCCCCTCGACCTGGAGCGGGAGGTTCTCGCCCCCCTCAAGTGCCGCGTCGTCGAGGGCCCGGGCGCGGACGACTCCTCCCTCATCGAGCTCTGCCGGGAGGCCGACGCCGTCATCTCGGGCTCCATCCCCCGCTTCACCGGGACGGCCATCAACGCCTTCGAGAGGTGCCGCATCATCGCGCGCGGCGGCATCGGGGTGGACAACATCGACGTGGAGGCCGCCAAGCGGCGAGGCATCGCCGTCACCAACGTGCCGGACTACTGCATCGACGAGGTCTCCGACCACGCCATGGCCTTCATCCTGTTCTTCGCGCGGAAGCTCGATGCGGGGGTGGCCGAGGTGCGGCGGGGGGGCTGGGGGGTGGCGCCCATCCGGCCCATCGCGCCGCTGAAGGGCGCGGTCCTGGGCATCCTGGGCATCGGGCGCATCGGGGCGGCGCTGGGCCGTAAGGCGCGGGCCTTCGGCATGAAGCTCCTCGCCTGCGATCCCTACGCCCCAGAGGCCGTCTTCAAGAAGCTGCGGGCGGAGAAGGTGGAGCTGGACGACCTCTACCGGCGCTCGGACTACATCTCCCTCCACGCTCCCCTGACCCCCGGGACGCGGGGGATCATCGGCCGGGAGGCCCTCGCCCGGATGAAGCCGGACGCGGTGCTCGTGAACGTGGCCCGCGGGGAGCTGGTGGACGAGGGGGCCCTGGCCGGGGCGCTGCGCGAGAAGCGCATCCGGGCGGCGGGCCTGGACGTCCTCTCCGAGGAGCCCCCGCGCGCGGGGCACCCGCTCGTGGCGCTCCCGAACTGCCACGTCACCCCGCACAGCGCCTGGTACAGCACCGCCGCCCAGGACGACCTGCGCCGCAAGGCGGCGCTCGAGGTCGTGCGCTGCCTGAAGGGCAAGCCCCTCAAGTACCGGGTGGGCTGAGCACAGGTAAACTTGCTTTTAATTTCGAGTCGAAATTCGCCCCTTTTACCCAATGATTGAATGATCTCTTTGTGATCATTCAGCATCTTCATATACTCGGCGGCCGTAGGTTTCTTTCTTCGCGGCTCCACCGCGTCACCACCGGCATCAATTATGCGAGTACGAAGCTTCGTCCGAAAGCGCATCATTTGTAGCTTCGCCGCAGGAAGATAATCCTGCTTAAGTTTGACAGAATCGTCTACAAGAGAATAGACATAGTCAACAAATTTTTTAGTCTCACTCCTCTTCGGTTCGACCAAATGGTCAAAAGTTGAGATAAGTACCGATGCATCCAGCATATACACCCAGTTGAGGCACCAACATTTCAGTGTTACCTTTTTATCTTTGGTAGGAATCTGAAAGGGTATTAACGGACAACCACAATAAAAGCCGACCAAATCACGAGAAACCCCTTTTTCATCGAGCACACTTTGAACAACCAGATCTTCGGCATCCGGCAATATGTAACAGCCGGACCACTCTTGATTTTTCTCCGCACGAACAAGCCGCGAGAAAACCTTAGAGAGAAAAATTCCCCGGTCTCGATCCTCAAGAAAATCTCCAATACTGACGCATCCCCTCAGAGGCAATTTTCGCTTAAAGGAATTCTCCATGATCTGAATACAACCTTCGATGAAATCATTTACGCCTATCAATTGGTCAACCGGATGAGAAACTAAAATGATCGAATCGAAAAGGAACCGGGCAAATTCAAATTTGGTTGGGGGTGGTGGAGGACTACCAGGCAAAGGTGGACTCTGAAAAACTCTCATGTTCGCTTCATCTATCAATTCTGAATAGATTTTATAGATACTTTTTAAGTCTTGGGATTCGAGAAGGCTTGAAAACCCAAGAATATCAAAAAAGCCAATCAAGCGGTTTTTTAACTCAAAAATTCCACCTGATCCCATCTCGGCGGCCCCCCTACTTCTCCACCGGGAAGCCCACGATGCTCCCCCACTCGGTCCAGGAGCCGTCGTAGATCTTCACGTCCGGGTAGCCGAGCAGGTGCCTCATGGCGAACCAGGCGAGCGTGGCCCGGTGGCTGAGGCGGCAGTAGACCACGACCTCCCGGTCCGGGGTGGCCCCGGCGCGCTCCAGGGCGGCGCGCAGCTCCTCGGGCCGCTTGAAGGTCTCGTCCGCGTTGTAGAGCTCCTTGTAGAAGAGATGGACGGCGCCCGGGATGCGTCCCTTCCGCTCCGCCCCATGGTCGAAGGAGCCGTGGGCCATCACCCGCTCCCCGCTGTACTCCTCGGGGGAGCGCACGTCGAGAAGAAGCCGGCCCGGTTTCTTGAGGTTGGCCCGCACCTCGTCCCGCCCCACCCGCATGGAGCTGTCCCCGCCCTTGGGCGGCTTGTAGTCCGCGGGCTTGAACGAGGGGATTTCCTGCGTCATGGGCCGCCCCTCCGCCTTCCAGCGCGTCTTGGCCCCGTCGAGGAGCCTGAGCCTGGGGTGCCCCGCCATGGTGAGCGCCCAGAAGGGGTAGGTGCCGAACTGGACCGGGTCGCCGTAGATGACGAGGGTGGCGTCGTGCGTGATGCCGATCCTGCCCAGGCGCGCGGACATCTGCTGGGGAGTGAGGAACTCGCGGTCGGTGTCGTCCCAGCACAGGTCCTTCCAGAAGAACCAGGCCGCGCCGGGGATGTGCCCCTCGCGGTAGCGCTTGTCCTCGGCCGAGGAGGAGACCTCGATGACCCGGACATTGGGATCGTTCAGGCGATCGGCCAGCCACTGGGTGGAAACGAGGGGTGGGTCTTGGGTCACGGGACTGCCCTTTCAGGAATTGGGAAAAAGCCAACGACGCTACGATTGCCGTATCCGTTCTTTCTGTAGGGGCGAACCTCGTGTTCGCCCCCCTTGGGGCGATGACAAGCATCGCCCCTACAGATTCGGGAAACCCTGGACCTGGATGCCTTCTACCCCCGCGCGGGGAGCGCCCGCTCCATCTCCCGAACCAGGGGGATGACGTGCCGGCCCACGCGCTCGCACTCCGAGTGCAGGGGAAACCCCGAGAGGATGAGCAAGTCCACCCCCGCCCGCTCCAGCTCGACGATCTTCTCCGCGCACTGCGCGTAGTCGCCCACGATGGCCACGGCCGAGCCCGAGCGGATGCGGCCCATCCCCGCCCAGAGGTTGGGGCCCACCATCTCCTCCGCGGTCCGCTTCTGCTGGTTCTGGGTCCCCCGGCTCTCGAACTTCGAAATGACGCCGCGGTGATGGGCGAGGACCTCGGGGTCGATTCGGCTCAGGACCTCCTCCGCTGCCTCCCAGGCCTCGCGCTCGGTCTCGCGGGCGATGATCTGGAAGCGGGTGACGTACCTGAGCTTCTTGCCCGTGCCCTGGAGCATGTCCTCGATCTTCCGCACCTCCCCCGCCACCTGCTCGGGCGTCTCGCCCCAGAAGACCGAATACTCCGCCCGCCGCGCCGCGATGGCCCGGGCGACGTCCGAGGCCCCCGCCATGAAGAAGGGGATGCGCGGTTTCTGGACCGGGTGCGGGAAGACGGAGGCGTCCTTGAGCCGGTAGTACTTACCCTCGAAGGTGAACTTCTCCCGCGTCCAGAGGCCATCGAGCACCTGGAGGTATTCCTCCGTGCGCTCGTAGCGGGTGTCGTGGTCCATCTCCTCGCCGTAGCTCGCGAGCGGGGCGCCCCCCGTCACCACGTTCAGGAGGATGCGCCCTCCGCTCAGCTCGTCCAGGGAGGCGAGCATCCGGGCGCAGATGGCCGGATCCATGATGCCCATCCGGACGGCCAGCAGGAGCTTGATCGTCTTCGTCGCGGGGGCGACGACGGCGGCGTTCACGATGCTGTCCCAGGCGGGCGCCTGCTGGCTGTAGTGGCCGCTCATCTGGCTGGTGGGGACGAGGAGGGTAGTGAAGCCCGCGCGCTCGGCGTTGCGGGCGATGCGGGTGAAGGTTTCGTAGCTGGGCGAGTGATCCGCGAACTTCTGGCCGATGTGGCTGCTATCCCCGTCGCAGGACATGTACCAGGCAAGTTCGATAGGCATCGGATCTCCAGGCAAACCCCAGGCCTCTGTAGGGGCAGGCCTCGTGCCCGCCCTGTTGCGGGCAGCCGCAAGGACTACCCCTACACCCTCTCTTGTACCTTCCCCTCGGCCGCCCGCAGCTCCAGCTCGATCCGGGGCGGGTGGGTCATGGTGTAGTGCACCCGGCAGCCCTTGGCCACCCGCCGGAGCGTCTCGAGGCGGTCCTCGGGCACCTGGCCCGCGAGGACGAGCGAGAGGCGGATCTCCCCCACCCGTTCGGGGGCCGTCTCGCGCTTCCCCTCCAGATCGATAGTGAAGCTCTCGACGGGGATGTCCATGTTCTTGCAGAAGTTGAGGAGGGTGCCCATGGTGCAGGCGCCGAGCGCCCCCAGGAGGAGCTCGGTGGGCCGGAAGCCGTCGCCCCCCTCCTTCGCCTCGTCCACCACGAGCCGGTTGCCCCGGGCCTCGACGTGGATGCGCTTGCCCCCCCGCCACTCCACCTGGACCTTCAGGGTATTGTCACTCATGGTGTCCTCCGGCAGGGCCAGCGGAACTTCAGGTTTGATTGCTTCTCCGGCTCGTCCCAGCCCACCAATCGAAGAGGTATTCCCCCCTCTCCCATTGGGAGAAGGGACGGGGGTGAGGGAATGACGGCTCCTGAAACCCTCCCTCACCCCAACCCTCTCCCGGAGGGAGAGGGAGCAGAACCGAACCCATCCTGCGAAAATAGCGGGTGAACTAGCCCTCCCCCCACTTCACCCCGTTCGCGATGCCGACGGGGCGCTTGCCGTCCACGATGCGGTGGGCATTTTTCATGAAGGCCTCGAGCTCGCTCACGATCATCCCGTCGTCCCCCCCTCCGACGTGGGGGGTGGCCACGACCCGCGGGTGCTGGAGGAGCGGATGGTCCGCCGGCAAGGGCTCGGGGTAGAAGACGTCCAGCCCCGCCCCGCCCAGGCGGCCGCTCTGGAGGGCCGCCAGGAGGGCCTCCTGGTCCACCAGGGGCCCCCGGCCCAGGTTGAGGAGGACGGCCCCCTTCCGCATCGCGGCCAGCTCCTTCTCGCCCACGAAATGGCGAGTGTCGGGCCGCATCCCCACCCCCACGTAGAGCACCTCGGAGGTCTTGAGGAGCTTGTCCTTCTCGAGGTACCTGGCGCCCAGCTTGCGCTCGATGGGCCGGGGCAGCGGCGTCCGGTTCCAGTAGCGGATGTCCATCCCGAAGCCCTTGGCGCGCTCGGAGAAGAAGCGGGCGATCTCCCCCATGCCCAGGATGCCGAGCCGCATCTTGCGCAGCCCCCGCGAGTCCGGGAGCTGGGTCCAGTTGTAGGCGCTCCCGTCCGGCCGGGTGGGGGAGAGGGGGCCGTCCCAGCCCCCGCGGATGCGCCGGTCGCTCTCGCGCATGTTGCGGACGAGATAGAGCATGAGGGCCACGGCGAGGTCCGCCACCGTCTCGCTGATGGGCCGGCGCATGAGGGCCACCGCCACCCCGCGCCGGGCGGCCTCCTCCATATTGATGCGCTCGCCCCAGGGCGTCCCCGCCTGAACGAGCTTCAGCTTCTTCGCCCGCTCGAAGAGCTCCGGCGGCAGCGTCTCGTTGCGGTGGATGTAGACCACCGCCTCCTCCAGGGCTTTGAGGCGGGCCGCCGGATCGGGCTCCAGGATGAACTCCACCCGCGCCGGGTCCAGGGCGGCGTCGATGCGCTTCTGGATGGCGGGGGCATAGGGACGGCCCCGGAGGGCCAGGAGGCACGGCATGTAGCTGGCGACGACGCGGATGGGCCGATCCATCGTTCTCCTCTCCCGGCCGGGCTACCCGGCCTCTTCTCCGAGCCGGCCCCAGGCGGCCCGGCTCTCCAGATCGATGCGGATCATGAGCCCCGGCTCGGCCGAGACGGGGAGCGCGCGGTATTGCGGGTACTTCTCGCGCAGGAGCCGCTCCGCCTCCTCCTGCTCCGGACCTCCCCCCTCCAGGAGGGCGGCCCGCCCCCGCACCAGGAGGAAGCCCAGGCGGCCCCAGTCCTCCTCGTAGTGGTCGACGAGGAGCGCCACCCGCGGGTTCTCCCGGATGTTCCGCACCCGCCGCAGCCTCCGGGGGTCGCCCTTGGGCTTGGCGTCGATGGGAAGATAGAGGCGCCCCCGGCTCCAGACGAACACCACCGGGACCGCGTGGGGACGCCCCGCCGCGTCCGCGGTGGCCAGCCGGCCCACCCGGGCCCCGGCCAGGAACCGGATCTCCCGCTCGCTCAGCAACGCCGCCTCCCGCGCGAGGCATCAGTATAGAACGGCCCGGCGCGCCGACCAACGCTTCGGGGGCCGCGAAAGGGGCTCCGGCGCTTGCCGGGGAGGGCAATTTGCGAAAGAGTGTCCCTCGTCAAGCTTTTATCCGTTCCCATACCCGGCGCGGGCCGCGCCGGCGCCATCCCGCGGAGTGGAACATGCCCAACGAGCCATCCTGCAGCCTGCTGATCGGCGGGGACATCGCCCCGATGCGCGAGTCCGGAAAAAGCCTCATGGGGGCGGCCGCTCCCCTGTTCAAGGCGGCGGACGTGGCTACCGCCAACCTGGAGCACGCCCTCGCCCGCAGCGGCAAGCTCATGAAGGGGAAGCCCTTCTTCCACCGGGGCCATCCCGAGCTCGTGGCGGGCCTGGTGGAGGCGGGCTTCGACGTCCTGACCATCGCGAACAACCACATGCTGGACTGGGGGGAGGAGTCCCTGTTCGAAACCATGCAGGTGCTGAAAAAGCACAACCTCCCCTTCACCGGGGCGGGCCGGAACCTGGAGGAGGCGGCGGCGCCGGTGGTGCTGGAGCGCAAGGGCCTCAAGGTCGGGGTGCTCGCCTACTCCTCCACTCTCCCCATGGGCTTCCCCGCGGGGGAGGAGGCGGCCGGCGTGAACCCGCTCCGGGCCGTCACGGCCTACCGCTCCGCGCCCGGGCGGGACGCGAACGATTACCCCGGCGTCGCTCCCGAGATCGTCACCTGGGCGGTGCCCGAGGATCTCGAGCGCATGCGGGACGACATCTGGGCCCTCAAGCGCAAGGTGGACATCGTGCTCGTGAGCCAGCACTGGGGCACCAGCATGACGCCCCGGGTGAACGACTTCCAGCGGGAGATAGGCCACGCCGCCATCGAGGCCGGGGCGGACGCCGTCTTCGGCGGCCACCAGCACGTGCTCTCGGCCATCGAGTACCACAAGGGCAAGCCCATCCTCCACTGCACCGGGAACCTGATCTTCGACAAGTTCGAGCCCTTCTTCACGGGGGAGACCCTCAAGACCTTCCTCTTCGGGGCCACCCTCACGAAGGAAGGGCTGAAGGACCCCTACATCGTCCCCTGCAAGTGCGGCGTCGGGGAGCCCTGCCAGGTCCTCTCCCCCGGGGAGGCCCCGGAGGCGGAAATCGTGCGGCAGCTCAACGACTTATCCGCGCCCTACGGGGTAAAGCTGGAGCGGAAGGGGGGCCGGGTGGCGATCCTGCCCCCAGCGTAGAACTGGGGCGGGTTGCGGGGTAAAATAGCCATTACGTTTTCGGGGCGGCGCGCCGCCCCGCCGGAGAACCCGCATCGAGGAGATTCGGGCAATGTCTTCCCCGGGCGACAAGCGCCGGTACATCCGCTACCACATCCCCGTCCCCGTCATGGTCAAGGCCCCCATGCTCTCGGACCTGCGGCTCATCCCCGAGGACCTGAGCGCGAGCGGCTTTCAGGTGGTGGTTCTGAGCAAGCCCTCCCTCGAGATGGAGATCGACTGCTCCGTCTTCGTCTACGAGCACGAAATGAAGGGGATACGGGCCAAGCCGGTATGGGTGGACGAGAACGAGTTGAATCCCTCCACCTGGATCGTGGGCTTCGAGTTCGTGCTTCCCGAGGACGCCCGGCGGAGCTTCGAGAGCCATCTGCGGAAGATCCTGGGCGACGGAAACTAGCCCCGGGCCATCCCGAAAGGGCTCACTTCCGCCCCCGCGGGGATCTCCGCATCCCGGGGGGGAGCGGGCGTTTCCCTCCACGTTCCGCCAGCCTCCCCATTCATTCCGGGAGATGAAGCGGCCGAGGAACCTGCTGGCTGCGGTCGAAACAAATACACCGCGCTCCGGATTTACAAATCCCCGCCGAAATGGGATAAACCCCTCTCTTTTGCGGAGGCCTCATTTTTGATCTTCGACGCCGCCCTGCTCTTCGCGCTTGGCGCCGCCCTCTCCTATGCCGTCGCCGACATGGGGGCGCGCTACAGCGTCCAGCACACGAGCCCCTTCATCGCGGTCACGTTCTCACGGGCCGTCTCGCTGGTGGTGCTCGGAGCGATCGCCCTGGCCTCGGGGGCGGCGGTCCCGCCTCTGGGGTGGCACTACCTGTGGGTGGTGGCAGGAGGCATCTGCACCCCCGGCCTCTTCACCCTTCTCTTCATGTTCGGGATCTCCAAGATCGGCGTCTCGCGCGCCGCCCCCATCAAGGGGAGCTCCCCCGTCTTCGCGTCGCTGCTGGCCATCCTGTTCCTGGGCGAGGAGCCCCGGTGGTACGGGCTGGCGGGGGTGCTGCTGGTCGTGGCGGGGATCGTGCTCCTCTCCTCGGGAAAGACGCAGGGCCGCTGGCGGCGCATCGACGCTCTGTGGCCCATTGCCGCGGCGGCCGTCTCGGGCCTCGGCGCCATCTTCTGGCGGACGGGACTCTCCAAATTCCCGGACGCCTCGGTGGGGGCCCTCCTCGGGATGGTGGCCTCCTTCCTGCTGGTGGGAGGCTACACCTTTCTCTTCATGCGGGGGGCAATTCTGAAGGACATGCGGAAGGCGTGGAGGCCCCTGCTGATCATGGGCCTGGCCGCGTCCATGGGGGCCTACTTCTTCGCGGGGGCGCTTCAGCGGGGCGAGGTGTACCGGATGACCGCCCTCATCCAGACCTCCCCCCTCCTCACCGTGCTCTTCGCCCTGGCCCTCCTCCGGCAGGTGGAATACATCACCTGGCGCGTCCCGGCCGGGGCGGCTGTCACCGTGGCGGGGGCGGTTCTGGTGAACTTGAAATAGGAGAAGGCAACTTTGTCAGCCCCGCACGGTGAACTTGTAGGGGCGGGCCTTGCGCCCGCCCTCGCCGAATAAAAACGGGCGACCACAAGGGTCGCCTTTATGCTCTCATCTCCTCTCCCTCGGGATGAGACGGCCGCCTTTCCCCCTCCCTCCGGGCCTTCGCCCGCCGAAGCGAATTTCGCCTAGGCGGAAGGGCTTCGGTCCGCGCAGGCGGGAAGGGGCAGGGGGAGGGAAAAGCCCGCGCGAATCTCCCCCACCCCAACCCTCCCCCGGAGGGGGAGGGGGCAAATCATCCGGGGGAATTTCACACCTGGTTGCGCGCACCCTACACCACCGGCGAGGCGCCCCCGTCCACGTTGATGGCCACGCCGGAGACGTAGGAGCCCGCGTCCGAGGCCAGGAAGCACGCGACGCTGGCGAACTCCCCGGCGTCCCCCACCCGGCCCAGCGGGATGGTCTTCCCCATGTCCGTCATGTACTGCTCGAAGGTCTTCTCCGGCGCCTGCTTCTTGTGATGGCCCAGCCATTGGTCCGTGACGAAGCGCCCCACGCACAGCGCGTTGACCAGCACGTTGTAGGGGGCGGCCTCCTTCGAGAGCACCTTGGTCATGGCCATGCCGGCGGCTCGGGTGACCGCCGTCGGCGCGCCTTCCCCGGCGGGCGCCTTGGCGGCCGTGTTCAGCACGTTGATGATCCGGCCCCAGCGGCGCTCCTTCATCCCCGGCAGCGCCAGCCGGCAGAGGCGTACCGCGGCGAAGAGCTTGAGGTTGAAGTCCTCCATCCAGACCTCGTCCGTCAGCTCCTCGAACTTGCCCCGCACCGACGTGCCGGCGTTGTTGACGAGGATGTCCACCTGGCCGAAGTCCCGGACCACGGCCTGAAAGGCGTCCCGGATCTGCCCGGGGTCGCTCACGTCGCAGGGGCAGGCCTTGATCTTGGCCCCGGGGGCCGCGGCCTCGATCTCCCTCTTCGTCTCGTCCAGCACGCCGGGCCGCCGGGCCAGGATGGCCACCTTCGCGCCCGCCTGGGCGAACTTGAGCGCCATCGCCCGGCCCAGGCCCCGGCTGCCGCCGGTGATGAGGGCCGAGCGTCCTTCCATCCGAATCTGCATGCGGGACCTCCGTGAGGGAAGACAAAACCAAACCCTGGCGCGCCCGAAGCGCCGCCTGGGCCGGGATTGGGTTCGGAGGCCGGGAGTATAGGGCATCCGGGGCGGAGAGAGAATCCGGGCCGGGCGCGCTCTGATCAGGCGGGGATATCCACCGCCATGACGGAGCCGGCAGGGGCGTGTTTGAAGCCCGCCCCTGCGGAAATCCGGCTGAATTGTCAGGATTTTTGCTGGTACTCGGCCCGCTTCACGAAGACGGGGAAGAACTGCGCGTCGTCCACCGGGTTGCCCCGGTCGTCATACGCCACGTTCCCGGCGCGTTTCGTCTTCCAGGGCAGCTCCCGGAAGCCCGCCTGGTGGTGGTTGCCGATGAAGATCTCGTCCGGGGCGCACTCGGGATGATCGCCGCCGTCCTTCTTGGGAACCCCCCGGAAGATGTTTTCCGCCATGATCTTTCCCTTTCCTTTCCTCGTCATTTCGAGCGATGGGCACAGAAGCGGGCGCCAGGATTCTAGCAGAGATGGATCGGCCCCAAAACCGCGTCTCCCGCGCGTGAAGCGAACGTTAAGAAACGGTTCAGGGTAGGGCTCGCGCGTTCTTGTGCGGCGAGTGGGCGGACTGCACCGGACATGCGCTCTTCACACCTGCGCAACGGGCGCCTTACCGCCGATAGCGAAAGAGGTGAAAGAACCGCAAGCACGAGAACCGCGCGCGGCCGGTTTTCCGGACCAACCCCCATATTTTCATTGAAAGAAAAACCGAACCTATTATACGCTCCGCGTGCTTCGATCCGGGTCAGTGAATGCCCAGAACGCGCGGAAGGGAACCAATGCACGGCAAGATCGCCGCCTTATTGCTCGCCCTGATCCTATCCGGCTGCGGGGCCGTATCGAGAAACACGATGCCCAACCCGGGCGCCCACCCGCAGTTCCGCCGCTTCGCCGGAATCCTCATCGAATACCAGAAGATCGCCTGCCCGGACTGCAAGCCCAACGATTGGAAGATCGGGATCGTCCGGAGCGGCGCCGTCAACGCGTACAGCACCGGGGGCGGGAACTTCTATGTGACGGAGGGCGCGCTCACCCGGATCCCGGACGAGGAGCTGGACGCGCTGGCCGCCCACGAGGTGGCCCACGAGATCGCCGGACACAACGCCAAGCTCCAGATGGCGTCGGTGGCCGTGACGGGGGTCTTCGTGGCCCTGGGGGCGCTCGTGCCGGGAGCCACGCTAGGCCTCATCGCCCAGCCGCTCGTCCACCGGGCCTACAGCCGCGAGCAAGAATTCGAGGCCGACGCCATCGCGGCCGCGCTCATGGAGAAGCGGCACGGGAACTCCGCGCGGACGAGATACATCAACGTCTTCCTGCGGCGACACGCGGCGGAATTGAAGGCCAGGGGCCAGGAAGGGGACGGCGGCCTCTTCGACACCCACCCGCTCCCGGAGGAGCGCCAGGCGCGGATCGACCAGATCATCCGCGGCGTCCGGAAGGGGGCGGCCATCCCGCCCTATTCGCGGGCCGACATCCTGCCGGCCGGGCAAGAGGCCGCGGCGCAGCAGGAATGAACCGCCCCCCTAAGAGCATCCGCCGCGGCTCCGGCAAACAGCCACTCAAAGGTAGAAGCCAGCTTATCTATACCGGAGGACGCGGAGAACGTCCCTGCACGAGGCCCACTATCAGCGTGATCGCAAAGAGGGCCAAGAATAAAACGAACAACAGCTTCGCGATTTCCGCCGCCCCCGCCGCGATCCCGCCAAAGCCGAGAAGCGCGGCGATGATTGCAACCACGAAAAAGGTTAAGGCCCACGACAGCATGCCCAAATCTCCTTATTCTCAAAGAGCAAATCCCCGAATTGGAATTCGGTGACTTTTTCGCTCTTTTTCGCTCTTTCGAATCTTGCCCCCGCTTGGCATGGAGCCCAAGCGGCGGGCCACACCGAAAAACCTAGGCCCAAGGCAGTTGAAAAATCACCGGGGATTTTCCCCGATCTCTCCGAATAAGACCTCGCAAAAGAGTAAAACAATCGAAGGCATCGGCATCTCGCGCCGGATCGCTTTCGCGAAGCGGAGAAGGCGCGCCGGCCAGGCCCCGAAGAAAGGCCTCCGGGGAGGCCGCGAGCGAGGCCCGGTAGGCACACTATTCAGGCATCGAGGGATTGGGGGCAGAAACCGCCCCTGGAGTTGATTCAGCGGTGGGCGGGACAGGGATCGAACCTGCGACATGCGCTACTGACCTCTTCCCGCCGAGCTTCGAAGCGGGAAGGCAAGCGCTCAAGAATCTCGATCGCTACCTCGTCCAACTCAGAGACTGTTACTGCTTGAGTGCTTCTTCCATAGCCTCCGCTAAGGAATCCAGTTCAAAAGGCTTGGTCATATATCTACTTGCACCCATGCTGTATGCTGCGTCAATAATCTCACGATCGTGGACGGCGGTAATCACGATTACTCTAATGATTGGGTCCACGGACTTTATCCGGCGCAACGCTTCCAGACCATCCATTCCAGGCATACGGATATCCAGCAGCACTAGATGCGGGCGATGAAGCTTTGCCATTTCGAATGCTTCC
The DNA here is from genome assembly GCA_016192135.1 of Candidatus Tectomicrobia bacterium. Classification (NCBI taxonomy): domain Bacteria; kingdom Pseudomonadati; phylum Candidatus Tectimicrobiota; species Candidatus Tectimicrobiota bacterium. Next base: position 150,916 of record JACPUR010000017.1, on the reverse strand, counting down.
GCTCCATTCGACGCGACATGAACGGAGTACCCTTTTCTCCGCAAAGCCTCGCCAACAAACTGAACGATACCCTTTTCGTCATCCGCTACCAAAACCCGCTCCATATTCCCCTCCAGATTCCATGATAGCCGCCGTACATACATGATAGGTTATTATAATATTTCGAACGCAAAAGGGAGAAGCAAAATCTGCGCAAGTCTCGAATTGAGAATTCAAAGGCGGTTCTCGCCTATGGCTCCCTGAGGACAATCCAACTGGCGCATTTGTTTATGTCGATCTGGGCCCAAGGCTGACTTTAGACCGAGTCGTCATCGGAAGGCTTAGGCTTTGCCAGCCACTTCAGGCAAAATGAGTTACCCAAGCCATTAAGCAGCCGTTCCCTCACTGAGACGAATGTTGACTATCTCAACAAGCTGCTGCGGGTCAATCGGCTTGGGGATGAAGTCCACCGCACCTTGCTGCGCTGCGAGTTTAGCGTACTCCATATTCCAGAAGTTCGATACGATGATGATGGGAATCGCAGGATACATGTTTTTGATCTGGGACATGAAAGTCACGGCGACCATATCTGGAAGGAAAAAATCCAGAAGGATCAGATCCGGTCGCTGAACGCGGATGGCGTCGAGAGCTTCCTGGCCTGTTCCTGCCATGCATAGGTCGCGCTCCTTCCCCCGGAGAAGCCTCGCCAGCATCTTTCTCACAGGTTCATCGTCCTCTACAATCAGGATTTTCTTCAAGGCAATTCCCTTCCTCACTGGGCCAAGTCCCTATTACCGCAAGGTGATGAGCACGGTTCCGCCCACCACCCCAAAACCTCCGAGCAGGGTCCGCAATCCGAAGCTTTCCGCCTCACGCGAAAAAAACCAAGTGAAAATTACCGCGAAAACGGGCGCCGTGCTGACAGCGGGGACAATAATAGACACCGTGCTCTTCGCCAAGGCGATTGTATACAAATATTGGGCTAGCGTATTGGTGAGCCCGAGCATGAGGCCAAGCCAGATGCCTCTTACGCTGAATTTCCAAATCGTTTCGTCCTTCCTGTAAATCCACAGATACCCGAGCAGGCAGGCGAGGCCTGAAACCCCTCCGATGGCAATCGCAAGCATCGGCGTGTTCATGTACAGAAGGCCGAATTTCCGCAGAAGTGCACCGAGGGCCCGGAGAATGGCCTGCACCGCGGGCAAGGCTAAGTGCTTTCGACTCCAGGTACCATCGCTTTCCCCGATGCCCAAGGTCAAAATCCCCATGACGATCACCGCGGTCCCCGACCATATCCAGGGACCGGGCGTCTCCCCCAGCCAAAGAACGGCTCCAAAGATGGTGAACAGCGGATAGATTCCGGCGATGGGGGCGTGCCGGTTCACCCCCAGGAGCTGGATACCCAGCGCGAAGACGAGCCTCAACCCCGCATATCCGATGAGACCCATCAACGCAAAGCTCAGTACCCCTTCCCAGCGGTAGGCTTCGAGCGGAACCGTGGAAAACCCGATTGGCGCGGCGACTATTAAATTCGTCAGGGTGAAAAGGGCCGCGACCGCCATGGGATGAAGATGTCCCAGGCTGAGCTTGGCGAAGACGTTGGAAGCCCCATAAACGGCGGCGCTGGCGAGCGCCAAGGCGACGGGCGTCTCGATGGTCATGGCCTCTCTTTTCTCGTCTGTTGAAGGCCGGCTTGCCCCCGAACGGATTGAGATGCCGGAACTGTCCGTTTCTCGATCCGCTGGAGGCATGCGGAAACAAATTTGTGGATGTCTTTGACCTCGAACGGTTTCTGGAGGCATTCGGAGCCGCTCTGCCTCAGGCGCTCCCGGGTTTCTTCGCTGACAACGTCACCGCTCATGAAGGCGAACCATGGCGAACCCGGCTCGAGGGCTAGGCTATCCAAGATGTCAAACCCATCCCCGTCCGGGAGGCGGATGTCGGAAAGAATCAGATCCGGCGCGGCCAACCGAAGAATATTACGCGCCTCTTCCACCGACCCCGCCGTCAACACATCCACCTGAATCTGATGGAGCGCATCTTCCATGAGGCGGCAGATGCTTGGCTCATCGTCGATAACGAGGACCTTCCTGCCGGGCCACGCGATCGCCGCCGCTCCCGCAGATTCGTTGCTGTTCGCCACCGCCGCAGCGTCCTTCGAGGCCCGGGGGAGCTGCACCCTGACGCGGGTCCCCTTTCCCGGCTCGCTTTCAATGGAGATTTCGCCGCCGTGGTCCTTCACGATTCCATAGGAGACGCTCAATCCGAGCCCCGTCCCCTTTCCATGCGTCTTCGTGGTAAAGAAGGGATCGAAGACCCGCCTTAGAACCTCGGGGCGCATCCCAATGCCGTTGTCCGAGAAGGTCGCGATGCACCGGCATTCGCTGACATCGAGCTCGATTTCGAGAACCCTCGGCGACTCCTTCTCCTCGACCGCCTGCTGCGCATTTGTGATCAGATTCAGAAACACTTGCTGCAATTGATAGCGGTCGGCCAGTACGAAGCAAATGCCCATCTTCCTCCTATCGACAATCTCTATCCCTTGCAGAACCAGGTTGAGCCTCGCCGGTTCCAGGACCTCCCCGACGACTTCATGGAGATCCAGAACTTCCGCCTTCTTCTCCGTCTCGCGCGCGAAAGCCAGGAGCTTTTCCATGACGCGCGCGCACCTTCTGGCCTGTTCAATGATGGTCCGGATTTGATCCCGGATCTCCGGGTTGTCCAGTTCTCCTTGGAGAAGCTGCGCATAACCCATGATGGTCGTGAGGGGATTGCTGATCTCGTGTGCCACCCCGGCGATCAATTGCCCCATGGCCGAAAGCTTTTCAGTCCGGATGAGATGGTCCTGCAACGTCCGCAGCCGTTCATACGCCTCCGACAATTCATGATGAAGGTGGGCGTTTCGGATGCACGCGCCTATCCCGACGCCAATTGAAATCAGGCTGGCGAGATCCGTCTGGTTGAACGTCCTCGATCCGGTGGACCCGAAGGCGAGCGTACCGATGATTTGGGTCTGTGCAACTATGGGGACCGCCGCGAATCCCCGCATCGGCTCGTCCGAATGGACCCGGGCAAGAAGGTGGTGGTGCATTGGATCGTTCTGGACATCCGGCATGAAGACCGGTTCGCCGGTCAGCGCCACCTTTCCAGTCATTTCCTCTCCGAGCGGAATGCACGGGGCATTCTTCGCATATTCCTCGTCAAGGCCCCGATAAGCCGCGAGATAGAGATTTCCCCTTGTCTCATCGAGCAAACGAATTACCCCAATCTTGAGCCCCATTGCGGATAGGATCTCATCCAGCAAGGCGGGCAGGAGATCGCCCAGTTGAAGGGTCGAAGCCGCCCGTTTGACCACGCGGTTTAGCGTGACCAATTCTTCGTTACGGGCTGTGAGAATCTCAGCCTGCTGACGGAGACGGAGGTCGCGGATCGAGAGCGAATCCACCATCATATTGAAGGCCCGGGCGAGTTTTCCGATTTCATCGAGGCCGAATGCGGAATCGGAAAGCTTCTGATGAAAGTCCCCCGTCGAAATCTGCCGGGCGTGCTCTTCCAGGCGCCGGAGCGGCGCTGTCGCCCGGCGCGTCAGGGGCAAGAGGACGGCGATGGCGATCCCAAAAAAAAGGAACCCGGCGAGAACGCTCGTCCATCCTAGCTGCCGAACAGTCCTCTCGTATCGCTCAAGTGGTACCGCCAGGGCAATCCTCCACCCTTCCTGGACCGGAAGAACCCCAATGAAAAGTACATGCCCGTCGGCTATCTCCCCATGTGGATTGGGCCGATGATCTTCCATAATGCGGGCAATCAATCGGAATAAAATATCTATGTTGGAGCAGAGGCCGGATTCCGAGGGCAGGCGATTGGTATCTGTGCAGGCCACCACTCTTCCGACATCGTCCAGGATGATACCGGCGCCGTCCTCCGGAAGTGGCAAATGCGCCATCATTTCAGCGAGTTCCTTGAACGGCATGTCGAAAGTAAGTTGCCCCCATATCCGCTGCCACCGATCCAGAACCGGAATGGATAGCCGCAAGAACCGGTCTTGAATCTCCTTGTCAGGTCCCTGCGACGTCATTTCCGCTGGGGGAATCAATCCCTGCCGTGGGCACCCATCCACCCCTTTCTCGCCCTTGGGAGTGGTCGAATGGCGCGTCACTTTCAGCGCCAGGTTCTTGGAGGGCGCCACGAGGCAGATGCGGTGGATTGCCGTGTCATTTGGGTCCTGCATGAGGCGGGTGAAGAACTCTCGGATCCTCTCCTGGACGCTGGCCGTTTCTTCGATGAGGCCATATTCCAGATAGCCTTGCAGGTCCTGCATGAGCGGGGTTTCAGCCACCTCGCGGATCCTATCGGCCTTCCTGGAGACGAACGCTTTCACCCCCTGCTCCACGAAGGACCAGCGGGTTTCGAGCCGCATCCTCACCTCGCTCGTGATTTGTCTCTTGGCCAGGAAATGCCACTGCATGCTCACGGCGAGAAGGGGAACGAAGGCGAGCGGCAAAAGGAGGAAGAAAAGTTTTGTCGTAAGCGAAAGGTGCAGCAGCCGGCGCAAAAGAGGCTTCATGGGATTCTCCGCCCCCCAAGGCCGGCTGGCGCCTCTGGAGGCCTTGGAGACACAACTTGCTGCAGCCGCAAGATGGTGTCGGGATATCCCTGGAATCCCTTAAGGCGGTCCGATACTCCATAAATATTGACCACTTGATAGAGGGCGAGCGCGGGTAGCTCTTGGAGCGCGATCTCCTGCATCCGGTAAAGCAGCTCCCGGCGGCGGTCCGAATCAGTCTCTCGTTCGACATCCTGGATAAGCTTCCCTACCTGGGGATGGCTAAACCGGCTCACTGGATGGCTAGGGTCTAGCTTTGAGGTGAGATGGTAGCTTGCGTCGAAGAGGAGGTTCGTCGGCGCGAAGAAATAGGCTTGGTACTCCCGGCTCCGTGTCCACAGCCGAATGGCTTCCGACCTGGCGGCGACCTTTAGGCGGACCTTGATCCCCAGGTACCCCCACTGCTGGATGACCGCCCTAGCGAGGCGTTCCATTTCATCGCTAGCTAGCGCGGAAATCTCAAATCCGCCGCCATACCCGGACTCGGTCAACAGCCACTTTGCGAGATCCGGCCGGAATGCATATGGCCGGAGCTCTGGATGGAATCCAAATTCCTCGGGCATGACAAACGTGGCGATCCGGCGTCCATTTCCATGCGCGACGTAGCGGATGAGGGCATCCACATCCGTCCAATGTGCCAGAGCACGCCGGACACGGACGTCCGAGAGGGGACCAGGGGTCAGGGTGTCGAAGAGGATGTAGGTGAACTGAAGAGCGGGCTTTTTGAGCACCGAAACGGCCGGATGGGCCACAATCTGGGGAGCGAAGGCGGGCTGGATATTGGGAACAATATCAAGTTCGCCCGCGAAAAGCTTCTTCAAACGCTCCCGCGTGTCCTCGATGAACAAAAACCGGATCCGGCGGGCGGCGGGCTTTCCAAGGTAATAGGATTCATGACGCTCCAAAACCGCGCCTTCACGGTCCAGCCGGACCAGGCGGAAGGGACCTGCCCCAAAGGGTGCTTCAAAAAAGGCCTTCTCTCCCTTCTCCCGGAGCTCCCGCTCGGGAAGAACCATGCTGAACTGTGCCAAGCGGGCCGGAAGAGTCGGGGCTGGTCCATTCGAGTGAATATCGATGGTTTTCTCATTCACCACGCCGACTCGCCGCATGAATGCGAAATCCCGCCTGCGCGAGCGGACGGAAGCCGACGAGGTCAGTCGGTCGAGAGAGAACTTCACGTCCCTTGCGGATACGGCTCTTCCGTTCTGGAAAACCGCATCCGGGCGCAGGTGCAGGCGCCACACATTGCCGGGCCGGTGTTCCCACCGGAGGGCCAAGGCGGGGGTGAGCTGTCCCTTTTCGTCCCGAGAAATGAGCGTGTCGTAGATCTGGCGGTAGAAGGACTGCGATTCGGTTCCATAAACCTTGAACGGGTCGAGCGTCTCCGGCTGGCTCGTCATGTGGGCGATTCGGATCTCATCCCCCGAAGGAGACGCCCCCGCCTCCCCGAGCAACAACCCGGGGAGGCAGAGGGCAAGAAACAGGCAACAGCATCTAGGCATGAACACGATCGGCCGCATGTTCCTTCCGCTCGGCGAACCCCCGCTTCAGAGAAGATACCCGCTCGGCGATCAACGGGACTTCCTCCGGGTCGATTCGAACATCTAGGACCGTAGGTGTCCCGCTTTCGACAATCTCCCGGATCAAAGAGGGGCAGATTTCGCCTGGCTCATGGATCTGGATGCCCCGTGCGCCCAGTCCCTCGGCCACCTTGGCCACATCGCACATCGGATATTCGCTTGACACCGTAGGATATCCCAGAATCTGCCGGCCGTGATAGATCATCCCATAGCGCCCATCGTTCAGGACCACCCAGATCACCGGTTTGTTGTAAGCCACCGCCGTGGCCACCTCCATCCCGTTCATCAAGAACCCGCCATCACCCACGATGGAAGCAACGATCCGGTCAGGCGCCGCGAACTTGGCGCCAACCGCGGCTGCCACGCCATATCCCATGGAGGCCATCCCCGTCGCGGAGAAAAACGTATGGGGTGCCAGGGCCGAGAAATAGTGTGTGGCCCAGGATCGGTTCGCCCCTCCATCCACAAACACGAGCGCATCGGCCGGAAGGCTCGCCCGCAGATCGGCCATCAGGCGCTGAGGCTTCAGCGGGAGCTCGTCCGATTTCATCCGCTCGGGGCGCTTCATTAGACCGACCCGGGAGCGGAGTTCCGTGAGCTCCTCAAAATGTCCATTCCCTTCATATACCACCCATTTTCGCTGGCGCTGGATCTCATACAGGAGTTCGGTCAGGATGACCTTGGCCTCTCCCACCAATGGGACGGCGGCCGGATAATTCTTCCCTATTTCGCGCGGATCGATATCGATCTGCAGGAGCGCCTGGGTAGGAGCGAGCTCTTTCTTCCAACCTTGGGTCGCCCACTCGTTGAACGACGTCCCGACCGCGATTAGCACATCCACCTTGCCAGAGAGGAGATACTCGTCCGCCAGCGGGGTGCCCGAGAAACCGAAGCAGCCCATGGACAGCACATGATCTTCCGGCAGGGCGCCCTTCGCCTTGGGCGTGGTGGCCACAGGGATGCGGAACATCTCCGCTAGCCGCCGTGCCTCTTCGCATGCGTCCGAGAGCAAGCAGCCGTGACCGATTAGCATGGCCGGGTGTTTGGCCCGCAGAATGGCGGTCGCTGCCTTGCGGATGGCCTCCCGGTCGAATCCAGCCGACGCGGAAGGAAGCCGCCGCTCCAGCTCCGGGATGCCGTCTATCTCCTCGCGGAGGACATCCGAGGGCAGCGACAAATGGACGGGACCTTTTCGTCCATGGAGCGCGTGGGTCAAGGCCTTCCGGAGCAGTTCAGGTACCTTGCCCGCCTTGAACGCGAGGCCGCTGTACCGGGTGACGTGCTTAAACATCTGAACGATATCCCCCGCCTCCGGGGAGCCCTCCTGGGAAGCCCCCCGGCCGAAGTAATCGGTCGAAACCTGGCCCGTCAGGACGAGCATGGGGATGGAGTCCGCATGCGCGGATGTGACTCCGGTGATGAGATTGGTCGCCCCGGGTCCGGCGGTGGCCATGCACACTCCTAGGCGTCCCGAGACCCTCGCATACCCATCGGCCATGAAGGAGGCACCGCCCTCGTGCTTGGTCAAGACGTCCCGGATCCCGCTGTCGGCGATTGCCCTGTACAGGGGGCTGATGGTCCCCCCCGAGACACCGAAGATGTACTGGACGCCCATCCGCTCGAGATACCGGATGATGTATTCTGCCGTTCGAATGGTCTTCCTGTGGTAGCCGTTCCCGTTTTTGCTGCCGTTACCATTCCCGCTTCCTATGCCGTTCGCCCCTTTCAACTCGTTCCCGTTCCAAGCGGCCTCCTGGGCTGGCGGGGCGGCAACCGGAGGCTTTCCCCCGGATTTGGTCTTCGCGACTTCCTCGAAATTCACCGCGGATAAGGGAGGTTCACCCTTCAGCACCCGGAGCACCTCCCGCGCGGCGGATTCACGAAGCCGCTGATTTGAATCGTGCGAGAACCAGCCGACATGGGGACTCAAGATTACAGAATCCAGCTTGAGAAGATCGTTTTCGGGCTGGGGCGGTTCCGACTTCAGCACGTCCAGGCCGGCGCCGGCGATCCACTTCTCGGACAGCGCGCGCGCCAAGGCGTTTTCGTCCACGAGTCCACCCCGCGCCGCATTGATGAAGTATGCGGACGGCTTCATCATCCGGAATTCCCGCTCGCCGAACCGGCCGTGGGTTTGATGGGTGAGCGCCGTGTGAAGACTGAGAAAGTCAGATTCCCTGAGAAGTGTCTCAAAGTCGACCACCCTCAATTGGGCGGAGGGCGCAATTTCCCGCCGGGAGCACACGAGGATCTCCAAGCCTAGGCCCTTGGCCTTTTCCGCAACCGCCTGGGCGATCTTGCCAAACCCGAAAAGGCCAAGCTTCAGGCCCTTCAGGCTACGGATGGGCTGGGGGAGGCTTTCCTTCCAACGTCCAGCCCGGACCGACGAGTCGAAGTTGGGAAGTTTCCGGGCGAGAGAAAGCAGGAAGGCCATCACATGCTCGGCCACTTCTTGGGAGCAGTAGTCCCGCACATTCGTGACGTATATTCCTCTTTCGGTGGCCGCGTCCACTTCGATGGCGTCCACGCCCGTGCCGTAGTAGGCGATTACCTTGCACTTCTGCATCTTCTCGATCACCCTGCGCCCGATGGGAACCGCTGAGTTCAAGACTCCGTCCGCATCCCAAACTTGTTCAATCACATCGTCTTCGGTCTTGCAGGTGCACAGAATGACCTCCGCCCCCAGCGGGCGGAGGACTTCTTCCTCATGCCGAATCTCCCCGAAGCGATGATCCGTCACAACGATCTTTAGCTTTCCCATACCGGTTCCTCCTTGGGTGTCGCGGATTACGTCCCACTCAACGCGCTTCCCCTGGAAGCCCGTGGAACGCTTGAACGTGAGATTTTCCGCAACCGGGCGGAGGAGGCCCGCGGTTTACTTCTGGCTTGAGCGGAGGGCACCAGCCTTTCGTAGGGCTGCTCGATCCACCGCCTCGATGATCGTCTCCATCTGGAATGGCTTCTGGATGACGGTCAGCAATCCGATATCGAGGGCTTGCACAAGTAGATTGCTGGAAGCGAATGAGGTGATGACGATGACCTCGGGAGGGAGAGGCAGCCGATCGATTTCCCGATAGACCTCAATGCCGCTGATGCCCGGGAGAAGGAGATCTAGGAAAACGAGATCGAATGTCTGCGTCTGGAGGAGGGAGATTGCCTCTTCTCCCCGAACGGCGGCATGAACCACATGACCCAGGGGGGATAACACCTTTACGAACAGGTCACAGAGAGGCCTTTCATCCTCCACAACGAGGATGGTCAGGGAAGGAGCGGGAATTCTTCGAGTGATCCAAGAATCGATTTCGTTCCTAATGAACCGCCACATGAGGCCGACCTTATGACCGGGGGAAATTCACCCCTGGCTCGCGAGCTGAGAGAAACAGCGGCCGACCGTCAAGATGCTCCGCCGCTTACGGGGATGGTTCACATCCCGCCCAATGTGCCCCGAAACTGGCAAAGTCTAATGTGTTTCATATTTTATATCAATGTGCCCATAAAACATTAAAAACTTCTCTCGTTATTCAAAATTTAAAATAATGGCAGGTGCGTATCATTTTGATACGGGCAACTCGGGCTGTATAGCGCCCCGGAATTCAGTCTTTAAAAATCAGTCTTGAGGCAAAAGCTGGTGAGTGCATTTTAGGAGGAGGGTCACATCGAAGGGTTTGGCTATGGACATATGAGCCCCCAAGGTTTCCGCGGCATCGAGAGGGCTGTAGGATCTGAAAGAAGGGGCCCCGGAGATGGCGAGAATTTTGAGATGGCTCTGCGTTTTCTTTAGGGCTTGAATAGTTTCAAACCCATCGCATTCGGGCATGAGAATATCAATGATGGCGACTGCAAATCGCTGCTCCGAGACGAAGCGCAGTGCCTCATTCCCATTGCATGCCTCAACGACGGAATGGCCGGCGTCCGACAAAACTCTCTTTATCATTTCGCGGACCTCGGCATCGTCCTCTACCACCAATATTCTGGCCATGGTTGGCCCCCAACCGAGTTGGATATTAGTCAAAGCCTACTGAAATGATTTAAGTATAGCAGTCGGCGGTCCCATGTCTACATGATAGGGTCAGAGGATTTTCTCCCGGGGCAATCAACCACAGCCCACGGCGACCTTCTCAGATGGGCTGTGTTACCGCTTGATATTCCTTTTTGTTAGGGTGGATGCTTGCCAAGCAGCAAGATCTGCCCTCCACATCGGCATCTTCGGTTGGAACTATTGCGAGAAAACCACCGGCTAGCGAAGAGTTTTTTGTCCGCTCGAGACAGATGAACTACAGCCGGTACGTAGACACGGCGGAGGCAGCACCAGCTTTTATCTTGTTCCGCCCTCTGCGAAGACACGGGGAGCTCCATCACCTGCCCTTTCGCCGCAGCCGTCGTTTCACTTGTAGGGGAAGTGCGAGATGATCGTAAGTGCCTGGGGAGAAAGAGAATTTCGATGGCGGGATCTTCGATTCCAGGAGGAAGCCGCGCTCAGGAAGCCTAGCCCTGGGAAGGGGAAGCCCATCAGTACCTTCCGCAAGACCTGGAAGGCCGCTTGCAAGGCGGCAGGCGTCGAAGGGCTCATCCCGTACGACCTCAGGCGCGCGGCCATCCGGGACATGGTGCGGGCAGGGGTGTCCCAGAACGTGGCAATGCAAATTTCCGGCCACAAAACCGCCGCCGTGTTCAGGTGCTATGACATCGTGGACGCTGAGGACCTACGGGACGCCATGAAGAAGCGGGACGCCTACCTCTCCCTCCCGACTGAGCCCAATGTGGTGAATATCGAGGAGGCTCGAACAACGGCAGGATAAAAAATTTCAAGTCAGAACACGGACAAAACACGGACAAACTTGGGTTATACCCCACATTCAGCCTATTCAAACCCATTAATTTTACTGGTGGGCGGGACAGGGATCGAACCTGCGACATGCGCCTTGTAAGGGCGCCGCTCTGCCAGCTGAGCTACCCGCCCATGATGGGGCAGGGAAAGCATATCACCAGGCCGGAGAAAGGACACCTGGATGATGTCAGGCGGAAGCGGCGGGTTCCGCCCCGCGGCGCCGGCCGGCGAGCCAGAGCGCGAGGCCCGCCAGGAGGGCCGCGGCAAGACCGGCGAGGCCGGCCCGAACCGCGCCACCGTGGATGTCGCGGTACGCCACCAGATGGAAGATTTCGCGGCCCGTGCCCAGGTCGCGCACGGCGGAGCGGACGGAGAGGCGCAGGCCGGGCTCCCCCTCCTGAAGGAGGTTGATCGACTCGTGCACCAGCCGGCCCTCGCGATCGAAGAGGTTCATGGACTCCAGTTCCCCCTCCTGGAGGAAGGGCTGGAGGATTCTGGGCAGCCGGCCGCCGGAGCGGGCGAGCTCGAGGGACAGGCGCCGGGCCATGGCGTCCGCCTCCGACTGGATCCGCCGGACCTCCAGGCCCAGCACGGCCAGGAAGACCGCCAGGAAGCACACCCCCACCATCATCTCGCGCCGGTGTCGGACCATGCGCTCTCCCATTGGGCGCCCCGCTAGACCAGGATTCGTCCGTTCTTCATGAAGGGGCGGCCGTCCACGCGGACCTCGCCGTTCTTCCGGAGGTCGCACACCATGTCCCAGTGGAGGGCGGAGTCGTTCCGTGAGCCGCTCTCGGGATAGCCCTTGCCCAAGGCCAGGTGGACGGTTCCGCCTATCTTCTCGTCGAAGAGGATGTTCTTGGTGAAGCGCTGGATGCCGCCGTTCAGGCCGAAGGCGAACTCGCCCACCCGCGCGGCGCCCGGATCCATCCCGATCATGCTCTTCAGGAAGGCCTCGTTCTTCCCCGCGGAGGCCTTCGCCACCCTGCCGCGCTCGAAGGTGAGCTCCACGCCGTCCACCTCGCGGCCCGAGAGGCAGGCGGGGAAGGAGTAGCGGATGCGGCCGTCCACCCGCGTCTCCTCCGGGCCGGTGAAGACCTCGCCGTCCGGGAAGTTGTGGTGGCCGCTGCAGTTGATGAACTTGCGCCCCCGGATGCCGACGCGCAGCTCGGTGCCCGGGCCCGAGAGCTCCACCGTCTTGCGGCCCTTGAGGTAGCGGATGATCTCCTGCTGGCGCTTCTCCACCGCCTTCCACCGGCCCACCCCGCCCGCCCGGTCGGCGAAGCAGGCGCCGAAGACGAACTCCTCGTACTCGGCGAGGGACATCTCGGCGTCCTGCGCGTAGGCCTCGGTGGGGAAGAGGGTGAGGGTCCAGCGGAGGCCCTTCCTGCGGGTGCGGTCGTACTCGGCGGCGCGCTTCATGAAGGTTCGCATGATGGGCTGGCGCGCCTTGGACGCGGCGGCCTGCTTCTTGGGGTTGGTGCCCGAGAGGCGCCGCGTGTTGGTTTCGGAGAGGATGCTGATGAGGACGTCCACCCGCTCGATCTCGAACTGGGCGATCGGCGACAGAAAGCTCAACTGCTCGGGGCCAGCGTGCCGGTAGAAGATCTCCTCCAGCCCGGGAAGCCCGGCCTGGACGTAGGGGAAGGCGCCCCCTCTCAGGCACTCGCGGTAGACCTCCCGGATCAAGGGAGTGGACTGGACGCCGCCCCGGATGCAGACCAAATCGCCCCTGCCGACGCGGGCCGAATAGCGGACAATCGTCTCCGCCATCCGGCTTACCCGGACATCTTCCATGCCGTAATCCCTCCTCCGGCGGCCCAAGGACAAGAAAATGCCTGACGGGCCTTCGGCAATGATATAATAAAATCCATCATCTTAGCCCGCTGGCTGGCCGCATCTCACCTCCCTCCTTCGCCGGGCCCCGTGGCTGGAGGAACCTCGATATGGAAAGGCTCCAAAAAGTACGAAACTTCAAGCCATATCTCATGCGCTACATCCACTCCCACGATCCGAACTACGAGCCCGTGCTCCGCGATCTTCTGGATCATGAGCACGAGATCTACGACGAAATGACGAAGGAGCGGAAGGTCCTGGAGCGGGGCAAGCGGCAGCGGGACAGTTGGGAAGTGGTGTTCTCGGAGCTCTCGCAGATCCTCACCCCCTTGCAGATCCAGCAGCTTTTCGCCGGCCTGGAGAGGGACTTCCGCTCCACCTGCCAGATGATCCACGAGATGGCCGAGTCGCAGATGCTCCTGGATCAGGAGATCGGAGGCCCGGGCGGCTGAGCCGCTTGAAAGCCCCTCGGGAAAAGAGTAGGTTGCGCCCATCGGGTGAGGCGTCCTCCCGCGGGGAGGACAGGGAAGCCGGTGAGAATCCGGCGCGGACCCGCCACTGTAACCGGAGACGAAAGCGGTCCAAGAGGCCACGGGCGCCCAGCCGCCGGGAAGGCCGCCGCGAGTAGGACGATCCGGGAGCCAGGAGACCGGTTTCGCCCGCTGCATCCACGTCGCCTCCTCGGGGATCGGGAAGTGCGGCTTCAGCCAAAGGGATTCATCATTTCTGCGGGGATGGCCATTCAAGGCCTCCCGGCGGGAACCCTCCGGCCTCGCAGCCTCCTCACCCCCAGACGCTGTACCGAAGCATTCTAAGCGGAGGCGGACGCGCCGCCTCCGAGCCGATCCGGCAGGTGCCCGGGAACCCGGTGCGAAACCGGGGCTGCCCAGCAGCTGTGAGCGACGCGGCTCCCGCAAGTCCCACTGGATGCGCGCATCCGGGAAGGGGCGGGAGCCGGCCATCGGCGCGAGCCAGAAGACCGGCCTGCCGGATTCTCCACGCGCCCCGCGCGGGATCGCTCCCGCCGGGGCCCCTGTGGCGTCTTGGGACGCCGAGGAGAACCGCATGGCCCGCCGCCGATCTCTCCTATCCCCGATTCCGCTCTTCGCCGCCTTGGCGCTCCTGCTCGCCGCCGCCGGCGACTCCCTCGCCCAGGCACCGCAGGGGCGGGAGCTCCTGCTGGATCCCCTGACCGTCACCGCCACCCGCACCCCCCGGCCCGTCAGCACCGTGGGGGACTCCGTCGAGGTCTTCGCCCAGGACCGGATCGAACTGACTCTGCCCACCGACTTCGGCGACCTCCTCCGCCAGGGCATCGGCCTCAACATGGACCAGACCGGCGCCCGGGGGGCCACCGCCAGCATCCGCATCCGGGGGAGCGAGAACAACTTCACGAGCGTGCTGCTCGACGGCTTCAAGCTCACCCCCCCCGACGGCGACGTCTTCGACTACGCCCACATCCCGGCCGAGTGGCTCCGGGGGGCCGAGGTGCTGCGCGGGCCCCAGAGTTCCCTCTACGGCTCGGACGCCGCCGCGGGCGTGATCAACCTCCTGCTCGACCTGGGCCGGCCGGGCGAGCGGCCCTCCCTCGAGACCGCCTTCCGCTTCGGCTCCGACTCCACCTTCGAGGAAGTGCTCAAGGCGAAGGGGGGCTGGGAGAAGGGGGGCTACCTCGCCACCCTCAGCCGTGTGGACAGCGAGGGCCGCTACACGAACGACGGCTACTACCGCACCGCCGCCCTGGGCGCACTCGACTACTTCCCCTCCCCCGCCGCGAAGCTCCGCCTGCTCGTCATGGGAAACCGCAACCGCCGCGACCAGACCTCGGACGCCGGCGCGACCAACACGGAGTTCCGCCTCCCGGCGGGGCTCACCGACCGCGAGCTGAACGCCTACCAGGACGCGGCGGATCAGATGGCGGGAGCGAGCCTCGAGCTGCGCCCCACGCGGTGGCTCGAGTACGTCCCCCGCGCCTCCTTCTACCAGCGCGACTTCACCTTCCACGACCCGGCCGACGCCCTGGATGTCACCCGGCCCTTCTTCTCCGAATTCAAGAGCGACAATACCCAGACCCGCTACCTGACGGATCACCCGGTGAACCTGCGCTTCACGGGGCAGGACCTCCGCTGGGACGCCCTCACTTCCTCCGTCACGACATTGGGATTCCAGTGGGAGGAGGAGCGCTTCTTCCAGACCGTGCGCGGCACGCAGAGCACCACCCAGAACCACACGCGCCTGGCGCGCTCCCTCTACTTCCAGGAACAGCTCACTTTCTGGGACCGCCTCACCCTGACGGGCGGCGCCCGGGTGGACGACTACGACAAGGGGGCGGACGACGTGACCGGCAAGCTCTCCGCCTCCTACCTCTTCGAGCGGACGGGCACCCGCGTCCGCGGGGCGGCGGGGAACGGCGCCAAGCGGCCCTCCTTCAACGATCTCTTCTTCTTCTCGGACCAGGGCTTCCTCGTCCTGCGCGGCAACCCCAACCTCAAGAGCGAGCGCCAGGAGAGCTGGGAGGCGGGGGTGGACCAGTATCTCCTCGGCCGCCAGATCGTCCTGAGCGCCACCTACTTCGAGAACACCCTCAAGGACCTCATCTCCTTCAGCTTCGCCGGCTTCCCGAACGGCACCAACTTCGAGAACATCTCCAAGGTGGAGACCAAGGGGGTGGAGCTCTCCGCCGCCCTCGTGGACTACCGCGACTTCACCGTGCGCGCGAACTGGAACTACCTCGACACCGTCGTCGCGGACGACCGGGGGGGCCGGGGCGGCCAGGACTTCATGGCGGGGCAGGGCCTGCTGCGCCGCCCGCACTGGTGGTGGACCGGCTCGGTGAGCTACCACCCGGGGCGCTTCCGCGGCACTTTGATCCTGCAGCAGGTGGGCCAGCGGCCCGACCGCGACTTCACGCCCCTGATCGAGGGGAGCTTCACCTTCCCCAGGGTCCACAACGCGGGCTACGCCCGCACCGACCTGGCCCTGGCCTACGACCTCATCCGGGACGGCAAGCCCGTCCCCGGCGGCGTCTCCCTGCCCGGGGTGAGGCGCCTGACGGTGGAGCTCAAGGTGAACAATCTCCTCGACGAGGACTACGACGACGTGTTCGGCTTCAACGCGCCGGGCATCAACTGGCTGGCGGGCATCCGCTTCCACTTCTGAGCGAAGGAGAATCCATGCCAGAGGAGCTCCGCGTCGTCTCCCTCATCGCCAGCGCGACCGAGATCGTCTGCGCGCTGGGCTTCGGCGGCCGCCTCGTGGGCCGCTCGCACGAGTGCGATTACCCTCCCCGGGTCGAGGACCTCCCCGTCTGCACGGAGCCCCGCTTCGACCCGCGCGGCACGAGCGCCGAGGTGGACGCCCGGGTGAAGGCGGCGCTGCGGGACGCCCTCTCGGTCTATCGGGTGGACGAGGCGAGGCTCCGCGCCCTCGCGCCGGACGTCATCGTCACCCAGTCCCAGTGCGAGGTGTGCGCGGTGAGCCTCAAGGACGTGGAGCGCGCGGTGAGCCAGTGGGCGGGCGCCGAAACGCGCATCGTCTCCCTGGAGCCGAACGCCCTCGCCGACATCTGGCGGGACATCGCCAAGGTGGCGGAGGCCCTGGGGGTGCCGGAGCGGGGGGAAAGCCTCATTGCTCAAATGAAGAGCCGGATGGCGGCCGTGGCGCGGGAGGCGGGCGGCCTGCGCCGCCCCTCCGTCGCCTGCATCGAATGGATCGACCCGCTCATGGCGGGGGGGAACTGGGTGCCGGAGCTGGTGGAGATGGCGGGCGGCGAGAACCTCTTTGGAAAAGCCGGCGCCCACTCTCCCTGGATGGAATGGGACGACCTCGCCGCGCGGGACCCCGAGGTCATCGTGGTCCTCCCGTGCGGTTATGGCCTCCATAAGACACGGAAGGAGATGCGCGCCCTCGCCGCCCGGCCCGGCTGGCCGCGCCTGCGGGCGGTGCGCGAGGGCCGGGTGGCCCTGACGGACGGGAACCAGTTCTTCAACCGGCCGGGGCCGCGGGTGGCCGAGTCGCTGGAGATCCTGGCCGAGATCCTCCACCCGCACCGCTTCGACTTCGGCCACAGGGGCGTGGGATGGGAGCCTTTCTGAGCCGGCTTCTCTGGCTCCTGCTGCTCCTCGCGCCCCTCGCCTTCGGGGGGTGCGGGGGCGGCGGGGAGCCCGTGCGGCTCTCCCGCTTCGCCTTCGGCCCGGATCGCATCCATCTGCACCTCTCCCGCGCCGCTCCGGCCGAGGAGGTCCAGGTCCTCTCCGGGGAGGGGCGGGTACTCCTCCGCCGCGAGCTGGCGGGCCGGTCCGGCCGCGAATTCCGGGTCGAGTTCCCCTGGCGGCCGGGGGAAACCTACCGCGTGCGGCTCCGCATGCGGGAGGGCGCCGGGGGAGACGGAGGAGGCGCCTGGATCGAGGCGTCCGCGCCGGCCCCCGCCGCGCGCCCGGCGCCATTCGCCCTCACCCTCGAAATCCCCCACGGCCTCGCCTCCCCGCGCGCCTTCCTGCCCGCCGGGGCCGCTCTCCACGCGACGCTTAAGGTGGCCTCCCTTGGGGAGGCCACCCCGAACGGGGGCGCGGGCGGCTTCGAGGCCCTCCTGCGGCTCCCGCCGGGCGTCGAGGTGGAATCGCTGCCGGAAGGCTGGGAGCTCCTCCATTCCACCGGCGGCGGGGGCTTCGCCCTCTCCGCCTCTGGAAGCCTCGGCGCGGCGGGGGACATCTGGTTCCGCCAGGTGAAGCTCCGCCTCCCGGAGCGCGCGTCCGGCTCCCTCGCCTTCGAGGCGGCGCTTCGCCCCGGGGGCGGCCACCCTCCGCTCCAGGTGCGGACCGAGGTCCTCCTGCGGCCCGCCGGGGAGCTGGCGCGCGCGGTGCGGCTGGAGCGGGCCGCCCTCCCCACGGACGAGGAGGGGAACGCCGACCCCTTCCAGCTCCCGGACACCATGCTGCTGCCGGGCGGGCCGGGGCACTTCCTCTTGACCCTGACCGGGCGCGGCGGCCCCCCGGTCAATCCCTTCTTCCCCTACCGCCACCAGACGCTGTGGCTGCGCAACGCCTCGGAGGGCGCGCTGGCCCTGACCGTCGCCTCGCGCATCCTCGTCGCGGGGACGGATCGGGAGGCCGCCTTCTTCCGGGCGCCCGATCTCATCAGCGGGGGCTCGGGCCGGAGCATCGCCTTCGCGGCGCTGCCGGCGGGGGGGACGGCGCCCGTCGTCCTTCCCATCTTCCTCGACCCGCGCGAGGCGGCGCCGGGACATTACGTGCGCCGGGTCCAGGTGCGCCTGCTGGGCACCGAGACGGATCTCCTCGCGCTCGATCTCCCGCTCGAACTGAGGCGCCCGAGCCTCAGGGCTTTCCTCGTGACGGCGGCCACCCTGGCCGTCGCCATCGCAGGGAGCGCCCTCCTCGCCTGGCGCGGGGGGCGCGTGCTGCGGGCCATGCCCCTGCGGGTGATGACCGGGGCGGCCATGTTCGCGGCGGCGGCCTTCGTCCTGGCGAGCCTGCCGGAGTTCCTGGTCGGGAGCACCACCCGGCTATTCCTCGGTCCCTTCTCCTTCCTGGTGACGGGCCTCTTCAGCCACGTGCCGCTCTACGCCCTCGCGGCGGCCTTCCTGATGCGCTACCCCGTGCCCGGCGCGCTCGCCCTCTTCGCCGCCATCCGGAGACTCATCCTGGCCCTCACCCTGGAGTCCTTCCAGATCATCCCGGTCCTCCTCCTCGCGGCCGAGATCGTCTTCCTGGAGGGGGCCGCCTGGCTGGCGGGCATCACGCGCGGGGCCCCCGGCCGGAGGCTCCTCGACCGCTGGCCCCAGGAGCGCTGGCGCCCCGCCTTGGCCGCGGGGCTGGCCTTCGTGGGGGCGGACCTCCTGCTGGCGGGCGCGAGCATGCACCTGCACATCTTCTTCTACCGGCTCATCCTGGCGGACTGGTACATCCTGCTCTACCTGGCGGTCGGGAGCGTGCTCTACACCCTCATCGGCTTCGCGCTGGGCCTGCGGCTGGGCGCGCCCCTCAGGGAGGTGGCCGGATGACCCCCGCCATCTCCTGGAGCGGCGTGCGCTTCCGCTACGCCGGGGCGGCCCGGGAGGCCCTGCGGGGGATCGACCTCGCGGCGCGCGAGGGGGAGTGCGTCCTCCTGACCGGTCCCACCGGCTGCGGGAAGAGCACCCTGCTCAAGACGGCGAACGGCCTCATTCCCCGCGAGAGCGCGGGCCGCCTCGAGGGCCGAATCGAAATCGGCGGGCGGGACGCCGCCTCGATCCCCTCCCCCGCCCTGCGCTCGGCGGTGGGCTTCCTCTTCCAGAACCCCGAGGACCAGCTCCTCTGCGGCCGGGTGGAGGACGAGGTGGCCTTCGGCCCCGAGAACCTGGCCGAGCCGCCCGGGGTGATCGCGCAGCGCGTGGAGGAGGCGCTCGCGCGCGCTTCGGCCTCCGCAAAGCGCCACTCGCCGTGCGCCGAGCTTTCGGGCGGGGAGAAACAGCGAGTGGCTCTCGCCAGCGCCCTCGCCCTTCACCCCCGCGTCCTCGCCCTGGACGAGCCCACGAGCCAGCTCGACGGGCGCGCGAGCCGGGAAATCCTCCGCGCCCTCGCCGCCATGCGCGGGGAACAGGGCCTCACCCTCCTCATCGCGGAGCACCGCGTCGGGCGCGTTCTCCCGCTCGCGGACCGGCTGGTCGTCCTGGAGGAAGGAACCATCCGGGGCGTCTTCCCGCGCGGGCGCTTCGGCGAGGCGATGCCCCTCCTCCGCGAGCTGGGCCTCGAGGCACCGGGGGACGAGTTCCCCGCCCCTCACGCGGCGCCTATCTCCATCCGCGCGGAGAAGCCCGCCCTCGTCCGCTTCCGGGGCCTGTGCCACCGCTACGCGAAAGAGAGTCCCCCGGCCCTCGATGATGTCACCGCCGAACTGCGGGCCGGGGAGATCCTCGCCCTGATGGGCCCCAACGGCGCCGGCAAGAGCACCCTCCTCGGGCTCCTCGCGGGCCTCCTGCGCCCCCAGGAAGGCCAAATCGAGTGGTTCGGCCAAGTCCGCCCCCGGCTCTCCCTCTCCTCCCTCACCGGAAAAGTGGGCTTCCTCTTCCAGAACCCGGACCTCATGCTCAGCGCGGGCACCATCCGGGACGAAGTCGCGCTCGGGCCCAGGCTCCTCCGCCGTCCCCCCGCCGAGGCCCGGGAGGCCGTGGCGCGCGCCCTGGAGGGGGTGGGGCTCGCCCCGCTGGCGGGCCGCAACCCCTTTTCGGTGAGCCGGGGGGAGAGGCTTAGGGTGGCGCTCGCGGCGCTGCTGGCCTGCGCCCCCCGGGTCCTTCTGCTGGACGAGCCCACGGCGGGCCTGGACCGGGGCCTCCGCCAGCGCCTGCTCGCGGACCTCCGCCGATGGGTGGACGAGGCGCCGGAGGAGCGCGGGATCGTCCTCTGCACCCACGACACCGGGTCCGCCCTCCAGTGCGCGGACCGGGCGCTCGTCCTGCGCGAGGGAAGGACCGCCGCCCTGGGGCCGGCGGCCGGGGTGCTGGCCGGGGCGGGGCAGGGCGCGCTCGAGGATCTCGAGCCCGCCCCCGCGAGGATGGCGCCATGATCTCCCCCGCGCGCGCCGCGGGCCGCGACCCGCGCTTCCTGGCCGGCTGCCTCCTCGCCATCGGGACAATGGCCGTGGCGCTGGACAACGCCGCGTCGCTCGCCCTGCTGGCCGCCCTCGGTCTCGGCTGGGCCCTTGCCGCCTGCCCGGGCCTCCGGGCCCTCATCCTCCTGGCCGCCGCGCTGGGGCTCTCCGCCTGGAGCCTGATGGCCTCCCAGGCCATCTTCTACAACCACCTCCCGCGCACGGCCCTCTTCGTCCTCGCGCCGCCCGATACGCCCCTCATCGGGACGCTCACGGGCGGCCTCGCGATCTACCGGGAAGGGATCGTCCACGGCGCGGTCCAGTCCCTGCGCCTGGCGGCCACCCTGAGCGCGGGGCTGGCGGCGGCCTGGACGATGGAGCCGAGCGGCCTCCTCGCCGGCTTCTCCTCGCTGCGCCTGCCCCACGCCCTGGCCTTCTGCGCGACGGCGGCCATCCGCTTCCTGCCCGTGACGGCGGAGGAGGCCCGGATCGCCCTGCGCGCCCAGCGGATGCGCGGCCTGAGGCTCGGGGGCGGCCTCGGCGCGAACGCCTTCCGGGCGCTGCTCTCCATCGCCCGGCCCGTGCTGGCGGCCTCCATCCGGCGGGCCGAGACCGCCGCCCTCGCGGCCGCCAGCCGGGGCTACGACCCCTCCCGGCGGCGCACGAGCCTCCATCCCCTCCGCATGAAGGCCTGGGAGCGGGCCATCCTCTCGGCGGCGCTGCTGGGAGCGGCCGCCGTGGCGGCGGCCAAGGCGCTCTACCTCCTCTACGCCTCGGGCCTCTACTACCACCCGGCCCTCGCGCCGCTTTACACCTTCACGCGGGAGGCCATCTGATGACCGCCCGGCTCGCCCTCGCCCTCGCGCTCCTGCTCCCGGGCTGCGGCGCGGAGCCCGCGGCGCCCCGCTTCACCTTCGCCCGCCTGGGCGGGGTGATCGAGGGGGTGCCCCCGGGCGAGGCGAAGCAGGTAGCCGTCTCCTGCGGCGGCAGGGCCGCTCAGGCCGCGGCCCCGCGCGTCATGGGCGAAAAGCTCCTCCTCGCCTTCCGCTGGGAGCCGCGCGAAGCGTGCACCCTCCGCTGGGGTGAGAATGGGAAGCAGCGGATGGAGGCCGTCGCGCCCGCCCTGGCCGACCCCGTCCCGGTGCGGGTCGTGGAGCTGGAGGGCATGCTCGCGGGCCCGGGCCACGCGGGAAGCGGCGAGTCCACCTTCGTCCTCTTCAGCCCCTCGGGGAGGCTCCTCGCCCTGGGGAACCAGCGGGGACAGGTGCGGGTGATGGAAGTGGAGACCGGGAAGACGGTCTTCGAGCGCCGCGTGGCCGAGGGCTTGGCGAAGGCGGCCGCCTTCTCCCCGGACGAGCGCGTTCTCTTCATCGGAGAGCAGACGCGGGAGGGGAGCATCCGGGCGGTGGAGCTTCCGGGCGGGCGGGAGGCCTGGCGCTACGACCTCTCGAAGGACCTGGGGAGCGGCGGCCCCCGCGATCCGGGCAACGAGCTCGCCTGGGTGGAGTTCCCCGGCCCCTACCGGATGGCCGTGACGCCGGAGGGCGATCTCCTCGTGGGGGGTCTCCACAACTGGTATCCCGACCCCGGATCGCCCGTCCGCCAGCTCTCCCACCTCTACCGCTTCGACGGGAGGACGGGCGCCCTGCGCTGGAAATGGCCGCGCGAGAAGCCCGCGCCCCTCTCGCTGACGTGGTTCAGCCACGATGAGAAGGCGCGCGTGGCCGTCGGCGTGCTCGGCATGGCGCGGAACTGGGAGCCGGGGCTCCCGATGCCGCCGGGGCTCTACGCGGTGGACCTCGGGACGGGGGAGGAGCGCTGGCGCCATCCCTTCGAGCCCCTCCCCCCCTTCAAGAGCGTCACCACCTGGAGGAGCGTGGCCGTGCGCCCGGACGGGGGCGCCGTCAACGCCTCGACGGGGGACGGCCGGCTCTACATCATCGAGCGGGGCCGCGCGCGCTGGACCGAGGCGCGGGGCGGGCCCGTCCAGACGGGGGGCTTCCCGGTGGTGGCCGAGACGGGATTGCTGGGGGCCACGCGGGAGCTGGCCATCTTCTCCCTGGGCGGGGGATATGTCCCCCTCCAGGCCGCGCCGGCGGGGGCCTCGACGAATCAGCCTCACCCGAACAGCAACACGCTCCTCTTCTTCGGCTGGGACGGGCGGCTGCGCCACCGCTGGGCCGCCCCCAACCGCCCGAACGGCCTCGCCCTCTCGGCGGACGGCCGCTGGCTCGCGGTACCCTTGAGCCAGAGCCGGGCCTTCCGCCGCGAGGATGTGAACGCCCTCGTCCTCTTCGACACGAGGCGGGAGGGGAACCCCTACGCGGGCGAATACCACACCGAGGGCCCCATCCCCTACGATCAGGCGGCGATCAGCCCGGACGGCTCCCTCATCGCCGTGGTGGAGTCCCCCGCGGCCATCCCGGACGGGCGGCCTCCCCGGGGCAAGAGCCGCCTGCACATCCTCTACTGACATGATCAAGACGGTGCGGACCATCTACCGGACGGCGGGAAAGGGCGGGGGGCTGAAGCTCCACTGGCTCCTCTCGGCCGCCGTCCATGCGGGCCTGCTGGGGGGCCTGGCCCTCCTCCCCCCCGGGGGCGCGCCTGAGCCGGGCTACCCCGTCCGGCTGGTGCGCCTCGCGCCGGAGGAGAAGGCGCCCGCCCCCGAGGCGGCGCCCATCCGCGAACCCAAGCCCCGCACGCCTCCCTCCCCTCTCCCACCGCCCGGGCAAACTTCTTCGCCCGGGCAGGCCGCGCCCCAGGGGACCGCCGCACCCCGGGCACCGGAGCGCGCGGTCCCGCCGCCGGGTGCACGAGCGGAGAAAAAGAAGGTCATCCCGCCGCGCGAGGCCGCGTCCGCCGGGCGCGCGCCGCGCCAAGTCCCCCCGGCGCCTTCCCAGGAGGCGAAGCCCTTCGCCCGTCCGGGCCAAGCGCCCACCTCTCCACCGA
Source organism: Candidatus Tectomicrobia bacterium (assembly GCA_016192135.1). Taxonomy (NCBI): domain Bacteria; kingdom Pseudomonadati; phylum Candidatus Tectimicrobiota; species Candidatus Tectimicrobiota bacterium. The sequence continues at coordinate 127,554 of JACPUR010000017.1, read as the reverse complement.
AAGAAGAATCCCCTCCCCCACCGGCCGCAACGAAGCCCGCATCCCCGGCCCCCGCGCCCCGGGCGGAAGGCTCCCGGACGGCGTCGCTTCCTCCCCTCCCCGGGGAGGAAACGCTCTCGCCCCGGCTCCTGCGGGAGCGCCTCGCCCAGATCGTGGCGCGCATCGAGAGGGCCAAGCGCTATCCCGAGGCCGCCCGGCTCATGGGGGTCGAGGGCACGGCGGTCGTGGCCTTCCGCATCCGGCCCGACGGCCGGGTGGAGGGCCTCGCCATCCGCGAGACCTCGGGGCACCCCGCGCTGGACGAGGCGACGCTCGAGGCCGTCCGGCGGGCGCAGCCCCTCCCCCACGTCCGCCATGCGCTGGTGCTCCCCGTCCGGTATACTCTCCGGGAAGCCGAGCGGTAGCTGCAGATCCGGCTAGTTTCCCTACAGAAGTCTCCAGCAGTCCGTAAGGGCGATGCTTGTCATCGCCCTTACGCGCGGGTGATACATGGGGCGGACACAAGGTTCGCCCCTACGAAACCCTCATCCGCAACGCGCATAAGGAGTCCCCGATGCCCGCCCCGCCCGCAGTCACCCGGCGCGAGGAGCGGCAGCCCGACGGCGGGCTGGCCGCGGTGTGGGAGTTCACCCCGGAGCGGGAGCCGCTCGAGGCGCTCCTGCGCGACCTCTTCGAGAACCACTACCGGGACATCGTGTTCGGCCCCTGCATCCAGGGCGCCGTCTTCGAGTGCCGCACCGGCCACCCGCCCAGGCGCGTCGGCTACCTGGACGGCTACCTCACCGTGGATTTCGGCGACTGGCACCTGCACCTCTGCATCGGGGAGCACAAGGGGGACGGGCGGCGCCCCTGCCCGCCGGGGCTTGCCGCGTGGCGGCGCTGCGGGCGGGCGGCCCTCGTCCGAACGTTCTCCGATCCGCCCATCGCCGGGCACGCCCCGCTGAGCTACAGCCTCGGCCTCTGGAACGGCCGGGGCGAGCAGATGATCACCTTCTTCCTCCCCAACCCCTGCCTCACGGACGACCTCCGCCCCGCGCGCTCGCCGGACTGGTCCAAGCTCCGGCTGTGGAACCGCATCCGCGCCTATCACCTGGGGCTCGACGAGGACCCGGGACCCTTCGAGGGATGGAAATAGCGGCCCAACCGGCCACGCCGGGCAAGTGGCCCCCCGCGCATGCTTCTTCTATGATGGCCGCCGCCGCGAGCGCATCCCAAGCCACCCGCGATCGCCAGGAACTGCCCGAAAGGGGGCTTTCCGTCCCGTGCACGACTTGAGCCTGCTGATCAACCTTTCCGTGAGCCTCGTCGCCGCGCTCGCGCTCGGGTTGCTGACCCAGCGCCTGGGGCTCTCGCCCATCGCGGGCTACCTTCTCGCCGGGATCGCCCTCGGCCCCCAGACGCCGGGATTCGTCGCCGATCCGAAGATGTCGGCCCAGTTCGCCGAGATCGGAGTGATCCTGCTGATGTTCGGGGTGGGGCTCCACTTCCACCTGAGGGAGCTGCTGGCCGTCCGGAACATCGCCCTGCCGGGGGCCGTCGCGCAGATCGCCGCCGCGACCGCCTTCGGGCTCGCGGCGTCGGCGGCGTTCGGCCACGGGTTCGGCTTCGGCCTGACGATGGGCCTCGCGCTCGCGGTGGCCAGCACGGTCGTGCTCACCCGCGTCCTCGCCGACAACAACCTCCTCCAGACGAGCCATGGCCACATCGCCGTGGGCTGGCTGATCGTGGAGGACATCTTCACCGTGCTGGTACTCGTGATCCTTCCGAGCGCCGCGGGCTTCCTCGGCGGGGCGGCGGCGCGCGGCGAGAGCGTGTTCTCTTCGCTGGGCCTGACGGCGCTGAAGGTGGGGGCGCTGGGCCTCCTGGTGCTCGTGGTGGGGGCGCGCGTCGTGCCGTGGGTCCTCAGGCAGGTCGCCTACGCGCGCTCCCGCGAGCTCTTCACCCTGACCGTCCTGGCCCTCGCCATCGCCATCGCGACGGGCTCGGCGGCCGTCTTCGGGGTGTCCATGGCGCTGGGCGCCTTCATCGCGGGCCTGGTGGCGGGCCAGTCGGAGGTGAGCCATCAGGCGGCGGCCGACGCCCTCCCCATGCGGGACGCCTTCGCCGTGCTGTTTTTCGTCTCGGTGGGGATGCTGTTCGACCCGAAGGTGGTGTGGGAGCAGCCGCTCTACCTGTTCAGCCTTCTCGCCATCATCCTGATCGTGAAGCCGCTCTCGGCCCTGATCATCGTCTGGGCCCTGGGCTACTCCGTCCGGACGGGGCTCGTCGTGGCGCTGGGCTTGGCCCAGATCGGGGAATTCTCCTTCATCCTGGCCGGCCTGGCCCGCGACCTCCGGATTCTCCCCGCCGAGGGGCAGGGCCTCCTCGTCGCCTGCGCCCTCGTTTCCATCTCCCTCAACCCCATCGTCTTCCGCGCCGTGGACCCGGTCGAGCGGTGGCTCCAGCGGCGGCCGCGCCTGTGGCGCCTGCTCAACCGCAAGGCGCGGGCGCGGGGGCGGGCGCTGAACCGCGAGATGAAGGAGCTCCTTCTCCATCTGGACACGGGCGACGGGGCCCGGCCGCGCGCCATCGTGGTGGGCTACGGCCCGACGGGGCAGGCCGCCTCGCACATCCTCGAGGAGTTCGGCATCCAGCCCGTCATCGTGGACCTGAACCTGGACACCGTCCGGGCCCTCGGGGCGGAGGGGAAGCCCGCCGTGTACGGGGACGCCACGCAGCGGGAGATCCTGAGGCGGGCGGGGACCGAGAAGTCGAAATACCTTCTCGTGACCACGCCGGACCGCTCATCGAGGGCCGCCATCATCATGACGGCGCGCGATCTGAACCCGGACCTGAAGATACTGGCGCGGAGCCACTACATTCAGGAGAGGGCATGGCTGGAGCGGGTGGGCGCCACCACCGTCTGCAGCGAGGAGGCCGAGGTCGCGGCGGCCATGGCGCGGCTTCTGCTCGAAGAGGTGGGCGCGAGCGAGGAGCGGATCCGCGAGGAGGTCCGCAAGGCCCGGGAGGCGCCTTGGCAGGGTTGAGCCAGGGGACGGCGGGAAGAGCGATCAGGCCCGGCCGGCGGTGCTCACGTAGGCCCGGCGCGCCCGGCCCACGCGGACGGCGGGGACGGGGGCCGGTTTCACCGGTTCCTGGGGCGGTGCCGCCGCGGCCGCGCGGGAAGCCTCGGCGGCCTTGATCCGGGTCGCGAGGGTACGCCTTCGGGCGAGCCATCCGCCCGCGCGCGAGAAGACCCCCTTCCCCTTCTTGGACGGCCACAGGACGACCGCGAAGAGGGCGAGCACGAGGAGGAATTCCAAGCCTGACATCGGCATGCTGTCCATATCGATACGTTGCCTCATCTCAACCGCAAGTTACAATCGGGCGAAACCTGAAAATCGCCCTCCGTATATTATAGCATGTCTCAAGATGAGATTTCATGCAACCCCACCCATACTAGCCGATGGAATAACCTCTTTTTCCGGTCATCCCTGGGCATCCTGATAGACGCGGAAGGTTTCCTCGGCCGCCTGAGCCCAGGAAAACTTCCCCGCGTGGCGCAGCCCCCGCTCGCGGGCCCCGGCCAGGCCTCCCGCCTCCGCCGCCCGGAGCATGGCCTCCGCCCACGCGCCCCCGTCCCCGGCGGGCAGCCTCAGGGCGGCCTCTCCGGCGGCCTCGTCGAGGGAGGGATGGTCCGAGCAGGCCACCGGGGCGCCGCAGGCCATCGCGTCCACCACCGGAAGCCCGAAGCCCTCGTAGAGCGAGGGATAGAGGACGAGCTTGGCCCCGGCGTAGAGCGCCGGGAGGTCCTCGTCCGGCACGAAACCCGTCCGCAGTACCCCGGGAGCCCCCGCCGCCAGTTCCTGGATCAGCCGGCCATAGGGGCCGCCCATTCCCCCGGCGAGGACGAGCGGAAGCTCGAGCCCCTTCCGCCGCGCCCCCGCGTGGGCGTGCAGCAGGATCTCCACGTTCTTCCGGTAGTCGAACCCGCCCGTGTAGAGCAGGTAGCCCTCCGGCAGGCCCAGCCGCGCGCGGAGGGCCTCCGGGCGGGCCGGATCGCCCGGCGGCCTCATCCCCAGCGCGGGGGCGGGGAGGACGGCCCGCACCCGCTCCTCCGGGAATCCCATCAGCCGCGCGAGGTCGCGCTTCGTGTGCTCCGAGATGGTGATGACGCGGTCCAGCCGCCCCAGCGCGTGGCGCAAGTAGGCGCGGTAGAGCCGCATCTTCCGGCCGACCGGCAGCTTGTAGCGCCGCAGGTAGACATCCTCCGCCGCGAGCGGCATCAGGTCATAGACGTGGCCCACGGCCGGGACCGGGAGGCGCCGGAGGGGAAGGTTCCACTGGAAGAAGGCGTGGAAGACGGCGGGGCGCGCGCTCCGAACCTGGCGGTCCAGCCGCAGGGCGTCCGCCAGCCATTGGGGGGAAAAACCCGGCCGCACCGGAGGCCGCAGGCGCGCCTCGGCGCCCTCCCGCCGCGCGAGCTCCGCCTCGGGACTGCCCTCGGGGGCGAAGAGGACGAAGGAGCGGCCGCCCCGCGCCGCGAGGAGCGCCGCCAGCAGCTGCCCCCCCAGGGCGCCCACCCCCCTGCCCCGGTGCTGGGAGACGGGGGCCACATCGATGCCGATGCGAGCCATCGCTCCTCAGGGGCGCGGGCGCGGGGGGCCGTAGAGGGCGGCCTGGAGCTCCTCCCGGGCCTTGCCGGGGTCGATCCCGTGGGCCCGGAGGAAGTCGCCCGCCTCGGCGAGGACGCGGTCCATGTCCTCGTAGAGCTTGAAGGTCTTGGTGCGGTCGGGGTAGTCGAAGCCCATGGCCTCGCCCAGGACGGACATGAAGTTCTCCACCCGGAAGGGCTGGCCCTTCTCCTCGGCGCAGAGCTCGCGGTGGCAGCTGTGGTAGACGGTGAGGAGGGAGTCCACCTTGGCCTCCCGGGCCGAGGCGAAGAGCCGCTCCCGCATGGCCGCCTTGGCCTCGGGCAGGGCCAGGGTGGGGCACTGGTAGCCGTGGTCCGAGAGCTGGTCGATCTCCGCGATCTCCAGGCCCGGCACGGCGCGCAGGACGGTCATCAGGTTCTTCTCGATCCCCTCGACCCCCCCGTGCAGGTGCACCGCCGCCCGCTTGTTCACCGGGCGCACGAAGAGAGCTTTGAGCCGATCGAGGTTGGCCGCGAGATAGGACGTGATGTGGACGAAGGGAAGGGCCTCTCCCGCGCCGTTGGAGGAGGCGGCCCCCGCGAGGCGCAGCTCGGCCTTCGCGTAGAGCGGCATGTACTCGGTGTATTGAATCTGGCAGGTGGGGCAGAAGGTGATGACCTCGCGGGGGCCGTAGGCCCGGAAGTGGCCCAGCGACTTCGCCCCCATGAGCGCCCCCGCCTCGAGGTCGCCGCGGCGGATATGGTTCACCCCGCAGCAGTGGGCCATCCCGCCGGCGACTTCGTAGTCGAGCCCCATCCGGTCGAAGACGTCCATGCAGGAGAGGAGGATGTGGGGCGTCTGGAGGATGTTGCACCCGAAGTAGAAGACGGCCTCCGCCTTATCCCTCTTGCCCCCCCGGACGGCGGTCAGGCGGCGCCAGAGGCCGGGCTCCACCTGGATGGCCGACATGAGCCGGATGGTGCGGCCCAGGAGCTGGAAGTAGTCCCGGCTCGCCCCGGCCCGCTCCTCGGGGCCCTGTCTCGCCCGCTGGAGCTTGAGCTTGGCGTAGGAGAGCATCTCGCGCGGGTTCACGTCCTCGGGGCAGGCCTCGATGCAGGCGCCGCTCTTCTGGCAGGTCTCGGCCCAGACCGCGCCCTCGGGCGCATGGGGCCGATCGTTCAGGAGATCGATCACCGAGCGCACCACCCTCTCGGGCTCGGCTCCCTTGAGGGAGGAGTAGGGCGCCATCGGGCAGACCTCGAAGCACTTGCCGCACAGGGTGCACGCCTCCGTGATGCGGGCGATCCGCTCCCCGGTCAGCTCCTCGAAGGTCAGCTCGGTCACGGCCACGCGGTTTCCCTCTCCCCTGAAAATCGTCCGGAGGCAGTCTAGGGGCAGGGAAAGGGAGGGTCAATCGGACGGGTCCCGCCCCTTCCCGCCCCGGCCTTTTCCGTCCCGCGGGGGGTGCGGGCGCGATATACTCCCCTGCCGTGAGATACGCACCCGATCCGCGGGCCGGCATGACGCCGCTCCAGCGGGGGCTCCTCAGGCTCCTCGCGGCGCCGCGCCTCGCCCGGCCGCCCGATCTGAGGGGCGCGCGCCTCCTCGCCGTCCAGGTGGCGGGGATGGGGGATTTCCTCCTCGCCGTGCCCGCCCTGCGGGCGCTCAAGGCCTCCTTCCCGGGGTGCCGGGTGGACCTCCTGACCAGCGCCCGGGCCGCCCGCGCCGCCCGGGGCTGCCCCTACCTCGATTCGATCCACACCCTGGAGGCCAAGGGCTTCCAAGGGAACCACAGCCCGCTCCGGTGGCGGGAGGCGCTCCCCCTCGTCCGCCGCCTCCGCCGCGAGGGCTACGGCGCCGCCCTCAACCTGATCGGCCTCTACTCGCCGCAGGGCGCGGTGCGCATGGGCCTGCTGCTGCGCGCGCTGGGCGCCCCCCTCCTCGCGGGCCGGGACACCCTCGGCGCCGGGACCTTCTTTCACCTCGCGCTCGAAGAAAGCCTGGAGGCCCCCCAGAACGAGCGCGACGCGAACCTGGCCCTCGCCCGCCTCCTGGGCGCGGAGGATCCCCAAGGCGGCCGCCTCGAGGCCTGGCCCTCCCTCGAGGACGAGCGCCGCGCGGAGGAGATGGTCCGCCGCCTGAAGGGCCAGGGCCCGATCGTCGGGGTGAACCCGGGCAGCGAGCGCCCCGAGAAGGCCTGGCCGGAGGAATCCTTCCGGCGGGTGCTGGAGGCGCTGCGGGGGGAGCGGGGGGCGCGCTTCCTCCTGACCGGAGGGCCAGCCGAGGCCGCCCTCGCGGCTCGGCTGGCGGCGGCGCTCGGGGAGGCTGCCCTCAGCACGGTGGGCCAGGTCAGCTTCCACGGCACCTATCCCCTGCTCAAGCGGATGGACATCTTCCTCACCACCGACACCGCCGCCCTGCACCTCGCCTGGGCGGCGGGGACGCCCGCGGTGGCCCTCTTCCGGGAGGAGAACCTGGGGCGCTACCGCCCCGCGACGGACCGCATCACTTGCCTCACCGGGCCGGAAGGCGCGGCGCTCGGGATCGATCCGGAGGAGGTGCTGCGGGCCTGCCGGGCGCGGTTCGGGGAGGGGGAAAAATCGCCGGGTGCGGGCGGGGCGCCGGCCGGGCGATAATGGGTGCGCAGATCATATTGTGAGAATTTGATGTCATTCCGAGCGCAGCGAGGAATCTTCGTGAGAGGCCACACCCGAAGATTCTTCACTCCGCTTCGCTCCGTTCAGAATGACATCCTTTTCTGCCGGGCCTCTTAGACCCGCCCCCCGAGGACCTTCCCCCTTGGCCGCCGACCGGACGAAGGCCCGCATCTTCTCGAACACGGCCTGGCTGGCCGCGGGGACCCTCGTCAACGCCCTCATCGGCCTCTACATCACCCGCGCGCTGGCGCGCTACCTCGGCGTCGCCGACTACGGCCTCTACGCCCTCGCCTTCGTCTACCTCAACTTCACGGCGGTGATCGCCAACTTCGGCTTCGACTCCATCCTTCTCCGCGAGGCCGCGCGGGACAAGGAGGGGACGGATTCCATCGTCTCCTCCGGCATCGTCCTCAAGTCCGCCTTCGCGGTCCCCGCCGTGGCGGCGGGGGCGCTCTACCTCGCCGGGCGGGATTTCCCCCCGGCCTACACCGTGGCCGTGATCTTCCTCCTCCTCTCCCACTTCGTGGGCGCATTCGACACGTACGAGATCGTGCTCAAGGCCCGCCTGCGGGCGCAGAACGTGGCCGCCGCCTCGGTGCTCTCGCAGCTTCTCCTCCTCGGGGCCGTTCTTTTGGGGAGAGCGCGGGGATGGCCGCTCGAGTGGCTCATCGCCTCCTATGTCTTCGTCCGCCTCCCCCGCGCCGCCTTCGTCTACCTGCGACTCCGGAGGGAGATCTCCCTGCGGTGGCGCTGGGACCCGGCCCACGCGCGGTTCGTCCTGCGCGAGTCCGCCGTCATCGGCCTGTCCGGCCTCATCTGGGTGTTCTACTTCCGGGTGGACGCCCTGATGCTGGAATGGATGAAGGGGCCCGAAGCCGTGGGCCAGTACGCCGCGGCCTACAAGTTCATCGAGCTGGGCTTGCTCGGCTCGGGGCTCGTGATGGCGTCCCTCGCCCCCCTCCTCGCGGAGCGCTGGCCCGCCAACCCCGCCGGCTTCCGGTGGATCTACCGCGAGACGATCGACTACATGGCCATGATCGGCGCGCTCGGGGCGGGGGCGATGGCGGTGCTGGCCCCCGATCTCATCCGGACCATCTACGCCCCCTCTTTCACCGATGCCATTTCGGTCCTGCGAATCCTCTCCTTCGCCCTCATCACGCTGTTCATGAACAACGCGTTCGGCCACACCATGGTCATGGTGGGGGTCCAGGGGCCGGGGTTCATGACCACGCGCGTCCTGGGCACCGTCCTCAACGTGGCCCTCAACCTGTTGTGGATTCCCCGCTGGGGGGCCTACGGGGCGGCGTGGGCCACGGTGGCGAGCGAGATCGGCGTCCTCCTCCTCTCGCCCGCGTTCGTTCACCGCAGGACCGGCATCTGGCCGAGGCCCTGGACGCCGCTATTCGGCGCGGCGGCCGTCTGGCTCTCCTGGAAAGCGTACCTGGCGGCCGGCGGCGGGAGGGTGGAGGCCAGCTGGCCGGCCCGGCTGGCGGGATGCGCCGTCCTCGCGGCGGCGCTGGCGGCCTTCCTGGCCGCGCACCGGCGCCAGATCGGGGAACTCCTCCTGCAGCTCCGCGGGAAAAGCCTCTCCCCCGCCGGAGAGCCCCCCATCGCGATCCCCTGAGCGGCGGGAGCGCCCGCCCCGCGCTTAGAGCTTCACCGCGATCCGGCCGGTGTGATCGATCCGGTTCAGGAGAATCTTCACCGCGTTCCGCGCGATGTACTCGTCCACCGCCGTCCGCGCCCCCTGCCATTCCCCGTAATCGTCCAGTATCAGCACCCCTCCGCGGGAGAGCAGGGGGAAAAGGTGCTCCATCTCGTGCTTGGTGGACTCGTACCAGTCGGTGTCGAGCCGCAGCAGCGCGATGGGGCCGGGGGAGGCGGCGGGGAGGGTGTCTTCCACTTTCCCACGGATGAAATGGATGCGCGACGGATCGTATCCCACCCCCAGCACCGCCGCCTTGACTTCCTCCAGGGGGACGGCGTTCGCCTCGAATATCCCGCCGGCGCCCCCGCCCCGGAAGCGGGCGTAGGCCTCCGAGGCGGGCTCCCCCCAGTGGGAGACGTCCCGCGCCATGGGCGGAGGCATGCCCTCGAAGGTGTCGAAGAGGTAGAGCTCCCGATCCTGAACCCCCAGGCGGAGGAGGGTCTTGGCCGCGGCCATCATGCTCCCGCCCCTCCACACCCCGCACTCGACGACGGCCCCGGGGATGCCGTTCCCCACCACGTACTCGACCGAGCGCGCGAGCGCCACGATCCGCTCGGGGCCCGTCTGGGTGTAGAGGGCCACTTCCTCGATCAGGCGGAAGTCCTCCGGCGAAAAGTCGCTGCGCAGCCGCCGGAGGTCGTCCGGCACCGAGCCGCGGCGGACGAGCTCGAAGCCCGCGGCGCCGACCGCCCGCTTGATCGCCGCCTTGAGCAGATTCCGCATGGGCGCGCCGGGCCTCCCGGGACCTCCGGCCGCCGGGGGGCGGCCCAAACCGCGAAATGGGGTGGAATCGGGGGCAAAATAGCAAAAAAGGCCCGCGGCGGCACCTCCGCCCGCGGCGGCCCCGCTCTGGATTATACTGCCGGTGGGCGACGACCCGGGCCTTTCGGGGAAGGGGACACATGGCGGCGCTTCCGGTCGAAAAATACGAGGCCATCTACCGCGAATGGGAGGCGCGGACCGACCTGGGTCCCCACATCCGGCGGCACCTCGAGGAGCGCGTCCGTTACCACGCCCTGCTGGACGGCGTCCTGGCCGCCCTGCCCCCGGGGGCGCGCTGCCTGGAGCTGGGCTGCGGGACGGCCATCGACTCCTGCCTCCTGGCCCGGCGCCATCCCGGGCTCCTCTTCTTCGGGGTGGACATCGCCCGGGGGAGCCTCGCTTTGGCGCGGCGGGCCTGCGGGCAGACCGGCCAGCGCGTGCATCTCGCGCGGGGCGACGTCTTTCGCCTCCCCTTCCGGGACGGGGCCTTCTCCCTCGTCTTCCACCAGGGCCTCGTCGAGCACTTCCCGGAACCGGAGGGCATGATGCGCGAGCAGGCGCGCCTCCTCGCCCCGGGCGGCTGGGCGGTCGTCAGCGTCCCCCAGGCCTTCACCGGCTACACCCTCATGAAGCGCATCCGGATCGCCCGGGGCGCCTGGCCCTGGGGCTGGGAGCGGAGCTACACCGCGGGCGCCCTGGAGGCCCTGGGGCGGGCATCGGGCCTCGTCCCCGGCCCCGCCGTCGGGGAGGGCTACTGGCGCTCCTGGGGGGAACCCGCCTGGGTGCTGCGGGACCTCTGGGGAAAGCTCCACCGGCGCAACCCCTGGCGGGAGAATGCCCCCTTCCCCGCCCTGGACCGGGGCTGGGACAGGCTGTGGGAAGGGCTGGAGGCGCGTCTCGGCCACCGCTTCTGCAAGAACGTGATCGTGCCCTTCCGGAAGCCGAGCTGACGATGCGCATCCTCGTCTGCAACGAGCAGTACGCCCCGGCCGGCGGGGCCGAGGTGTATCTCCTCGACGTGATGGCGCGCCTCGAGGCCAGGTGCCACGAGGTAGGGATCCTCCACGACGCCCCCGCCGCGCCGGAGGTGGAGAAGAAGCGCCCCGCCTTCCGCGTCCCCGGCTCGATGGGCTTCGTCCACGACAGCTCCGCCCCGGTCGTAGAGACCGTCCGGCGGGCGGTGGAAGAATTCGCCCCCGATGTCCTCTACCTCCACCAGGCGATGAACCCCGCCGTGAACCTGGCGCTCGCGGGGGCGGCCCCCTTCGTGCAGTACGTCCACGGCCTGCGCCTCACCTGCCCGACCGGGCGGCGCCTCCCGAGGACGTGGGAGGGCATCTGCGAGAAGCCCTTCGATGCCCACTGCCTGTGGAAGGCCCACACCCAGCTCTGCATGCCCCGGCGGCCCGACACGGCGCTTAGGGTATGGACCGACGTGCGGCGCAACGTGAAGGCGGCCCGCCTCGCCCGGCGCGTCCTGGCGCCGAGCCGCTACGTGGCGGATCTCCTCGTGCGCGGGGGGACTCCCCAGGAGCTCGTGGAGGTGCTCCCCTACTACACCGAGATCCCTCCGGCGGCGGAGCGCGCCCGGCCCGCCCCGGAGCGGCGCGTCCTGGCGCTGGGGCGCCTGGAGCCCGAGAAAGGCTTCCAGCATCTGATCGAGGCCCTCCCGCTCATCGAGGCGCCGGCGGTCCTGGAGATCGTGGGGGAAGGCCCCTTCCGGGGCGAGCTGGAGAGGCTGGCGCGCCAAGCCCCGGAGCGCCACCGGGTGATCTTCACGCCCTGGGTGGCGCGGGAGAAATTAAGCGAAGTCTATGCCCGGGCGCGGACCGTGGCCTTCCCCTCCACCTGGCCCGAAACCTTCGGCCTGGTCGGAATCGAGGCCATGGCCCACGGGCTGCCCGTCGCGGCCTTCGAGGTGGGCGGGGTGGCCGAGTGGATGCGCGACGGGGCGACGGGGGCCCTCGTCCCCCGCAAGGACGTGCCCGCCCTGGCGCGGGCGCTCGACGCCTACCTCTCGGACGGGGAGCTGGCGCTGCGCCACGGCGCGGCGGGGCGCGAGGAGGTGCGCCGCCGCTTCCTGCCGGAGCGTCACCTGGGCCGCCTGGAAGAAGTGCTCGCCGGGGCCGCCGCGCGCGCGCGCCCCTAGCGCCATGCCCCCCCTCCGGCTGGGACTCATCGGCGCGGGGCGCTGGGGCCGTGCCTACCTCCGCACCATCCAAAGCCTGCCCGATTTGGCCCTCGCCCGCCTCTGCAGCGCGAATCCCGAGAGCCGGGCGCTCGTGGATTCATCCTGCCAAATCACCCGCGACTGGCGCGAGGTGGCGGAGGCCTCGGACCTGGACGGCGTCATCGTCTGCACCCCGCCCGCGCTCCACGCCATGATGACCGGGGCGGCGGTGCGGGCGGGCCTCCCGGCGATGGTCGAGAAGCCCCTCACCCTGGATCTTGAAGAAGCGCTCCGGCTGCAGGAGACGGTGGAGCGCGCGGGCGTCCCCGTGCTGGTGGATCACATCCACCTTTTCCACCCGGCCTACCAAGCGCTCAAGCGCGAGGCGGCGCGGCTGGGCCCCGTGCGGCGCATCCGCGCGGAGGGCGGGAGCCTCGGGCCCTTCCGGGAGGACACCACCTCGCTCTGGGACTACGGCCCCCACGACCTGGCCATGTGCCTGGACCTCTTGGGCGCCTCCCCCCGCCGCCTCGCCGCCCGGCTCGAGGAGACGCGCGAGACCCCGGAGGGCCGGGGAGAGAACTTCGCGCTGGAGCTGGATTTCCCGGGAGGCGCCCGCGCCGGGATCCGGGTGGGGAAGATATTCCCGGAGAAGCGCCGGCGCTTCGCCGCCTGGCTCGGCGGGTGCGCCCTCGTCTTCGACGATCTCGCGCCGCAGCGCCTCGTGCGCCATCCCCTGCCCCAAGGCTGGGAGGGCGAGCCCCCCGCCCTCGAGGGCCCGGGCGAGCCCCTGCCCTTCGACTACGAGCCTCCCCTGGCCGCCGCCCTCAAGGCCTTCGCCCGGGGCATCCGGGGGGAGTCGCTGGAGGGCCTCGGGGTGGAGCTCGGCGTCGAGATCGTGCGCCTGCTGAACGAAGCCGAGCGGCAATTGCCGCCCGAGGGGAGGATTCGCGAGGCGTAGGGGCGGATGGCCATACGCCCCTGCCGGGAAAGGGCGAATCTGTCACAAGGGGGGGGGCGATGGGACAGTTCCGATTAAGGGTGTCATCCTGAGCGAAGCGAAGGATATCGGTTCGAATGGAAATTCAACCCCGATATCCTTCGGTCGCTGACGCTCCCTCAGGATGACAACCTTTCCGCTCTGCCGGCCGGCACATTCATCCCTTCTCCAGCACCGCCACGTGGTGCAGGCTGTGGCCGCGCCGGCCCGCCAGGAGATCGAGGAAAAGAAAGGAGAGCTGGACCAGTCCGAACGCCGGCCGCAGGAGGAAGAGCGCCGTCCGGTTCCCCCGCGCGATCTCCTCCCCGATGAAGACGCTCAGGTTCTGCCCCACGAGCCCCAGGGTGCCCGAGGTGGGGTGAATGGCGCGGACGCGGAAGCCCGCCTCCTCGGCCAGATGGCGGAGGCCGTGCGGGGTGTAGCGGTAGTAGTCGTGAGGCTCGCCGTGCAGCCCCCAGGCCATGGGCGTGCTCAGGACGAGGCGCCCGCCCGGGCGCAGCACCCGCGCGGCCTCCCCGAAAAGCCGGGCCGGGTCGGGCAGGTGCTCGATCACCTCCCAGCAGGTGGCGTGGTCGAAGGCGCCGTCCCGGAAGGGGAGCGCCCGGCCGTCCGCCCAGACGTCGGGCGGGACGCCCTTGAAGGCCTCCGAGGTGGAGAGGTAGTCCGCGTTCACCACCCGCCGGGCGCGCGAATAAAACTTGGCGAAGGTGCGGGGGCCGCTGCCGATGTCGAGCACCCGGCCCTCCAGGCCCTCGACGAGCGGGGCGATCCAGAGCAGCCGGAGGAGGTGCTGGAGGAAGATGGGGTTGCGGAAGGCGTGGCGCAGCGCCGGGAGGAAGCGCAGCACCGACGCCCGCCCGCTCATGCGGCCCTCCATCCCGCTCGCCTCAACCGATTCCCTCGATCGCCAAGGGCTCCCCGTTCAGCCGGATCGAGCTCTTGAGCGGCACGGCCGCCTGGATCATATTCTCGGCGAAGCAGCCCTTCTTGGCCATGCGGATCACGTGCCGGATGGCCTCCGGCGGGGCCTTCGACTCCACCTCGAAGCGGGTGCGGACCTCGGTGCAGCCCGACTCGACCGTGCCCCGGAGGAAGGAACCCCTCAGGAAGTAATCCATCTCCACCCGGCAGGAGGCCCGCTTGAAGGGCACCTTCTTCATCCGCGCGTACCGCGCAAGCTGGGTGAGGAGTCAGAACCCCACCCCGAGCGAGATATAGCCGAGGGGAGTCGGGTGGGAATCCTCCCCTCCCATCATCTCGGGCTCGTCGCAGAGCACCTCGAACTTCCCGTAGCGGCCCCGGCGCAGGTGGAGCTTGCCCTCGATGGTCTCGGCGTCGGCCGCGATGGTGAGGACGTAGCCTTGGCTCGGGAGATCGGGCTTGTCGATGGGCCGTTGGCCCGGCGATGTGGCTTCGGCCATGTGGTCCAGCGGCTTTCCGGGCATACGTCGTTCCTCCAGGGAGGTCAGCCACGCGAAAGAGCCGTCATTCCGGGGAAGCCCGCCGCCTCGATCAGAACGGGTTCTGCGAAGATGTTATCCTGAGCCCTTCGCTTCGCTCAGGCCAGGCTCCGCGAAGGATATCGGTTTAAACCGAGATTCTTCGCTGCGGGCCTTCGGCCCTCCGCTCAGAATGACAAGCATAAGCCTGGGCGTTCCTTGGAACCCCTATTTCCATGCCAACTTCTGGGCGCATCCGCATGTTGGCATCATCCGTGATTTGGCCCCAAAATCAAGCTTCGTCATTCCATCGGGAGACCCCCATGCCGCGCATCGCCGTGCCGGACGACTTCCCCTCCGTCCTCGCCGGGAGCCGGGCCGAGGCCCGCCTGCGCGAGCTGGGCGAGGTGGAGATTTTCACCACGAAGGCCGGAAGCCCCGGGGAGCTCCTCCGCCGGGTCCGGGGCGCCGAGGCCGTCGTCAACATCCGGGCCTTCAGCCGCTTCGACGCGGGCTTCTTCTCCCGCGCCCGGGGCCTGCGCCACCTCTCCATCTGGGGGACGGGCACCGACAACGTGGATTTAGCCGCCGCCCGGGCGGCCGGGGTGACGGTGACGAACACCCCGGGCGTGGCCGCCGCCTCGGTGGCCGAGCACGCCATCGCCCTCATGCTGGCCGTGGCCCGGCGCATCCCCCTCCACGACGCCGCCGTGCGCCGGGGGGAGTGGCCGCGCGGGGGCATGACCCAGCTCCGGGGGAAGACCCTGGGCCTGGTGGGCCTCGGGGCCATCGGCCGGGAGACGGCGCGCCTCGCCCGGGGCCTAGGGATGAAGCTCCTCGCCTGGACCTTCCACCCGGACCCCGCCTTCGCGGCGGAGGCGGGCCTCGAGTGGGCGGAGCGGGACGCGCTCTACGCCCGCTCCGACGTCATCTCCCTCCATGTGCGGCTCTCGCCCGAGACGCGCGGGATGATCGGGGAGGCCGCCTTCGCGCGGATGAAGCCGGGCGCCATCCTGGTGAACACGGCGCGGGGGCCCGTGGTGGAGGAGAAGGCGCTCCTCGCGGCCCTCGCCTCGGGACGCCTCGCGGGGGCGGGGCTCGACGTGTTCGAGGCGGAACCCCTGCCCGCCGGCCATCCCCTCGCGGAGTTCCCCCAGGTGGTGCTCTCTCCCCACAACGCGGGAATCACGCCGGAGGCGGCCGAGGCGGGGCTCCTCCTCGCTGCCGAGAACGTGGCGGCCTTTTTCGCGGGAAGGCCTCGGAACGTGGTGAATTGAGGGGGGAAAACGGCCAACGATGTCATTCCGAGGGAGCCCGCCCAGGCGGCTTGCCGCCTGGGGACCCAAAAGAGGGTGACCGAGGAATCTGCTTTTGCTTTTTAGAAACAGATTCCTCGCTGCGCTCGGAATGACAAACCTAGGCCCTAACCAAGCATGTTTCGTCCGTAGGGGCGAATCTTGTATTCGCCCCTCCTGCCTCCGGTGAATTGGGGCGAACACGAGGTTCGCCCCTACGGAAGATTTGATTTGTCTCCCGCGCCGGAAATTGCGGCTGGGACCCGCGCGGATTTGCTATAATCTCCCCATCCAAATCCCCGGCGCCGGACCGCGGCGCGCGGGCACCCGCCCGGAAGTCTCCGTTCCCCATGCGCGCGGCGCTCCCTCTCCGTCCGGAGGGCGCCGAGGAGCACAAAGATGAGCCAAACCGGAAGAGCCTGCGCCGCGGAAGCGGTCGCCACCTTCGGCCTGTGCTTCATCGGCGCAGGATCCATCATCCTGAACGCCCACACCAACGGAGCCGTCGGGCTGATCGGGATCGCCGTGGCCCACGGCCTCATCCTCTCGATCATGGTTTCGTGCTTCGGCCATGTCTCGGGAGGGCACGTGAACCCGGCCGTGACCTTCGGCTTCATGGTGACGGGCAAGCTGGACACCGGGACGGGCCTCGCCTACATCCTGAGCCAGCTCGTGGGGGGCACGGTGGCGGGGCTGCTGCTGCGCCTCATCTTCTCGCCTGAGGCCTGGATAAAGGTGAACCTGGGCACCCCCACCGTGGCGGGCGGGATGGGCTTCGGCGCGGCGGTCCTGCTGGAACTCATCCTGACCTTCTTCCTGGTGACGGCGGTCTGGGGGACGGCGGTGGACGACCGCCATCCCCCCATCGGGGGCTTCGGGATCGGCCTCACCATCGCGGCCGACATCCTGGTGGGCGGCCCCCTGACCGGCGCCTCCATGAACCCGGCCCGGACCTTCGGCCCCGCCCTGGCGGGCGGGGGCTTCGACGGGCTGAACCACCTCGTCTACTGGATCGGCCCCCTGGCCGGGGGCGCCCTCGCGGCCTTGCTCTACAACGGGGTGTTCATCAAGAAGGACTGAGGCGGGCGCGGAACGCGCTGGCGTGGGGGCGTATTGCAATACGCCCCCACGGGAAGGCTGTCCATCGAGATCATCGGCGGGGCGCCCCAGGCGCCCCGCCGCCTTTTCCCCTGACGGTCATTGACAGCAGGGAAGTTTCCTTATATATTTCGTCATATGGCGAATTATCGAATCAATGCAACGGATTCCGCCGTCGAGATCGCCAAGGCCCTGAGCGACCCCCAGCGCCTACGGGCGCTGCTCGCCCTGCGCAGGGGCGAGCTCTGCGTCTGCCAGCTCATCGAGCTGCTGGGCCTCTCCCCCTCCACGGTGTCGAAGCACATGTCCATCCTGGCCGATGCCGGCCTGGTGCGGCACCGGAAGGAGGGCCGGTGGGTGCACTACCGGATCGATGAGGAGGAGAGCCCGCCGGAGGCACGGGGGGCCCTGCGCTGGCTCCGGGAGTGCGCCCCGGAGCCGGACGGGGATCGCGAGCGCCTGAAGCGCATCCGAAGGGCCGACCTCACCCTTCTGTGCAGCATCCAGCGGGGGCGCGCCGCCGCCGCTCCCGAGCCCGGCCCGCGGAGAGCCCTGCCATGATGGAAGCCGCCGTCGCCCGGCGCCTCTCGTTCCTGGACCGCTACCTGACGCTCTGGATCTTCCTGGCCATGGCCGCCGGCATCTGGCTCGGACACGCGGTGCCGGGGGTGGAGGGCTTCATCAACCGCTTCCAGGCGGGGACGACCAACGTCCCCATCGCCGCGGGGCTCATCCTGATGATGTACCCGCCCCTGGCGAAGGTGCGCTACGAGGAGCTGGGGCAAGTCTTCCGCAACTGGAAGGTCCTGGCCCTCTCCCTCGTCCAGAACTGGATCGTCGGGCCCATCCTCATGTTCCTGCTGGCGATCACCTTCCTCTCCGGCCATCCGGAGTACATGGTGGGGCTGATCATGATCGGCCTCGCCCGCTGCATCGCCATGGTGATCGTCTGGAACGAGCTGGCGAAGGGCGACACGGAGTACGCGGCGGGGCTCGTGGCCTTCAACAGCGTGTTCCAGGTGCTCTTCTTCAGCGTGTACGCCTACGTCTTCATCACCGTCCTGCCGCCCTGGTTCGGGCTCTCGGGAAGCGCCGTGGCCGTGAGTATGGGGCAGATCGCGGAGAGCGTCTTCATCTACCTCGGCATCCCCTTCCTGGCGGGAATGCTCACGCGCCTCGCGCTCGTCAAGGCGAAGGGCCGGACCTGGTACGAGCGGGAGTTCATCCCCCGCGTCAGCCCCCTGACCCTGGGCGCGCTCCTGTTCACGATCCTGGTCATGTTCAGCCTGAAGGGCGAGATGATCGTGCGGATACCTCTGGACGTGGCGCGGATCGCCCTTCCCCTCCTCGTTTACTTCGTCGTCATGTTCCTGGTCAGCTTCTGGATGGGGCGCCGGATCGGCGCGGACTACTCCCGGACGGCCACCCTCTCCTTCACCGCCGCGAGCAACAACTTCGAGCTGGCCATCGCCGTGGCCGTGGCCGTCTTCGGGATCAACTCGGGCGCGGCGTTCGCTGCCGTGATCGGTCCCCTGGTCGAGGTCCCTGTCCTCATCGGGCTGGTGAACGTCTCCCTGTATTTCCAGCGGCGGTACTTCGGGGGAGCGGCCTCCCCCGCTTAGCCCTTTCTCCCGCCGGCTCCGGCCGCCGGAAGCCGGTGCCTGGCCGGTCAGCTTTCGCCCCGGTAACGGAATCCTTTCGGATATCCCTTGATGCGCTTGCCTTTTGGGGCGGCCAAGGCTATATTTGTTGAGCTTTCCGGTCGGGATACCGGGCCGCTCTCGAAAAAGGGCCGTTCCGCAACCCCTTTCCAACATTCGCATACGGCAGCCGTTTGGATCGGAGGAACGCTTTCCATGCCACCCATCCGCATCGCCATCGCAGGGGTAGGAAACTGCGCCAGCTCCCTCCTCCAGGGCCTGGAGTTCTACCGCCACAACCCGGAGGCCGGGACGGGCCTCATGCACCGGGACCTGGGCGGCTACGGCCCCGAGGACATCCGCCCGGTGGCGGCCTTCGACATCGACGTGCGCAAGGTGGGGCGGCCTCTCCACGAGGCCATTTTCGCGCCCCCCAACTGCACGAAAATCTTCTGGAAGAAACTGCCGGACTACGGGGTGCGGGTGGAGATGGGCCCCATCCTGGACGGCGTGGCCCCCCACATGGCGGAGTTCCACCCCGACCAGACCTTCGTCCCCGCCGAGGCGGACCCGGCCGACGTGGCCGGCATCCTGCGCAAGAGCGGCGCCGAGGTACTGCTGAACTACATGCCGGTGGGCTCCGAGGAGGCCGCCCGCTTCTACGCCGAGGCCGCCCTCGGAGCGGGCATCTCCTTCATCAACTGCATGCCGGTCTTCATCGTCTCGGACCCCGCCTTCGCCGCCCGCTTCGCCAAGGCGGGCATCCCCGTCGCGGGCGACGACCTCAAGGCCCAGCTCGGCGCCACCATCCTCCACCGCACCCTGGTCAAGCTCTTCTCCGACCGGGGGGTGAAGGTGAAGCGCACTTACCAGCTCAACACCGGCGGGAACACCGACTTCCTCAACATGCTGGAGCGCTCCCGCCTGAAGTCCAAGAAGATCTCCAAGACCTCCTCCGTCCAGAGCCAGCTCCCCGAGCCGCTGCCCGCCGAGAACATCCACATCGGCCCGAGCGACTTCGTGCCCTGGCAGAAGGACAACAAGATCTGCTTCCTCCGCATCGAGGGCGAGGGCTTCGGCGGGGTGCCGCTGGAGCTCGAGGCGAGGCTCTCGGTCGAGGACTCGCCCAACTCGGCCGGGGTCCTGATCGACGCCATCCGGCTCGTCCAGCTCGCCCGGGACCGCGGCGAGGCGGGGCCCCTCTACCCGGTGAGCGCCTACCTGATGAAGCACCCGCCGGTCCAGATGGCGGACGAGCGCGCCCGCCAGATGATCGAGGCGTTCATCGCGGGCGAGATCCAGGCCTCCCAGCCGCTGGAGGGCGCCTCCCTCAACGGGAACGGCAACGGCCACCCCTCGGCGGCCGAGGAGAACCACCCGCCCCTCTCCCTCTAGCGCCGCGCCCGGCCGGCCCTCACTCCGCTCCGAATTTCAAAATCCCGCCCCCGGCCAGGGGCGGGATTTTTGTTGTCCCTTCGATGCCCTTCCCGCCTGAAGAAGGACGCCGCCGCCACCCCTTTTTGTGGGCCGCGGGTGGGGGCGAGGCATGCCTCGCCCCTACGAAAAAAACCTGCCGCGGCAGGATTTTTTACCGATCCATGAACCTGCGCGAAATTGCGGTAACGGGCCCGGAGCGGCGGGGGCGTACCTTCCCCTGGGGGCCTCGCCCGCCGGGGCACCCCCGCCCTCCCTGCGCGGGCCGGAGGGGAAGCTCGAGGTTCTGTCTGGAAAAAGGCGCGGGAGAAAGGGGGTGTCTACGATATTCCACGATATTCCCGCCAGGAAAATGAAGACGCGCGGCGGGAAAGAGGCCGTCATTTCGGGATTTTCCCCGATATTCTTCGAGGCAAAAAAAATTTCGCCGCTCCCGAAGTGCGGCCCCGGCCCCTCAGGCGTCCCCGGTGACGACGTTCCGGGGGCGGCCCTGGAGCCAAGCCTCGATGTTGTCCACCGTCAGGGAGACGAAGCGGCCCTGGGTGCCCTCGGTGTCCCAGGCGGAGTGGGGGGTGAGCAGGACGTTATCGAGCGCGCGGAGGGGGGAGCCGGCCGGCAGGGGCTCGTCCGGCTCGAAGACGTCGAGGCCCGCCCCCGCGATCTTCTTCTGGCGCAGCGCCTCGCAGAGGGCCTCCATGTCCACCAGGGCGGCGCGGGCGGTGTTCACGAGGTAGGCGGCGGGCTTCATGCGCGCGAGGCGCTCCCGGGAGAGGAGCCCGCGCGTCTCGGGAGTGGCGTGGAGGAGGAGCACCACGAAATCCGCCCCGAGGCACTCCTCCAGGGAGGCCGCCCGGGCGCCCTCCGCGGCGGCGCGGGCGGGCGTCATGTTCTTCGACCAGGCCAGCACCCGCATCCCCAGGGCGGCCGCCATCCGGCAGACCCGCCGGCCGATGTTCCCGAACCCCAGGAGGCCCATGGTCTTCCCCTCCACCTCGACGCCCGGGCGCCGGGGCCAGCCGCCCTCCTTCATGGCGGGCACCATGAAGGGCATCTGCTTGGCGAGGGCGAGGAGGAGCATGATCGTATGCTCAGCCACGGAGGGGGCGCTCGCGGCCGGGGTGACGGTGACGGTGATCCCGCGGGCCCGGGCGCGCCCCATGTCGATCATGCGGGGGCGGGTGCCCATCACCGAGATCATCCGCAGGGCCGGAAGGCGATCGAGGATGTCCGTGCTCTTGAAGTCGGTCTTGTAGCGGGTGGTGAGGATGATCTCGGCGCCCCCGAGGCGGTCCAGCAGGGCCTCGGGACTTTGGGCCGTGTCGCCGTGGTAGGAGACGGCGCCCAGTCGCCGGAGCCGCTCCAGCGCCTCGGAGCCCGGGAAGAGGCGATCCCCGTCGTCCGGGATGACGATGCGCACGGGGAGGCTAGTTGTCTTGGACGAGGATGACGGCGCGGGGCTCGATGAGGAGACGCACCCGGCTGCCGGGGGCGAAGATGCGGTCCGGGTCGCTCTCCACGCGGAGGAGGTCGGGCAGCCCCTTCACCCTCACCCGGTAGTCCACCGAGTTCCCGAAGAAGTACTCCTGCGTCACCTCCCCCTCTAGCACGTTCAGGCCGTCGGTGGGCGTGGCCGAGGGCTCGGCGATATGGATGCGGTGGGGCCGGATGGAGGCGACCTGCCGGCCGCCGGTGACCGCGGAGCCGTTGGTCCGGAGCTTCAGGCCCTCCCCCGCCACGAAGAGGCCCGGCTCCTGGGCCGAGCCCTCGACGCAGTTCGTCACCCCGATGAACTCGGCGACGAAGCGGGTGCGGGGGTGATTGTAGATCTCCTGGGCGTCCCCCACCTGCTCGATGCGGCCGTGGTTCATGACGCAGATGCGGTCACTCGTGACCATTGCCTCGGACTGGTCGTGGGTGACGTAGATGCTCGTGATGTGGAACTCGTCGTGGAGGCGGCGGATCTCGAAGCGCATCTCCTCGCGGAGGCCGGCGTCGAGGTTCGAGAGGGGTTCGTCCAGGAGGAGGATGGAGGGTTCCACCACCAGGGCCCGCGCGAGGGCCACCCGCTGCTGCTGGCCGCCTGACAGCTCGGCCGGGTAGCGCCCGGCCAGGTGCTCCATCCGGACCACCGAGAGGATGTAGCGCACCTTCTTCTCCGCCTCCTGGGCCGTGACGTTCCGGAACTTGAGGCCGTAGCCAACGTTCTGGAAGACGGTCTTGTGGGGCCAGATGGCGTAGCTCTGGAAAATCATGCTCATGGAGCGGCGCTCGGGCGGGAGCACCCAGCCCGTGCGGGAGACGACGTTCCCGTCCACCCGGATCTCCCCTCCGTCGGGATCGAGGAAGCCCGCGACGAGGCGCAGGGTGGTAGTCTTCCCGCAGCCCGAAGGGCCGAGGAGGGAGACCATCTCGCCGTGCTCGATCTGGAGGTCGATCTCGTCCACGGCCCGGACGCCGGTGCCGAAGATCTTGAGGAGCTTCCCGAGAGAGAGCGTCGCCACGCGGGTCCCCTATGCCTTCATGAAATCGCGGCCCGCCAGGCGGAACCCGGCCAGGACGGCGACGAGCGTGATGAGCAGGAGCACCACCCCCAGGGCCGAGATGGCGCCCAGGAGGTTCTCCTCGTACAGGTCGATGATGACGACCGAGATGACCTTCGTGTTGGTGGTCCAGAGCAGCACCGAGGCACTGAGCTCCCGCAGCGAGGGCATGAAGACCAGGATCCAGGAGGCGACAAGGCCCACCTTGAACAGGGGGATGGTCACGTCCCAGAAGACCTGGATGCGGTTCGCGCCCAGGATGCGGCTGCACTCCTCGAGCTCGGGATGCACGCTCATCAGCGCGGCGTTGCTCGTCTGGAACGCCAACGGGAGGTACTTGGTCAGGTAGGCGAAGAACATGATCCACAGCGTGCCGTAGAGGACGAAGGGCTGCTTCGTGTAGGCGGCGAAGAGGCCCACGGCCAGCACGATGCCCGGAATGGCGATGGGCAGGGTGGCGAGGAAGCTCATGTACTGGTGGCCCCAGACGATGCGGCGCTGGGAGACGTAGGCGATGACGCCGGCCAGGCCGGCGGCCGCGGTGGCCGCGGCGACGGCCAGGCCGATGGTGTTCCCGATGGAGCCCCACACGGCGTCGTTGTTCCAGATGAAGACGTAGTTGGCGAAGGTCATGTTGTCCCAGGTCAGCCCGCCCCCCAGGGTGCGCATGAACGAGGTGAGGAGCAGCGCGACGTAGGGCAGCACGACGGCGCAGGCCAGCGGGATGAGGCACAGGGCGAGGACGGGGTAGCGCCACGCCCCGAGCTTCTGGGGGCGCCGCTGGCCTCCCTTGCCCCCCACGGTGGCGAAGCCCCGCTTCCCGAGAATCCGGCCGCGCGAGTATATCAGCCACACGGCGACGACCAGCATGGGCATGGAGTACGCCGCGGCCAGCCCCACTAGGTTCTCCTCGGAGGCCATGAAGGCCCGCAGCTGGGTCGTCATGACGTGCATCCGGGCCGGGATGGCCAGGATGGCCGGGGTGCCGAAGAGGATCATGGCCTCGAGCACCGCCATGATGAAGCCCGCGAACAGGGCCGGGAGCACCAGGGGTAGCGTGATGTTCACCATGGTCGAGAAGGTGCCGCCCCCGGCGATGTTCGCGGCGTCCTCGATGTCGGAGGAGATGTTGTTGAGCGCGGCCATCACCACGATGAAGACCAGCGGGAAGGTATAGAGGGTGATGGCGAAGATCACGCCCCCCAGGGAGAAGATGTTGAACAGGTAGGAATCGTCCCCGGCGAAGGTCACCGCGCGGAAGATATCGTTCAGCCAGCCCTCACGCGGGCCGGCGAGGAAGATCCACGCGATGGCCCCGAGGAAGGGAGGCGTGACGAAGGAGGCGAGGATGAGGTTCCGGATCATGTTGGCCATGGGAATGTCGGTGCGGCTCACGCACCAGGCGATGGAGGCGCCGATGACGAGAGAGAGGACGCCGACGGAGAGGGAGATCCAGAGCGTGGCCACGATCGGGCTGTAGTAAAGGGGATTGCTGAACGCCTCCACGTAGTTCATCAGCGTCCAGCCGCCCTCGTCGCCCTTCGCCGTGAAGCTCTCCTTGAAGAGGTAGAAGATCGGATTGAGGATGAGGATGGCCAGGATGACGGCCGTGCCTATCCAGAAGAGCGTGGTGTAATCGAACCCGCGCCGGAAGGGCTTCTGCACTACCGTCGCCGGCGAAAGAACCGTTGCCATCCTGAACCTCATCCATCCGGGCTGGGGATGCGTCCCTCTCCCGCGGCAAGAGAGGCAGGCCAAGAGAAAGTTTGCGTCGGGAGGGCCCGCGCCCGCGAGCCCGGAAAATCCCCGAACGGAAGGAGCGGCCTTCCACGCCTCCCGTCCCATTCCCCGAAACATCCTTACGGTGCCCCGAATTCTAGCGGCCTAGCGGGGGGCGGTCAAGGAGCCCCTACAGCGAAGGGTTTCAATGCGTTGGATGAAAATCCGGCCGGGAGGTGCGGGGAGGCGAAAAAAAGGGGGCGGGGGATGCCCCCCGCCCCCCAATCCTTCACTCCGCGGCGCCTAGACCCCGAACAGCTTGCGGAACAGCTGCTGCATGTTCTTGTTCTCCTTCTTCAATACCTCGGGAGAGATGACCTCGAGTTTCAACTCGTCGAGGCTCGGAAGCCCCTTCGGATACTTCACGCCCGGATGGCCGACGTAGAGGAAACGGTTGGCGAATATCTGCTGGCCCTCGAGGCTGAACATGTAGTCGGTGAATACCTTGGAGGCATTAGGATGGGGCGCCTTCTTCAGGATGGAATTGGGCGAGGAGACCAGGGGCACACCCTCCGCCGGGATCACCACCTTGAGCGGCTCGCCCTTCTTGATCGCCTCGAAGAGCCCGTAGGAGACCGTGCCCGCCCCCACGTCCGCCTCGCCCCGGGCCACCAGGGGGATGGAGGCGAGGGCCGACTGGACGACCTTCGGCTTGTTGGCGGCGAGCTTCTTGTAGTAGTCCTCGCCGTGGTGCTTGATGTTGAGGAGCATGCCGTTGGTCACGAACCCGCTGTAGGCCGGATGGGAGTGCACCATCCGGTTCTTCCACTTGGGATCGGTGAGATCCTTCCAGCTCTTGGGGGCCTCGGCCGCCGAGACCTTGGCGGAGTTGTAGAAGGGCACGAGCACGGCCGCCCGGAGGATGGTCCATTGACCGTGATCGATCACGAAGGAGCGGTTGAACTTCTCCGTTCCCTTGGGCTTGTAGGCGAGGAAATGCTTGTCCTTCATGGCGAGGAAGTGGCCGTAGTTCGAGGTGTGGTACACGTCGGCCACGTAGATGTTCCCCTTGGCCTCCTGGAGGTAGCGCTGATAGAGCTTGCCCGAGCCGTCGCGGTGCACGATGCACTCGATGCCCGGGTGCTTCTTCATGAACTTCTGGCAGACCTCCTGCGCCACGGGCAGGGAGACCGCGGTGTACCAGGTGACCTTGCCCTCCTTCTTGGCGGCCCGCGGGACGGCGTCCTCCGCCGCGAGAGCGGGGCCGGCCGCAAGCAGGACGGCCGCCGCAATGAGCCCGGGCATTCGCGATCTGGTCATGTTTTTCTTCTCCTCATAAAGAGATGCGCTGTGGCGGCCCGGGAGCCGCCGGCCGGAAAGAAAAGAGAAGGCCCCATGACGCCTGTTGCTTCGGCCGCACCCGGATTTAAAGCGAAGTAGATGGTTTATGAGGATAAGAAATTATACTGGCACCCATCCGGCGGGTCAAGGGAAAAGCCGGGCGGCCGGCGTCTATCCCATTGAGGAAGAAGGGGATAAGGGCTTTGCGCCCCGAATGGCCTGCGGCGCGCGGCCAAAGGAAAAGGGGGCGGGGATGCTCCCCGCCCCCTCCGGTTGCGCGCCTGGAAAGCTAGACCGTCACCGTCTCCGGGATGAGCCCGTAGGACTTCGCGAAGGCCTCGAGCTTCTTCATGTTGGCCGCCGAGGGCGGGCAGAGCGGCAGCCGGTACTCCAGCTTGAGCCTGCCCATCATGGCGAGCGTGGCCTTGGCCGGGATGGGGTTCGTCTCCACGAACATCATTTGGTTGAGCTCCCACATCTTGTAGTGGAGCCTGAGCGCGCGCGCGCGGTCGCCGTCGAGCTGGGCCTGGCACATCTCGGCCACGTCGGCGGGGGCCACGTTGGCCGTGACGGAGATGGTGCCCACCGCCCCCATCGCCATCATGGGGAGGGTCACGAAGTCGTCCCCCGACAGCACGATGAAGTCCTTGGGGACCTTGGAGATGATCTCGCAGGTGTTCGAGATGTTTCCGGTGGCCTCCTTGACGCCGACGATATTCGGGATTTCGGCGAGGCGGGCGATGGTGTCCGCCTGAATGGAGATCACCGTCCGCCCCGGCACGTTGTAGAGGACGATGGGGATGTCGGCCGACTCGGCGATGGCCTTGAAGTGCTGGTAGAGGCCTTCCTGGGTCGGCTTGTTGTAGTAGGGGGCGACCAGCAGGGCGCCGTCGGCGCCCGCCTTCTCGGCGAACCGGGTCCGGCGGACGGCCTCGGCCGTGCTGTTGGAGCCCGAGCCCGCGATGACCGGGATCCGCCCGGCCACCTGCTCGATGACGATCTCGATGACCCGGTCGTGCTCCTCGTGGCTCAGGGTCGCCGACTCGCCCGTGGTGCCGCACGCGACAATCCCGTGGGTGCCGTTCTCCAGATGGAAGTCCACCAGGGAGCGGATGCCCGCCTCGTCGAGCTGTCCGTTGCGAAAGGGGGTGACCATCGCCACGTACGAGCCTCTGAACCGCATTTCCTTCTCCTTTTTCCGCCATTTCCTGAGCGGCATGGGTTACGCCCCCCCCGCAGACGGGCACCCTTTCACAGCAGGGCGGCGGGCCGTCATCCTCCCGGGATTGAGCCATCCTAACAAAGGGCGCCCCAGGGAGCAAGAAACCGGTCCCCTTGGCGTCCGGCCGGCCCTCAACCAATCCCGGCGGCACGCCCCCTGCATCTGCCCGGCTGAGCAAAATTATGCGAAATGGGCGGATTTTCTTTGACAATTTTAATGGCCGCCATATAATCCTTCAGGCAAATCAGATAGTTGGATAAGCAGGCCAAGAAACCGCTTCAAGTCATGCCCTCCGCCCGGGGCACGAGCCAAGGGGGCTTGCATGTCTTGCAAGGGAAGTTTCTGCCCGGGGCGGCGGCCGGCTGGCGCCATGGCCTTGGCGCTGGCCGGCGTTCTCTTCCTCCTTCCTCTCACCCCGCTTTCCCGGGCGGAAGGAGCGTCATCCCGCTCCAAGGCGCCCGCGCGGGAGCCCAGGCCCACCTACCGCTCGGCCATCCTGATCGAGGCCGACTCCGGCCAGATTCTCGCCTCCCATAATCCCCGGCTGCCCGTCATCCCGGCCTCCATCGTCAAGATGATGACCGCCTACATCGCCTTCGAGCACATCCGGGCGAAGAAGGCAGCCATGAGCGACCGGGTGAAAATCTCGCGCGCGGCGTCGCGCGTGGGGGGCCATCAGGTGTACCTGCGGCCGGGAGAGGTGTTTGCCTTCCGGGATCTGCTCAAGGCCGTCATGATCAGCTCGGCGAACGACGCCGCCTTCGCGGTGGCGGAGCACGTGGCCTCGAGCGAGCCGGCCTTCGTCCGGCTGATGAACCTGCGCGCCAGGCAGCTCGGCATGGCGGACTCGCGCTTCGTGAACGTCAACGGCCTGCCCGAACGGAACGGCAGGCCCTCCAACCTCATGAGCGCGCGCGACGCCGCCCTCCTCGCCCGGCGCCTCATCCGGGAATACCCCTTCGTCCTCGAGTGGACCTCGACCCGGACGGTGCCCTTCCGCCCAGGCAAGTTCAACCTCCGCAACACCAACCGCCTGGTGGGCCAGTTCGAGGGCCTCGACGGGCTGAAGACGGGCTTCACGCCGGAATCGGGCTTCAGCCTCGTGGCCACGGCCAAGCGGGGGAAGGTGCGGCTCATCAGCGTCGGGTTCGGCTCCCCGCAGTCCCAGAGCCGCTTCAACGACGCGAAGAGGATTCTCGCCTGGGGGTTCTCGAACTACTCCCACATCGCGTCGAAGAACAACGTCCGGACCATCCTGAGGCCGGGCCTGGAGGGCGCCGCGCTCGAGCTCGCGCCGGAGGCCTTCCAGCTGACGTTCGAGGGAGGGGACGCCAAGAAGGCGGGGGCGGACGGCCGGATGGATCCGTTCGCCGAGGCCTTCATGGCCAAGGAGACGGGAGTGCTGCAGCTGCGGTAAGAGCGGCGCCGGAAGGGCTCCCCGGGTTCTCTGTCTCTCTCCCGTAGGGGCGAACCTTGTGTTCGCCCAGGATTTTAGCCCGGAAAGGGCGATGACAAGCATCGCCCCTTCGGACCCCCAAAGGAACGACGTTGCGAGGTCCCCCGCCTAGCCCCCCTTCTTCTCCTCCGCCATGAAGGGGAGGGCCATGGCGAAGAAGGCGATCATGAGGACCTCGGAGTCCCCGAAGTTGTACTCGAACAGCCCCGCCGCGAAGAACCCGGCAGCGGCGGCGAGCCCCGCCAGCGTACGGAAGCGCCGCCCGGGCGGGGCCTCCTCCAGCCCCCGCAGGCACCGCCCCACCAGCCAGAAATAGCCCCCGAAAGCCCACAGCCATGCCGCCAGGGCGGGGAAACCCCTCTCCGCCGCCAGGTGGAGCAGGTTGTTGTGCAGATGCCCCGTGCGCTGCTTCTGCGCCTTGGGGTTCGCATAGGCGGGATATTCGCGCTTGATCCGGCCCGGCCCCGCTCCCAGCAGCGGATGGTCCAGCGCGATGCGAAGGCCGCTCTCCCACATCAGGAGCCGCTCCACCCGGGTGGGGTCCTTGGCGTCGGCGAGACTGAGGACGCGGCTCCGGAGCGAATCGGGGGCCACGACCCAGGCGAGGGCGGCGACGGCGGCGGCGGCGGCGAGCACCTTCCAGCTCCGGCCCGCCAGCGCGAGCGCCGCGACCGCCACAGCGAGCCCGATCCACGCGTTGCGGCTGAGGGTGCCCAGCAGCGCCGCCCCCATGAGCGCGGCGGCCGGATAAACCCACCACGCCCGCCGGTCCCGGCCGAACACGAAGAGATAGGCCAGCGCCGCCGTCCCGGCCACCATCAGGTAGCCTCCCAGCGTCATGTAGATGCTGAAGAAGCCCGACATCCGGCGGGCGAGGCTCAGGGGCCCGGCCAGGGAAGCCGCGAGGGTCCAGGCCGAGGCGGCGGCGGCCGAGAGGAACAGCGCCCTCGCCAGGCGGTCCGCCTCCCACTCGTCCCGCACGACGTTGACGGCGAAGTAGAAGAGGAAGATCTGGAACAGCTTGCGGGCGTCCCAGAGGCTCTTCCAGTGGCCTTCCGCCGTGGCCGCGCTCGCCAGGGTGAGGAACGCGAAGACCAGCCACGGCCAGAACAGGGGGAACCGGTTGCGGAAGATGTTGGGCTCGAAGTTGACCGAGGCCAGCCAGGCAACGGCGCCGGCGTATCCGAAAAGCTGCGCCACCGAGATGGAGAAGGGGGAGAAGAGGACGAAGCCGATCATGCAGATGAAAGCCGCCCGGGAGAGGGGGGTGCGCGCCTCCAGCCGCCCGCGCAGCTCCTCCCAAAACCTCCGCCCAGCCATCAAAGCTGAAGTCCCGTGCGCGGTCCGTGTCATCACGCGGCCCTTATACCAGCTAGCGCGGACGGGCGACAGGCTCCCGCCGGAGCGCGATCCCCTGCAGGACAGCCTCGTACTCCCCGGCCACCCGGCTCCACGTCCTCGCCTCGGCCCGCCGCCGGCCGTTCTCCCCCAGACGCCGCGCGAGCTCCGGCGAGGCCAGCAAGCGAAGGACCGCCTCCGCCACCGCCTCGGGCCGGTCCGGGTCGGCCAGGAGGCCCGATTCGCCCTCGGCCACGGCCTCCCGCGCCCCACCGGCCAGGCCCCCGATGACGGGCTTCGCGCAAGCCCCGGCCTCGAGGTAGGCGATTCCGAACGCCTCGACCGCGCCCTCCGCCCGGTCCTCTCGCCCCGGCATCGCGAAGAGGTCGCAGGCCTGATAGTAAGCGTGCTCTCCCCGCCCCAACTCGCCGGAGGAGATCTCCCCCAGGAACCTCACCCGCTCCGCCACGCCTAGATCCCGCGCCAGGCGGCGCAGGGCTCCCTCCTCCGGGCCCCTCCCCGCCACGAGATAAACGACATCCGGAAAGCGATCCGCCACCCGGGGGAGCGCCCGGATCACGCCGTCGAAGCCCTTGACCCGCGCCAGACGGCCCACCGAGAGGATCACCCGCCTCCCCTCCAGGCCCAGCCGCTCGCGGACGGTCTCCCCCGCCCCGGGCGGGTCGAAGCCCTCCACGTGCACCCCGTTCGGGATGGCGTGGGTCTTCCCTTCGGGCAGGCCCATCGCGACCAGCCGCTCACGCGCGTAGCGGCTCACCGCGATGATCGCATCGGCCTCCCCGAGAGCGGCCACGAGGGCTTCGCGGCGGGGGGAACCGTACACCTCGTTGCCGTGGACCACCACGGCCAGGGGCAGGCCCGCCAGCCGGCGGAGCAGGAGGGCGGGCCGGAGGAAGTCCGCCCGGTGGGTGAGGAGCATCGCGTCGGGCCGCTCCGCCAGCGCCCGGCCCACGAAGGCGGGCCAGAGCAGCGGCTTCCAGCCGACGCGGCGGACACGGGCGGGGGCGGTCTCGGCATCGATGTGGGGATCGGGCTCTCTCCCCCGGGCGAGGACGCTCACCTCGTGCCCCCTCCCGGCCAGGGCGCCCGCCAGCCGCGCCGAGAGCGTCTGGACCCCTCCCACCCCGGGCGGATAGGCCGGAGCGCCGACCAAGAGCCTCACCGGGCCTCCGCGCGGGGGGCGGCCTTCCCGGCGGCGACCTCCCGGTAGAGCGCCTCGGTCGCGTCCGCGTTCGCCCCGACGGAGAAGCGCAGCGCCAGCGCGCGCGCCGCCCGGCCCATGGCCCCCGCCAAGCCGGGCTCGCGGGTGCGGCGGATGAGGCGGGCGATCTCCTCCGGGTCCGTAGGCTCCCTCAGCGCCAGCCCGTCCACCCCGTCCGTCACGATCTCGGCCCCCCCGCTCATCGAGGAGAGGACGCAGGGAAGCCCGCAGGCCAGGGCCTCGAGGCAGACGTTCCCGAAGGGCTCGTAGAGAGTGGGAAAGACGAAGGCGTCCGCCGCCCGGTAGAGCTGGGGCGCCGGCACCTCCATCCCCAGGAAGCGCACGCGCTCCGCCGCGCCGAGCCGCTCCGCCAGGCGGCGGTAAGGGCCGATCGTGCCGCGCCCGGAGACGAGGAGGAGGGAGTCCTTCTCCTCCACGCGCGCGAAGCCGGCGATGAGATGGCGCAGCCCCTTGCGGAAGAAGCCGCTCCCCACGTAGAGCACGGCCCAGGCGCCCCCGGGAACCCCGATGCGGCGGCGGATGGCCTCGCGCTCCCCTGCGCGGGGCGGCGCGAACTCTTCGGGATCCACCCCGTTGTAGATGACGGGCACGTCCTTCAGGCCGAAGTGGCGCCGGATCTCTTCCGCCCCCCGCTTGCTGATGGCCGTCACGCGCCGGGCCCCGCCCTCCGCCATGAGGCGCCGCTCGATCCGGCAGAGGACGGCGTGCAGGGGGTCGAGGCGCCTGGGCAGGCGCTTCCAGGGGGGCAGGTGGCGGGCCGAGACCTCCAGCCACTCGCGGTGGACCCCCTCCCCCGCCCGGTAGATGTCGCAGGAGAAGATGCGGTCGCAGGAGTGGACGACGTCGAAGGCCTCTCGCGCCAGGGCCGCCTGCGCGCCCCGGGCGAAGCTCAGCACCTTCTGGAACGAGAAGATTCCCCGGACCTGGACTGGGTGAAAGCGCACCGAGGGATGGGGCAGCTCGGGGCACCGCCGCGCGATGAGGTGCACCTCGTGGCCGCGCCCCGCCAGCTCCCGCGCGAGGAGCCACACGTAGCGCTCCACTCCGCCGTGGCGGTGGACGGCGGAGCGGACGAGGGCGATCTTCACGGCGGCTCCTCCGGGCGGGCGGCTAGAAGTGATCGGCCGTCCGCTTGGAGATGAGGTGCTGGCCGAGGGCGAGGTGGGAGAGGCCCGAGGTCTCGAAGGTGCGGATGGCGTCCTCCGGGCTCGATACGATGGGCTCGCCGTGGAGGTTGTAGGAGGTATTGAGGACGCCCCCAATCCCCGTCAGCCGCTCGAACTGGGAGATGAGGCGGTGGTAGTCGGGGTTGCAAGAGGCCTCCAGGATCTGGGGCCTCAGGGTGCCGTCGTAGGCGTGGCAGGCGGCCATGAGGTCCTCCCGCCCGCGCGGGGTGCTGTCGAAGGTCAGCATCATGTAGGGCGAGCACAGGCCCTTGGGGTTGACAATGTAATCCCCCGCCCGCTCGGCCAGGATGGTGGGCGCGAAGGGCATCCAGAAGTCCCGGCTCTTGATCATCTTGTTGATGCGGGCCACCACGCGGATGTCGCTCGGGTTGGCCAGGATGGAGCGGTTGCCGAGCGCCCGCGCGCCGAACTCCTCGCGCCCCTTCACCCGGGCCACCACCTCCCCATTGGAGAGGAGCCGGGCCACCTCGCCCTCGATGTCCTCGAAGCGGCGTACCACGTGCCTCCTAGCCACCCCGATGCTCTCGATGGCCTCGCATGCCTCGTTCTCGAGGATATCCCGGCCCAGGTAGAGCGGGCCCAGCGGCTGGCAGCGCCGGGAGGCCTTCGGGTTCTGGGCGTGGAGCCAATAGGCCGCGCCGATGGCGTTCGACTCGTCCCCGCAGCTCGGCAGGACGAACAGCTCCCGTATCTCCTCGAGCGCCGCGATGCGCTGGTTGGCCTTCACGTTCATGAAGACGCCGCCGCTCAGCGCCACCCGGCCCTCCCCCGCCGCCGCGACGCCCGCGCGCGTCCACTCGACGAGCATCTCCTCCAGGAGGTCCTGGCCCGCCGCCGCCACCCAATCGAAGCGGTGCCGGGCGAGGTTCTCCATCAGGAAGCGGAAGCGCTCCCGCCGCACCTTCCAGCGGAAGCGGGGCGGGTCGGAGGGGTCGAATTCGATCATCTTGGACATCACTTCGTAGGACTTCTTCTTGCCGTAGTCCGGGGCGTAGGGCGCCAGCCCCATCACCTTGTACTCGTGCTCGAGCTGGCGCATCCCCAGGAAGAGCGTGATCAGGCTGTAGAAGCTCCCGAGCGATCCGGCCGAGCTGGGGGAGGCGGAGAGGCGCCGGATGCCCTCGGGCCCGGCGGTGTTCCAGGTGGCGCAGACCCCGTCGCCCGAGGCGTCGTTGGTGAGAACCGCCGCCCGGCGGGGCCTCCCGCCGGCGAAGGGCGAGCCGTAGAAGGCGGCCGCCGCGTGGGCCATGTGGTGCTCGACGATGTGGATCTTGGACTTCGAGAC
Organism: Candidatus Tectomicrobia bacterium; assembly: GCA_016192135.1. Taxonomy (NCBI): domain Bacteria; kingdom Pseudomonadati; phylum Candidatus Tectimicrobiota; species Candidatus Tectimicrobiota bacterium. Next base: position 94,407 of record JACPUR010000017.1, on the reverse strand, counting down.
GCCCAGGTGGTCCACGATCTGCTGGAAGCGCTGGCTGTTCGAGATGAGGGTCTTCCCCGGGGAGTCGGAGGCCAGGTTGAGCTTCTTCCCCACCCGCCGCACCTTCCGGCGCAGGGCGCTCATCTTCTTGATGCCCAGGTACTCGTCGATGTAGCCGTCGTCGCGCGTCACGAGGTCGAACCATTCCGCACCCATCGCCTCGTGCCCGGCGAGGGCGACGGCGGAGAGGTCCTCCCCCCTCAGCCCGGCCTGGGCCAGGACGCCCTCGACGGCGCGGCGGGGATACGCCCCCTCGTTCTTCCGGCGGGTGAAGCGCTCCTCGCTCATGCAGGCGGCCACCTCGCCGTCCCGGAGGAGGCAGGCCGTGGCCAGGTGGGAGTCGTTGATGCCGAGGATGAAGTCCGTCACGCGGACGCCCCCCGGCGCTCGCGCAGCGCCTCCCGGTAGATATCCACAATACGGCGGGCCACCACCCGGCGGTCGAACTCCTCCTCGGCCCGCCGGCGCCCCGAGGCCCCCATCGCGCGCGCGGCCCCGGGGTCGCGCCTGAGCCGATCGAGCGCCCCGGCCAGCGCCGCCTCGTCCCCGGGGGGGACGAGCAGGCCCTCCTTCCCTTCCCTCACGATCTCCTCCACGCACCCCACGCGGCTGGCCGCGACCGGCCGCCCCGCGGAAAGATAATCGAAGAGCACCCGGCTCGTCCCCTCGGATCTGCGCGACGGGAAGGCCAGCGCGTCGCAGGCCGCGAACGCCTCCCTCATCGAGTCGAGGAAGCCGGGGAAGACCGTCCGCCCGGCGATGCCGAGCTCCTCCGCCAGCCCCTTGAGGGCCCCCAGGTCCTCCCCCTGGCCCACGACCACCACCCAGGGGGGGTCATCCCCGTCCATGCGGGCCGCCGCACGCAGGAGCACATCCTGGCCCTTCAGCCAGAGCCGCACGCTCCCCGCCGCGCCCACCACCCAGGCCCCAGGCGGAATGCCCCACGCCTGCCGGAAGCGCTCCCCCCTGGCCTCCGGATCGAAGGCCGAGGCGTCTCCGCCCCCCATCACGGTGCGGAAGCGCGCGGGAGAGAATCCCGCACCGTCCACGTACCCCCGCCGGATGCGCTCCGAGACGGCCACCACGCGGTCCGTTCCCCGCGCGTAGAGCCACCGGTTGAAGAGATGCCCCCGCACCGGCCGCATGATGTGGCGGCTGCGGACGAGGACGGGCCCGCTCCGCCCCGGCCAGGCCGCCGCCGCCAGCCAGTGCTCCACCCCCCGGTGGACATGGACCGCGTCCACCCCGTGCTCGCGGGCCAGCCGCCTGAGCAGGGCCAGGTCGCGCAGGTAGCTGTCCAGGCGGAAGTTGTTGCTCGCCTCGATGAAGCCCACCTCCCGCACCCCCTCTCCCCGGGCGCGCGCGGCCAGGGCCCGGCCGCGCTCCACGCCGCGGCAGAGGAGCATGACGCGGTGGCCGATCTCCTGAAGGCCGATGGTGAGCGAGGTGGCTGCCCAGGCGTCCGAGCTCCATCCCCGGCAGGTCATGATCTGCAGGATGGAGAGGGGCCGGGCCTCGTCCCCCCGCGCGGGCGGGGCGTCCCGGAGTGCCTCCTGCCTCATGCCGCTCCGCCCGGCCCGCGGAGCAGGGGGAGCGGCTCCTCGGGGCGGAGGTCCTCCGGCGCGCCCGGGGCGAACTGCATCTCATGGAGCTTCCGGTAGAGCCCGCCCCGCGCCATGAGCATTTCGTGCGTGCCGAAATCCACGAGTTGGCCGTCGTCCAGGACGGCGATGGCGTCCGCCGCCCGGACGGTCGAGAGCCTGTGGGCGACGACCACGGTGGTGCGTCCCCTCGTCAGGCGCTCCAGGGCCTCCTGGATGATCTTCTCGCTCTCGGAGTCGAGGGAGCTGGTGGCCTCGTCCAGCAGCAGGATGGAGGGGTCGCGCAGGATGGCGCGGGCGATGGCGATGCGCTGGCGCTCCCCGCCCGAGAGGCGCACTCCCTCCTCTCCCAGGACGGTGCCGTAGCCCTGCGGCAGGGCGGAGATGAACCCGTGGGCGTTGGCCGCGCGGGCCGCGGCCTCGACGGCCTTCGGGTCCACCGGTCCCTCGACGGCATAGGCGATGTTCGCCGAGACCGTGTCGTTGAAGAGGGTGACGTGCTGGCCCACCACGGCGATCTGGGCGCGCAGGCTCTGGAGGTCGAGCTCCGCTCCGTCCGCGCCGTCGTACAGGATCCGTCCCGACGCGGGGACGTAGAAGCGCGGGATGAGGTCGAGCAGGGTGGTCTTGCCCGCCCCGCTCAGACCCACCACGGCCAGGACCTTCCCGGCCGGGATGTCGAGGCGGATGTCCCGCAGGACGGGCGCCGTCTCGTAGGCGAAGCTCACCCCTTCGAAGCGGATGCCCTGGGAGAGGCGGCCCATCTTGCGCCCGTCCGGGTTCGTCTCCTCCGGCCCCTGGGCGTCGATCAGCTCGAAGACCGCCTGGCTCCCCGCCAGCCCCTCCATGAGGGTGTGGTAGACCCGGGTGAGGGACTTGAGCGGGCTGTACACCATGCCGATGGCCACGAGGAAGCTCGACAGCTCGCCGGCGGTGACCTCCCCGCGCATCACCATGAGCGCCCCGAGCCATAGGATGACGCCCGCCAGGACGCCCCCGATCCCCTCGACGAGGGAGGGCGCCAGCGCCCGGACGCGCATGGCTCCCATGACCTGCCGGAAGAAGGAGAGGTTGGCCCGGGCGAAGCGCTCTCCCTCGTAGCCCTCCGCCCCGAAGGCCTTGACCACCCGGATCCCCGCGTAGGTTTCCTTCATGAGGGCGCTCAGGATGCCGATGCGCTCCTGGGAGCGGCGGGTGATGCGGCGCACCTTCTCACCCATCCGCGCGATGAGGAAGCCCACCGGCGGGAACACCGCGAGAAAAATAAGGGTCATCTTGGGGTTCTGGTAGACGGCCACGCACAAGAGGGCGATGAAGGTGAAGAAGTCCCGGCCCAGGTCCCGGATGGAGCTCGTGGCCGCCTTCTGCATCAGCGAGATGTCGTAGAGGCTCTTCGCCATCAGCTCGCCGGTGGTCTTCCCCTCGAAGAAGCGCATGGGCAGGCGGACGAGATGCCGGTGGAGCTCGTTGCGCAGGTCCATCACCACGCGCTGGCCCACCCAGTACATGAAATAGGACTGGCCATAGGCCACCACCGCGCGGATGCCGAAGACGGCCACCACCGCGGCCGAGATGAGAAAGGCCATCCCCATGTCGCGCGCGATGAGCACGTCGTCCACCGCGTACTTCACCAGGAGGGCGGGGGCGGCCCCCAGGCTGCCCACGACGAAGGTGCAGAGCACGGCCAGCCCGAACCGGCCCCAGTAGGGCCGCAAGTAGCCGAGGAGGCGGAGATAGGTCTCGGCTTGGGTCTGGACCCGGCTCCCGCTCACGAGCGTTCTCCGGCGTAAGAGATCGCGAGAGAGGGATCGAGGAGCTTCAGGTATATCTCCTCCACCCGTTCGGCCCGGCGCTCGCGCGTGAAGTGCGCCTCCACCCGCCGCCGCCCGGCTCGCCCGTAGGCGCGCCGGAGCCCCTCGTCCGCGAGCAGCTCCCGCAGGGCGGCCGCCAGCCGCGAGGCGTCCCCGTCCGGCACCACCCGGGCGGTGACGCCGTCCTCCACGGTGTCGGCCAGGCCGTTCCGGTCGGTCACCACGCAGGGCAAGCCCACCGCCATCGCCTCGAGCACCGCCCGGCAGCTCCCCTCCGAGCCCGGCGCCATCAAGGCGAAGAGGTCCAGCGCGGCGAGGACCTCGGGGAGGTCCTCCTCGTGGTAGCCGGGGAAATCGACCCAGTCCTCCAGCCCCAAGTCCCGCACCCGGCTCCTCAGGCGCGGCAGGAACTCCCCCTTCCCCACCACCGCGAGGCGCGCGCCGGGGACCTCGCGCGCCACTTGCCGGAAGGCGTCGAAGAGGAGGAAGTGCCCCCGGTCCGGGGCCAGACGCGACACGATGCCGACGAGGGGCGTCCCCGGCGCCTGGCCCAGGATGGCCCGCCCCTTCTCCCGCGCCTCCGCCGGGGGCGGGGCGAAGCGGCCGAGGTCCACCGCCCCGGGGACCACGTGGAGGCGCTCCGGCGGGAGGGCGGCGCGGTCCGCCAGGACGCGCGCGATGTGGCTATTCGGGGCGATGACCGCGGCGGCGCCATTCAGGAGAAAGCGGGTGAAGGGATTGCCTTTCACCGCCCGGGGATGATGGACGGTGCGGACGAGGCGCACCGGGCGCCGGCACAGCCGGAGAGCCGGGAGCGAGAGCCAATGGTCGGCGGAGAGATGGGCGTGGAGGATGTCGGTCTCCGCCTCCTCCAGCATCCCCGCCAGCCGCCGGACGAACCGGCCGACGCGCCAGGGGTTCAGGCTCCGGGTGGGATCGAGGTCGGGCGCCTGGGGGAACCCCAGGCGCTCCGCCCGGGCCTCCAGCGCCTCGCCCGGGCCGCAGAGGAAGCGCACGCGGTGGCCCCGGGCGGCGAGGTCCGCCGCGAGGAAGAGGGCCGGCTCGGCCGCCCCCGTCCACCAGGGGCTGCTGATCACATGGACCACGCTCAGCGGGCGCACGCGGCGAGCACCTCCTCGTAGGCGTGGACCGTCTCCTCCAGCATCCGCTCGAGGGAATGCCGCTCCCGCGCGAAGACCCGGCCGGCTTCACCCATCCGGGCGCGCCGCGCCGGATCTTCGAGCAACTCCCGCACGGCGGCGGCGAGGGCCGGGGGATTCCCCACCGGCACCACCACCCCCGCCCCCGAGGGCAGGAGCACCTCGGGCACCCCGCCGACGTCCGTCCCCACGACGGGGAGCCCCATCGCCATGGCCTGGAGCGCCACCTGGGGGATGCCCTCGGTGCGCGTCGAGGCGATGACGAGCAGGTCGAGCCCGGCCATCACCTCGGGGATGTCCTCCCGGTAGCCGAGGAAAGAAACCGTCCCGTCCAGCACCCCGAGGCGGCGGGCCTCCTCGCAGAAGATGTCGCGCCAGTGGCCGTCCCCCACCACGAAGAAGCGGGCGGCGGCGCCCTGCTGCCGCAGGAGGCGGGCCGCCTCGAGGAAGTGCTCGTGCCCCTTGCTCTTGCGGAGCTGGGCCACGATGCCCACGGCCGGGACGCCCTCCGCCAGGCCCATCTCCTCCCGGAAGAGCTTGGGCGGGATGCCCTCGCGGAAGCGCGCGAGGTCCACGCCCGTGGGCAGCACCTTCACGCGCGCCCCGTCGCAGAACCCCCCCTCCACCAGCATCCCCCGGATGCGCTCCGCCGTGGTCATCACGAGGTGGGGGAGCCGGTAGGCGAGGTTGAGCCTGTGCCCGCTCACGGGGATGGAGACGTGGCGGGTGCGGACGACGGTGAGGCCCAGGAGTCTTCCCGCCAGCCCCGCCAGCCAGCTGTCCTTGCTGCTGTGGGTGTGGACGATGTCGGGCCGCTCCTCGCGGAAGGCGCGCAGGAAGCCCCAGAGCGCGGCCGGGTCGGAGACGAAGCGCATCCGCACGGGGCGGAAGGGCACCCCGGCCCGCTCCGCCTCCCGCCGGAGAAGGCTCCCGGGCTGGCCGATCAGGAGGACGCGGTGGCCCCGCTCCCGGAGGGAGACGGCCTCCAGCAGGATCCGCTTCTCCTGGCCGCCCCAGCCGGGGGAGGCCTCGGTATGGATCACCCGCAGCATCCTAGCCACGCGTCCCCCGGCGCCTCTCCCACAGGAAGGCGGTCCGCATGAAGACATAGAAGGCCCCCCCGGCCGCGGCGATGAAACCCTCGATCCCGTCCCGCCAGCCGCCCTTTAGCACATAGCCCTTCGCGAACCGCCCCGCGGGGCGGAGGAGGAGGTCGCGAAGGCGGACGGCCCCGGCCTGCCCGGACCGTTCTTCCGCCGCCAGCGCCGCGTACCGGACCTGGCGGGCGAAGTACTCCTCCAGCCGCTCGTAGCTCCGGTGCTCGAGGGGGGCGGTCAGCTCCCCCACCCGGCCCTCCACCTCCACCGACTCATGGACGGCCTTATCGCTGAACCGGCCCCGGGCCTTCCGGAAGAGGCGGATCTGGTGGTCGGGCCAGAAGTCGCCGCGGCGGAGCCACTTGCCGAAGAAGATGTTTTTACGGGGCATGCGGTAGCCGTCGCAGGGGCCGTCCGCGGCGAGGACTTGGAGGATCTGCGCCTTGAGCTCCTCCGTCACCCGCTCGTCAGCGTCGAGGCTGAGAACCCAGGGATGGCGCGCTTCTCCCAGGGCGAGGTTCTTCTGGGCGGCGTAGCCTCCCCAGGGGCGCTCGAGGACCACGGCGCCGCGCGCACGGCAGAGCTCCTGGGTGCCGTCCGAGCTGCCGCTGTCCACCACCACGATCTCGTCGGCCCAGGCGGCGCTCTCGAGGCAGGGAATGACGCGGGCGGCCTCGTCTCGCGTGACGATGGCCACGCTCAGGGCCGCCCGGCCGGGAGCCGCCCCCGCGCCCGCCTCCGCGCCCACGGGGCGCTCCGCCACCCCGGACACGGCCATCAGCCCTTTGACTGCGACTTTTCCCACTCGTCGAGCGGAATGGCCTCGTCCACGAGCATGACGGGAATGCCGTCCTCGATCCGGTAGACGAGCTTCGACTCCCGGCAGATCAGGAAGTTCTCGTCCGCGCTCAACTCCAGCGGCTTCTTGCTCACCGGGCAAGCGAGGATCTCCAAAAGCTCCTTGTCGATCGCCATCTTTGCTCTCTCCTCGGATATTCGCGTCCAAAATGGCGGCTCCCGGCGTCCCGGCCGGAAGGGAAACCAATCAACATCTTATCTTTCAACTACTTATGCGGCCACGCATCCTTATTCTGGCACATTTAGCGGTATTTTTCATGGGTTTTCCAAAGCGCAAGAAGCCCCCGCGCGGCCTCCTCCGCCCCGATCCGGTCCAGGCACTCGATGTCCGGGCAGGAGCGCCCGTAGCAGTCGCTGCAGGCCAGGCGGCGATGGAGGACCTTGTGGCCGGGCCCCCAGGGGCCGTTGCGCACCGGATCGGTCGGCCCCATGACGGCCAGGCACGGAAGCCCCAGGGCGGCGGCCAGGTGGGTGGGGCCCGTGTCGCCCCCCGCGAAGCAGTCCCCCCGCCGGATGAGGGCGGTCATCTCGCGGATGCCGGTTTCGGGCGCGACGGCGGCCCCCGTCCGCATGGCGGAGGCCACCTCGCGCACGCTCGCTTCCTCGCTGGGGCCCCAGGTGAGGAGCACGCCCCCGCCGCTTTCTTCCCGCCAGGCGTCCCCCAGCGCGGCGAAGCGCTCCGGCGCCCAGCGCTTGGTCGGCCAGCCGGCGCCCGGGTGCATGACGAGGAGAGGGCGCCGGCCGAGGAGCCCCTCCCGGCGCAGGAAGGCCTCGGCCGTTTCCCTCTCCTCCGGCCGCTCGTGAAGCGGGAAGCGGCGCGCCTCGGGCGGCGGTATCGGGATGCCCAGCGGCTCGAGCAGGCGGAGGTTCTTCTCCACGACGTGATGGGGATGGGTCGGAAGGAGCGCCTGGCGGTTGGTGAAGAGGACGTTCATTCCCTCGCGGCAGGCGCGGTGCTCGAAGCCCACCCGCGTGCCCGCGCCCGACGCCCAGGCCAGGAAGCCGCTCTTGAGCAGCCCTTGGGCGTCGATGGCCACGTCGGCCTCAAGCCGCCGGATCGCCCCGAGATCCCGGCGCATGACCGCGAAGCCCCCGGCCGGCAGCTTGCGCCGCCAGGCCCGGGTGTCCACGGTCAGCACCTCGTCCAGGTCGGGGTTGCCCTGGAGGAGGCGGCTCGGGCTGGGCTCGGCCGCCCAGGCGATGCGCGCGTCCGGCCAGGCGTCACGGATGGCGGAGGCCAGGGGCAGGGCGTGCACCACGTCGCCCACCGCCCCGAGCCGGATGATCAGGACGCGGCGGCTCATCGGAGGGGGCGTCCCCCCAGGCGCGCGGCGATGCCGGTCGAGGAACGGTCCATGGGGTCCCCGCAGATGGCCACCTCCCCCCCGTAGCTCCGCACCGTCTCCCGCTCGGGCACGGTCTCGGCGGTGTAGTCGGTTCCCTTGGCGTGGACGTGGGGCTTGAGGGCGAGAAGGAGGCGCGAGACGTCCGTCTCGTCGAAGAGCAGGAGATAGTCCACCGGCTCCAGGCAGGCGAGCAGCTCCAGCCGATCGGCCTCCGGCGTGAAGGGCCTGCCCTCCCCCTTGAGCCTGCGGGCCGAGGCGTCGCTGTTCACGGCCACCACCAGCGCGTCCCCGAGCGCCCGGGCCTCCCGTAGGTAGCGCACGTGCCCCACGTGGAGGATGTCGAAGCAGCCGTTCGCGAAGACGACCCGCTTGCCCTCCGCCTTCAGCCGCTCCGTCTCCGCCCGGAGCGCCTCAAGCGTCCGGAGCTTCCCCGCGCAGGAGTCCTGGGCGCCCCTCACGGCGCGTCCTCCAGGGCCCCCGCCAGCTCCTCCGCCTCCACCACGGCCGTCCCCATCTTCATCACCACCAGGCCGGCGGCGCGGTTGGCGATCTCGGCCGCCTCCGCCATCGAGGCCCCCGCCGCGAGGGAAAGGGTGAAGGCCGCGATGACGGTGTCCCCCGCCCCGGTCACGTCGGCCACCTCGTCCGTCCCGTAGATGGGGATGTCCCGGCGGGGCGCCCCGCGCTCGAAGAGGCTCATGCCCTGGGAGCCCCGGGTGATGAGCACCCCGCGCGCCCCCGTGCGCTCGAGCAGCGCCGCCCCCGCCGCGTCCAGCTTCTCGCCCTCGGGCCAGTAGCCCAGCAGGGTTTCGACCTCCTCCTCGTTGGGGGTGATCGCCGTGACCCCCCGGAAGCTGTCCCCGGCGTAGCGGCTGTCCACCGTCACGACGATCCGCCGGGCCGCCTCCTGGGCCGCCTCCCGGACGGCGGGGGTCACCACCCCCAGGCCGTAGTCCGAGACGATGATGGCGTCCGCCCCGCCCTCCGCGAGCCTGGCGATGGCGGCGGCGACCTTGGCCTCCGTGCCGGGATCGAGCGGGAGGCGCTTCTCGTGGTCCACGCGGATGACCTGCTGGCGCGCGGTGTTGCGCCCCCCGGCCAGGATGCGCATTTTGGTCGGCGTCACGCGCAGGGGATCGGCGAAGAGAAGATCGGTCCCGATCCGGCGGCGCTTGAACGCCTCGCAGAGGCCGCGGCCCGCGCCGCCGTCCCCCAGGGCCCCGACCGCCGTCACCTTGCCCCCGAGCGCGGCGGCGTTCATGGCCGCGTTCCCGCCCCCGCCGGGGATGATCTCGCGCCGCTGGAAGTCCAGGACGAGCACCGGAGCCTCGCGGCTGATGCGGGAGGTGTTCCCGTAGATGAACTCGTCCGCGATGTAGTCCCCCACCACCGCCACCCGGAGCGAGGGAAAGCGCTTGAGGTAGCCCGCCAGACGTCCGCTCATGCGCGCTCCTTCCCCGCCTTCCCGCACCCGGCGTTCTCCAGGATCATCTCCACCGCGTGGTAGGCGTCCTCGGCGACGAGGTCGGGCGGGCGGGGCCAGCTCTTCCCCCGGAGCTCGCGCTCCCCCCGGCCGTAGCCCGTCAGGAGCAGAACGGAGCGGCAGCCGGCCGCCCAGCCCGCCTCGAGGTCGGAGTACTTGTCCCCCAGCATGAACGATCGCGCCAGGTCCACGTCCAGGTCCTCGGCCGCCTTGAGCAGCATCCCCGGGAGGGGCTTCCGCATCCGGCACTCGGCCCGGAAGGCGGCCTCCTCGGCGTCCGGGAGGTGCGGGCAGTAGTGGAGCGCGTCCAGCCGCGCCCCGCGGCTGGCCAGCTCCCGCGCGAGCTTCTCATGCACCTTCCCGATCATCCATTCGGGGAAATACTTCCGGGCCGCGCCCGCCTGGTTGGTGGCGAGAATGGCCAGCCACCCCGCCTCGTTCACCATGCGCACCGCCGCCGCCGCGCGCGGCAGGAGCTTGAAGTCGTCGAGGTGGGTCACGTAGCCCACGTCGACGTTCAATGTCCCGTCCCGATCGAAGAAGACCGCCGGCCGGCCGCTCACCCGCTCTCCTCTCCCCGCGCCGGGAGCCCCGCCTCCCGCCCCGCCGCCAGCAGGGCCATGACCTCCGCCGCCACCCGCTCGGGCGCGATCTCCCGCATGCAGCGGTGGTGCCCCAGCGGGCAGGTCCGCTCGAAGCAGGGGCTGCACTCGATCTCCCGCCGGATCACGCGATGGTTCGCTCCGCGGGGGGCCGTGCGCCGGGGATCGGTCGGGCCGAAGAGCGCCGCCGAAGGCGTCCCCACGAGGGCCGCCACGTGCAGCGGCCCCGTGTCGCCCGACACGAAGGCGTCGAGCCGCTCCAGCAGGGCGGGGAGGATTCTGAGGCGGTCGCGCCCGGCGAGGTTCACGGCCGCGTCTCCCGCCTCCCGGCACAGCCTGGCGGCCGCCTCCGCCTCGCCCGCTCCCCCCAGGACCACCACCCGCGCGCCCGCCTCCTTCGCCAGCCGCCGGGCCAGGGCGCCGAAATTCTCGGGGGGCCAGGTCTTGGACTCCCCGAAGAAGGCGCCGGGATGGAGCCCCACCAGGGGCCGGGCTTCCCCCACCCCCGCCTCGGCCAGGAGCCGCTCCGCCGCGCGCGCGTCCTCGGCCCGCACCCCGAGCCGGGCTTGGCGCACCGAGGGGCGGATTCCCGCCCCCTCCAGTATCCCCAGATAATAATCCACCAGATGGGGGGGCGGGGACTCGGGCGGGGGCGCCAGCGGATCGGTCAGGAGCCAGCCGCGCCCCTCGGTGGCGTAGCCCACCCGCCGCCCGCCGCCGATCCAGCGCGCCAGGAGGGCCGAGCGGAGGCTGTTCGGGAGGAGCCACACCGCCCCAGCTCCCTCCAGGCGCCGCCGGAGGGCCCAGGCGCCCGCCCAGCGGCCCTGGGCGCCGCCCAGGCGGTGGACGCCGTCCACCCAGGGGAAGGCCTCGAGGAGGCCCGCCGTCCAGGGGCTGCACACCGCCTCGACCCGGGCGCCGGGAAAAGCCGCCCGCAGGGAGGCGAAGAAAGGGGCGGCCATGGCCGTATCCCCAATCCAGCTGGGGGCCAAGACGGCGTGGCGGCCCTTCATCTCCCCCGCGGCGGGAGCCATCGGCTTCTCCTGGCGGAGCGGCACAAAACCACAAAGAAACCCGCGCCGCCCCCATCATGCGGACGGGCCACGCTATCAACCGCCCGGGACGCAGTCAATCAGAGGCTTACGGGGATTCGTTTTGCATCCCAGCGGCGGCTCGTATAGGGTATGGGGCGGCGCGGCGCGGACCATTAGAATGGGGTATGGCTTGAAGAGACTTCACCGCTACATCTTCGGCGAGATCCTCACCTATTTTCTCCTCTGCCTGTTTCTCCTTACCTTCGTTCTGCTCCTGAACCGGATGTTTCAGCTCACGGACCTCGTGGTGGGCAAGGGCGTGCCCCTGGGCATGGTCATACGGCTCCTGCTCACCCTGATGCCCGTCCTTCTGCTGGCCGCCCTGCCGGCGGCGGCCCTCATCGCCTGCATCCTGGCCTTCAGCCGCCTTTCGAGCGACAACGAGTCCATCGCCATGACCGCGACGGGGATGAGCCTCTACTCCCAGCTCGTCCCGGCGGGCCTCCTGGGCCTCATCGCCGCGGCTTCCAGCGCCGCCTTGATGACCTTCGGCCTCCCCTGGAGCCAGCAGGCGACCGAAACCATTACATCCGAGATCTTCCAGACGCGGGCCGCCGCGCTCGAGATCCGCGAGCAGGTCTTCAACGACGCCTTCGACGGCATCGTCCTCTACGTCCGCAGGATCGACCGGGACCGGAAGATGCGCGGCATCCTTATCTCGGATTCGCGCGAGCCCGAGAACACCCAAGTCATCTTCGCGGAGGAAGGCTACCTGGTGAACGACTCCGTGAGCCGGCGGCTCATCCTCCACCTCACCCAGGGGACGCTCCACAAATTCGATTCGGACCCGGCCAAGAAAAATGCCGGGGCCGGAGGGAATGCCTCCCAGGCCCTGGCCCGGAAGGCGCCTCCCGCCCCGCCCGCCCAGGCCTCCGCCGTCCCGGACCTGGACAACCCCTATCAGATCCTCCGTTTCTCCTCCTACGACATCAACATGGACCTGACGCAGACCCTCCAGGAGACGCGCGCCTTCCGGACCGGCCTGCGCGCCCAGCCGATCGCCGAGCTGCGGAGGCAGCTCGGCGAGCTGGAGCCGGGCTCGGTCAAGCACAACGCCGTGCTGGTCGAGCTGCACAAGAAGTTCGCCACCCCGCTCGTCTGCCTCATCCTGGCCTTCCTGGGAGCGCCCCTGGGGGTGCAGAACCGGCGGAGCGGCCGCCACGGCGGTTTCGCCCTGAGCCTGGCCGTGCTCCTGATGTATTACCTCCTCTCCACGTTCTCCGACGGCATGGGCGAGAGCGGCGTCCTGCCCCCCGCCGTGGCGGTCTGGGGCCCCAACGCGATCCTGGCGGGCCTGGCGCTCTGGGCCGCCCGTCGCGTGGTCCGGCGCGGGGCGATGGACCTCTTCGGCCTCGCCGACCGCGCCCTGGAGAGGATCCGCCTGCCCCGCTGGCTCCAGCCGGGGGCCGCGGCGTGAACATCCTCCGACGCTACGTCCTGCTGCAGTTCCTCCGGATGGCCGGGCTTTGCCAGGCGGGGGCTATCATCATCTTCCTCATCGCCGACTTCATCGAGAACGTGGACAACCTCATCGAGCGGAACGCCGCCCTCACGGACGGCGCCCTCTACTTCGCCCTGAAGATCCCCCAGATGGTGTTCCTCTCCATCCCGGTCACTGTGCTCCTCGCTTCCATTCTCAGCCTCATCCTCCTCACCCGGGGGAACGAGGTGGTGGCCATGCGCGCCTGCGGGGCCAGCATCTATCAGGTGGCCGCCCCCCTCCTCGCCGCCAGCTTCGCGATCAGCCTCCTGGCGTTCTTCCTCCACGAGAGCGTCGTCCCCGCCGCCAACCGCTACGGCTATTACATCTGGCGGGTCCACATCAAAAAGCAGCCGGTGGAAAACTTCACCCACAAGGACAAGCTCTGGTACCGCTCCGGGGACAACACCTTCTGGAACATCGCCTATTTCGACCCCGCCAAGGATGCCATGACGAAGGTGACGCTCTTCCGCCTCGGCCCGGATGACCGGGTCACCCAGCGGGTGGACGCCGAGCGGGTCGAGTGGGACGCCGGGCAGAACCGGTGGCGGTTCCGCAACGGCGCGGTGTACCGCTTCGGCGGCGACGGCGAGATCGGCCACGAGCGCTTCGCCGTGGCCCACTTCCCGCTCCACGACAGGCCCGAGGACTTCAAGAAGACCGGCAAGAACCCGTCCGAGATGAGCTGGCGCGAGCTCCGCCGCTACATCCGCACCCTCCAGCGGAGCGGCGTGGACGTCACCCGCTACGTCGTGGACATGTGGGCGAAGCTCTCGCTGCCCTTCGTGAGCTTCGTGCTGGCGCTGGTGGGGGTCCCCTTCTCGCTGCGGTCGAGCCGGAGCTCGGGGCTGGCGCTGGGGGTGGCGATTGCGGTGCTGATCGGGGCGGGCTACCTGGTGATCTTCTACGTCGGGATCTCGCTGGGCCACGCCGGGCGGCTCCCGCCCCTGGCGGCCGCCTGGGGGCCGAACGCCCTCTTCCTCGCCGGGGGCGCCTTCCTGCTGAGCAATCTCAGGAGCTGAGGCGCCCCGCCGCCTCCCGCGCGAGGCGCGCGAGGGTTTCCCCCTCCTCCACCTCCAGGCCGATTCGCAACGCCCGCAGCGGCCCGCCCGCCAGGAGCGGGGCGAGCTTCACGGCGTCCTTCTCCGTCGTGAGGAGGAGGTCCGCTCCCGTCCGCCGGAGGCTCTCCTCCAGGCGCGCCGCGTCGAGGGGACCGTAGGCGGTATGGTCGGGATAGGCGTGGTGCTCGGTGATCTCGGCCCCTAGCCCCGCCAGCATCGCCGCGAATCCCTCCGACCGGGCGATGCCGCTGACCGCCACGATTCGCCTGCCCCGAAGCGACTCCAGCCCCTCCGCGGGCCGGCCCTCCCCGTCGAGGAGCGCCTCGGGCGCCAGGCGCCCCGTGAAGGCCGGCACCCCCGGCGCGAGGGAGGCGATCTCCGCCCCCGTTCCCGGGCCCTGCCGGCCCATGACGAGGACGGCCCCCGCCCGGCGCAGGGCCGAGCGCGGCTCGCGCAGGGCGCCGGCCGGAAAAACCCGCCCGTTCCCCCAGGGCCGCTCCCCCCTCACCAGCACGAGGTCCCACACCCTCCGGAGCGCCAGGTGCTGAAAACCGTCGTCGAGGACGATTGCCTCCGCCCCGAACTCCCTCACCGCTCGCTCCGCGGCGTCGGCCCGGACGGCCCCCGTCAGGACGGGGACCGAGGGGAAGCGCCGCGCCAGCATGGCGGCCTCGTCCCCGGCCGGAGGAGAAGGAAGGAAATTCCCCCTCCCGTCCCCCACGACCTTCACCTCCGCCGCGCCGCCCCGGTATCCCCGGCTCATCACGGCGGGCCGCAGGCCCGCCTCCAGGAGGCGGCCGATCAGCCAGGCCACGGCGGGGGTCTTCCCCGTCCCCCCCAGGGTGAGGTTGCCGACCGAGAGGACGGGCGCGGGAACGCTCCGCGAGGCCAGGGCGCCGCGCTCGTAGAGGCGGCGGCGCAGGGCCATCCCGCCCCGGTAGAGGATTCCCGCGGGCGCGAGCCACCAGGCGAAGGCCCGGGCCCAGGCCGGGGCGTCCGGCTCCCCTTCCAGGGCCATGACCAGCGGATCGCGCGTCACCGGGGCTTCTCCAGCAACCCGAGGAGGAAGTCCGCCGTCCGCGCCGCCGCCCCCTGGTTCGCCTCCACCACGTCCCGCGCGGCCCCGCCCGCCCGGGCGCGCGCTGCGGGGTCCGACAGCCACGTCTCGAAGGCCATCTCCAGTGCGAAAGGGCCTTCCACCTGGATTGCCCCGCCCTGCCGGACCAGGGCCTCGGCCACCTCGGCGAAGTTCTGCATGTGCGGACCGAAGACCGCCGGCACCCCCCACCGCGCCGCCTCGATGGGATTCTGCCCGCCGTGCGGGATGAGGCTCCCTCCGATGAAGGCCAGCGCGGCGCCCTCGTAGGCCCCGGCCAGCTTTCCCATCACATCCAGCAGAACCACCCGGTCCGGGGCGGGCCTCCCCTCCTTCGACCAGGCGCTCCAGCGGACGGGGGTCAGCCCCTCGGCCCGCAGGGCGGCCTCGGCCTCGTCCGCCCGCTGGAGGCGGCGCGGGGCGAGCAGCAGGCCCAGGCTCGGGTGGCGGCTCCGGAGCACGCGCACCGCCTTGGCCACGGCTGCCTCCTCGCCCGGGTGGGTGCTCCCCGCGACGATGACCGCGTCCCCCGCCTCGAAGCCGTGGGAGCGGGCGCCCGCCCCGCTCCCGGCCGGAAGAGGCGCGTCGTACTTGAGGTTCCCGGTGACGAGCACCCGCCGCGCGCCCAGCGCCTCGAAGCGCCGGGCGTCCCGCTCCTCCCGGGCCGCCACCCCGCTCAACTCCTCGGCGGGGGAGCCCGCGAGGGCGGCGAAGCGGCGGTGCCCGCGGAAGGACCGCTCCGAGAGCCGCCCGTTCACCACCGCCACGGGGATACCCCCCTCCCCGGCCAGCCGGATGAGGTTCGGCCAGAGCTCGGTCTCGATGAGGGCGAGGCCATCGGGCCGGACCCGCCCCAGCGCCCGCCGCACGGCGAAGGGGAAGTCGAACGGGAGATAGAAGGCGGCCTCCACGCCCGGGATGCGGAAGGCCGCCTCCCGCCCCGTCTCCGTCACCGTGGAGAGGACGATCCGCAGGCCGGGGCGCTTCTCCTTCAGCGCCCGCACGAGGATGGCCGCGACGCCCATCTCCCCGAGCGAGACGGCGTGGAGCCAGAGACGGCTTTCCCCGCCCGCCGGGGGCAGCGCGGGCGCACCCCCGAAGCGCTCCGCCATTCCCGCGAAGCCCATGCGGCGCTTGCGCACCTTGAAGGCGTAGTAGACAGCCAGCGCCGGCGAGAACAGATAGAGCGCGGCGGTGTAGAGGGCGTGGGCGGCGGGCTTCACCGGGGGCCCGTCCGGTTCAGGCGGGCCCAGGCGCGCGCCTCCGCCTCCCAAAGGCGGCGCTCGAGCTCGGCCCGGCCCGCCTCGATGGCCGCGTCCCCATGGTCCGTGACCCGGAGGGGCTCCCCGTAGCTCAGCACAAAGCGGCTGAAGGGCAGCGGGACGATCGTCCCGTCCCAGGTGGGGAGGCGGAAGTACCAGGAGGCCGCCAGGCCGAGGGGGACGACGGGGAGCCCCGTCATGGCGGCGAGGAGGATTGCCCCCGGCTTCAGGCGCTCGGGAGGGCCCTTGGGGCCGTCCGGAGTGATGACGAGGTGAAAGCCCTCCTCGATGGCCCGCTTCAACCCGAGAAGGGCCGCGGCGCCCCCCTTGCTCCGCCCGCCGGCGCCGCTGGAGGAACCCCGGACGGCGCGGCTGTTCAGGCTGACGACGATGCGGGCCAGCAGCTCGCCGTCCCGGCTCCGGCTCACGAGGCAGGCGCGGGGCACGCTCTCCCGATAGAACATATACGGCAGGGAGAGATTGCGGTGCCAGAAGACGCCGATGTAGGCGCCCCCGGGAGAGGCCAGGACCCCGGCGTGGAAGCCGGGCTCGAGGATCTCCACCCGCGCGGTGGCGGAGACGAAGCGGAGGTAGCCCGCCAGGGAGGAGGCGGCCAGGCGAATGAGAAGAGGGGCGTTCGGGTTGCAGCCCCGCGCGTCGAACCGGGGGTCCCCGGCCTTTCCCGCGGCGGTCACGGCGCCTCCTCCAGCAACTCCAGGATGCGCCCCGCCGCCCGCTCGTAGGGGTCCGGCCCCTCCAGCGCGCGCCGGATGGCCGCCAGCGCCTCGCGCTGGTGCTCCCGCGCCGCGGGGTCCTCGAGCAGCCGGCCCAGAACCTCCGCGATAGGCGCAGGGCGGACCTCCCGCTGGTAGAGCTCGGGCGCGATCTCCCGTCCCGCGAGGAGGTTCACCAGGCTCAGGTAGTCCACCCGGATCAGGAAATACTTGCCCATGAGATAGGTGAAGGGATCGGACGCATAGACCACCGCCATGGGCGTCCCGAGGAGCCCCGTCTCGAGAGAGGCCGTGCCGCTCGCCACCACGGCGGCGTCCGCCGCCCGCACCACCTCGGCCATCCGCCCCCGGACCACCCGGAGCGACACTCCCTCGTCCCGCACCCGCTCCGAAACCGCCCCCGGCCGGAGGGCCTCCGCCTCGGAGACGAGGAAGACGGCGTCGGGCCATCTCTCCCGGAGGAGCCGCGCCGCCCCCGCCATGGGGGCGAGGTGGCGGTCCACCTCCTTGCCCCGGCTGCCCGGCAGGAAGGCCGCCACGCGGGCATCCGGCGGGATTTCGAGCGCCCGCCGCGCCGCCCCGCGATCGGGCGCCCCCCGCAGGGCGTGCGCGACCGGGTTGCCGATGAACTCCGCCCTCCCGCCCTCGCGGCGGAAGCAGGCGGGCTCGAAGGGGTAGATGGTCAGGATGAGGTCGAAGGTCCGGGCGATGACGCCCGCGCGCCCGGCCCACCACGCCCACACCTGGGGCGGGATGAAGTAGACGAGGCGGGGCCGCCCGGGAAGCCTCCGCAGGGCCTTGGCGAGGTTCAGGTTGAAGCCAGGATAGTCGACGAGGACGACGGCCCGGGGGCGCTCGCTCCGGGCGCGCTCGATCAGGTCCCGCTTCAGGCGCCGCAGCCTCGGGATGATGCGCGGGACGTCCAGGAAGCCCGTGACGGCGAGGGAGCCGATGCCGTGGAGGATCTCGCAGCCGGCCCCCCGCATCGCGTCCCCGCCCACCCCGGCGGCGCGGAGATCCGGCCGCTTCGCCCTCATGGCGGCCAGGAGCCGGCCCGCATGCGCGTCCCCCGAGGGCTCCCCCGCCACGAGCCAGATCGGGGAGGCCCCGCCGCTCATGGCTCGCCTTCGCCGGACCAGCCGGCGAGGGCCACCCCCGCGGCGTCGGCCTCCCGCGCGAGGCGCTCCCGCTCGAGCAGGAAGGTGCGCCCCGCCTCCACCAGGAGGGCGGAGGCCCCGCCCTCGCGGACGGCGTCAAGCGTCCCCGGCCCCACCACGGGGATGTCGTAGCGGAGGTCCTGCTTCGGGCGGGCCGCCTTGCACACCAGGGCGCCCTTCCCGGCGAGGCGGCAGCCCCGGCGGATGGCCTCATCCGTCCCCTCGACGGCCTCGACCGCCACCACCGCCCCCTTGCGCACCACCACCGTCTGCCCGATGTCGAGGCGGGCGATCTCGCGGGCCATGCGGATGGCGTAAGCCGCGTCCTTCCGCTGGGCCTCCTTCAGCCTGCGGCGCCCGATCGGGCCCTCGGGAGCGAGGAGGTGGCCCAGGTACTCGGTCTGGGGAAGCACCCGCAGGCCGTTCTCCTCGGCGTAGCGGACGACCTCGTCCATGATGGTGACGTCGGCCAGGTTCCGGGCGCGCTGGATGAAGCGCAGGGCGTCGAGGTCGAAGCGAAGGGTCTGGAAGAGGAGGCGCTTCTCGACCTTGCCGGCGAAGGCGACGCGCTCGACGCCCGCGGAGTGGAAGAAGCGGATGATCTTCTTGGGCTGGCTGGGGGGAAGGTGCGCGATGGCGCTCGCCCCCGGCTCGAGCTCCCGGCGCACAGACTCGGAGAGCGCCGCCACGGCCACCTCGCAGCCGCGCCCCCGGGCGGAGGAGAGGAACTCCCCGGCCAGGGCTCCCGAGCCGGCGATCAGCCCGATCCGCTCCGGAGACTCGGCCATTCTGGCGGGATCAGATACGGGCGGGCGCGGGCAGATTCAGCATCCGGACGATGCGCAGCGCCACGTCCAGCGACATCAGCTCGCGCTCGGGGTCGGCCACCACGGCGCCGGCCCGCACCGCGGCGAGGAAGTGCCGCAGCTCGATCTTCAGGGGATTTTCCTTGTGGACGAAAAGCCGCTCCACCTGGGACTGCTCGCGGTACTTGAGCTCCTCGCGGGAGAGGGAGTGCTCGCTCGACGCCTGGCGGTGGATACGGAGTTCCTGGTCGGCGTAGTCGAGGGTGATATAGGCGTCGGGCTGGGTGATGGCGAGAGTGCGGATCTTGTTCTGCGTGACGCGGCTGGCGGTGAGGTTGGCGATGCACCCGCCGGTGAAGTGGATCTGGACGTTCGCCACGTCGTCCCGGTCGCTCAAGACGGAGGCGCCCGCCGCCGAGATGCCGGCGATCTCCTCATTCACCAGGCGCATGGCGATGTCCAGGTCGTGGATCATTAGGTCGAGGACGACGCCGTCCTCGCGCACGCGGTGGGAGAAGGGTCCCAGGCGCCTGCATTCGATCAGGATCGGATAGCGGACGATCTGGCTCAGCTCCTGGACAGCGCCGTTGAACCGCTCGACGTGGCCGATGTGGAGCACGAGCCCGTTCTTTGTCGCGAGGCGGAAGAGATCGCGCGCCTCCTCCAGCCCGGGGCAGATGGGCTTCTCGACCAGCACGTGAACGCCGTTCTGCAAGAGGAGGCGGGAAACCGCGTAATGCTGCACCGTGGGCACAGCCACGATGGCCGCGTCGATCCGCCCCACGAGCTGGGCGGCGTCGGAGAAGGCGGCGGCGCCGTACCTCCCGGCCACCTCCTCCGCGCGGTGGCGATCGAGGTCGGCCACGGCAGTGAGGCGGGCGTCCATGAGTTCCGCGAGGGCCGCCACATGATAGCTCCCCATGTGTCCGGCCCCGATGATGCCTACGCGCAATGCGTCCATCCGAAAACCTCTCCGGGCGAAAAAACCTAGACCGCCCCGCGATAAATCCCGCGCTCCGATGAGCGGATGAATTGTACCATGGTTTGAATCTCCCGTCCCGGGGGAAGCTCCCTCTCGATTCGATCGGCGGCCTCCGCCACGGTCGTGGCCTCCTCGAAGAGGATGCGGTACGCCCGCTTCAGGTGGGCGCGGACCTCGGCCGGCACGCCGCGCCGGCGCAGGCCCACGACGTTGAGGCCGCGCACCCGGGGGGGATCCCCCTCGACCGTGGTGTAAGGGGGCACGTCCTTCCGCACGCCGCAGGGCCCTCCAATCATGACCCCCGGCCCAATCTGCACAAACTGATGCACAGCGACCAAGCCCGAGAAGACGCCGTCGTCACCGACCTTCACGTGGCCGCCGATGGCAACACCATTGGCGAAGATGACGCGGTCCCCCACCCGGCAATCGTGGGCTACGTGGGCCCCGACCATGAGGTAGCACCCCTCGCCCACCCGGGTCGCCTTGCCCTCGTGCATGGAGCGGTGGATGGTGACCGTCTCCCGGAGCACGGTGCCGGCGCCGATCTCGACGCCCCCGCCCTTGCCCTCGAGATGCACGACCTGGCCTTCGGCGCCGACCGCCGAGCCCGCGAAGAAGCGGCACCCGGCCCCGATGACGGCGGGGCCCTCCAGCACGGCGTGGGGGCCCACCTCGCAGCCCTCGCCGAGCTGGACGCCGGCGCCCACGACCGCGCCCGGGCCGATGCGGACGCCAGGGGCGAGGATAGCTCCGGGATCGACGTGCGCGGAGGGATGGATTCGGCTCACGGCTCGGCTTTGGGGGGCATGGTGACGGCGGTCAGGACGGCGTCGGCGGCCGTCTCGCCCTCGACCAGCGCCGTGCCCTCCATCTTCCAGTAGTTGCCGCGGCTCTGGAGCAGCTGGACCTCGATGCGGAGGACGTCCCCCGGCACCACGGCGCGGCGGAAGCGGGCACGCTCGATGCCGCCGAAGAAGAAGTCGCAGCCTATCCTCACCTTCTCCAGCGCGAAGAGGCAGAGGATGCCGGTTTGGGCCATGGCCTCGATGATGAGGACGCCGGGCATGATGGGCCGGCCGGGGAAGTGCCCATTGAAGAATGGTTCGTTGTGGGACACGTTCTTCTGGGTCACGATGGCGACGTTTTCCCGGTCCAGCTCCAGGACGCGGTCCACCATGAGCATGGGGAAGCGGTGGGGGATCAGGCGCTGGATGTCCTCGGGCCCCATCATGGCTTCCCGGTCTCCCGCAGTTTCTCCTCCAGCTCATGGACGCGCCGGAGCAGTTCGGGCAGGCGCCGGTAGGCCGCGAGCCGGCGGCGGGCCTCGCCGGCCTCGGCGGCCGGCGCGTCGAGATAGGTCTTCCCGCCCTCGAGGCTCTTGTTCACCCCCGTCTGGGCGGCGAGGCGGGCGCCGTCCCCGATGGTGACGTGGTCGGCGACGCCGACCTGCCCGCCCATCAAGACCCTGTTGCCAATCCGGACGCTGCCGGAGATGCCCACCTGGCCGGCTAGGGCGCAGTCCGCGCCTACGATGCTGTTGTGGCCGATCTGGACGAGGTTGTCGATCTTCGTCCCCCGCCCGATGCGGGTCTCGCCGAGCGCGGCCCGGGCGATGGTGGCGTTGGCGCCGATCTCGACGTCGTCCTCGATCACGACGGTCCCCCGCTGGGGGAACTTGTGGAGGCGGCCGGCCTCGTCGGGCACGTGGCCGAAGCCGTCCGCACCGATGACGGCTCCCGCCTGGATGACGACGCGGTCCCCCACCCGCACGCCCGGGTAAAGGACGCAGTTCGGCTGCACGTCGCAGTCGGCCCCGAGCGTCACCCCTTCCCCGATCCGGGCGCCCGCCCCCACCTGGGAGCGGTCCCCGATCGCGGCGCCCGCCGCGATGGAGGCCTGGGCCCCGACGCCCACGCCCCGCCCGAGGCGGGCCCCGGGGTCCACGACGGCGGCCGGATGCACCCCGTCTAGCCGCGGCGGCGCCGGGCGCAAGAACTCCACCGCGCGCGCGAAGGCGAGCCGGGGATGGGCGCAGCGGATGCCGGGCCGGCCCGGGTCGGCGCCCGGCGGGACGATCAGGGCGCCCGCGGAGGTAGGGGATTTGAGCCTGTCGAGGGAGTCGGCGCAACTGAGGGAGCCGGGGCCGGCGGCGGCGTATTCGGCCACGTCGCGCACCTCGAAGGCGCCGTCTCCCACCACCTCGCCCCCGAGGGCCCTCGCGATCTCCGAAAGCCGCATGGCTACTTCTTCTTTTTGCTGTCGTACACCTGGATGACCTTGTCGGTGATGTTGCTCGGCGGGGTGGCGAAGAGAACGCCGCTCGCCGTGCTGTCCAGGATCAGGTCGTACTTGTCGTCGCGGCCGATCTGATGGACGACGTCGCGCAACTCCTTGATGATGCCGGTGATGGCTTGGCGCTGGCGCTCCGCCAGATCGCGCTGGCTGTCCTCCACCAGGCGCTTCAGCTCGTCCTGCTCGCGGAGAATATCCCGCTGCTGGCGGCGGAGGTCCGCCGTCTTCCGGTTGCGCTCCTCCTCGCGCCAGATGGCGCCCTTCTGCTCGATCTCGATCTGCAGGGTCTGCGCCTCCTTGGCGAGCTTGTCGACTTCGTTCTTCTTGGCACGGATGACGTCCTGCAGGCGGGCCTTCTCCTTCTCCAGGGCCTGGGTGGCCTCCTTGCCGGCGACGGAACCCGACAGCACGCCCTGGACGTTCACGACTCCAATGCGGGCGGCCGCCGCTTCCGTGGCGCCGCCCGCCAGCAGGAGCGCCCCGAAGACCAGCCACCCGGCGATTGCCACACATACCTGTTGCACAGCGACATCCTCCAAGGGAGGGCGGCGGACCGCAGCCTAGAATGCGGCTCCGACGCCAAAATGCAGCTCTCTCGGCCGCTCGCCCGACTTCTTGTCCAGCTTGAAGCCGACATCGATTCGGATGGGACCGATAGGCGTGATGAAACGCAGGCCGAACCCGGCGCCGTAGCGAAGGTCGCTCAGGTCGAAGGCATCGCTGGTCTCCCAGACGTTGCCGACGTCGATGAAAGCGGCGAGCTGGGTGGGGCCGATGAAGGGGTGCGCCAGCTCCAGCGACAGCAGCCCGGCGGCCAGGCCTCCGATGACCTCGCCGTTTTCGTCGCGGGGGCCGATGTCCCTGGCCCGGAAACCCCGCAGCTGGTGGGACCCGGTCACGAAGAGACGGCGGAAAGCGGGGACCTCGTCGCCGCTGAGCGCGTCCTCGTAGCGCAGGTTCAGCCGGTAGGAAGCGATCAAGTCCTTGAGCAGGCGGATGCGGACGCGGTCGCCGATGCTGTGGTACTGGCGGAAGTCCATCTCCAGGAAGTACATGTCCACGTTCCCGCCCAGGAAGGTGCCGAACAGCGACGGCCCGAACGAGAAAAAGGTGCCATCGCTGGGGAAGAAGCGCTGGTTGCGGCTGTCGTACACCACCGAGGGCGTCAGGATGCTCTCGATGATGTCGTCGTCCGCCTGCTCGCGGATGAAGAGCGACGTGGTCTCCGACACGTTGGAGAGGCGCGACGAGGCCAGCTCGTAGGTCAAGAAGACGCGCAGGAAGTCCTGGAGCTCCTTGCCCACCCGCACCCGGCCGCCCTCCCGGCGGCTGTCGAAGGTGTCGAACTCCTCGGTGCCGAGGAAAAGGTCTCCGCCGAGGGAGAAGCCCAGGTCCCGGAAGTCCGGCTCCACGAACGATGCGACCACGTCCCTCCGGACGGAGGAGAGCCGGCCGGAGAGGCTCGCCACCCAGCCCTTCCCGAAGAGGTTGTCCTCGCGGATCTGGGCGGTCAGGAGGCCGGCCTCCTGGCTGTTGTAGCCCATGCCGAGGGCCACGACGCCGGTGGGCTTCTCCTTGACCTCGATCTCGATATCGAGGATCTCGTCGCTGCCCGGCCGGCGCTTCTCCTGGATCTTGATCTCCTCGAAGTATCCCGTGCGCTGCAGGCGGGTCCGGGTCTTGGCGAGGCCGGTGGCGTCGTAGAGCGAGCCCTCGGTGATGCGGACCTCCCGGCGAATGACGTTCTCCCGGGTCCGGGTGTTCCCCTTGAGATCGATCCGGCCGATGAAGACCCGCTGGCCCTTGCTGATGTCCAGGACCACGTCGGCGGTCTTCTTCTCCTCGTTGATCTTGGTCGCCGGGCGAACGTCGGCGAAGGCGTAGCCGCGCTCCGCGAAGGTGGCGGTGATGCGCTGGATGTCGCGCTGGAGGAGCGTCCGGTTGAATACCTCTCCCGGGAAGAGGGCCATCTTGCCGCGGAGGTCCTCGGGGGGGACGACATCCTCCCCTCCCCTCAGCTCGATCTGCCCCACCCGGTAGATGAAGCCTTCGCTGATGGGGATGGTGATGTTGATCCAGCCGCGCTCGCGGTCCTCGCGGATGAGCGGCTGGCCGACCTGAACGTTCAGGAACCCGCGGCTCTCGTAGAGGACCCGTATGCGCACCAGATCCTTCTGGAGCTCGTCCTCCCTGAAGATGCCGGAGCCGGTGAGGAAGGAGAAGATGCCCCACTCGCTCGTCTCGATGACGGAGAGGACATCCCTTCGGGAGACGCTCTCGTTGCCCCGGAAGCCGATGGTCTCGATGCGGACGCTCTCGCCTTCGTCGATGAGGAAGGTGAGGGCCACGGCGTTCTGCGGCGTCTCCTTCAGGACCGCCTCGACCCGGGCGAAGTAGTAGCCCTGCTCCTGGTAGAGCTTGTGGAGGTTGCGGACCGACTCCTTGACCGTCGCCTCGTTGACGATGGTCTGCGGCTTGACCGTGATCCGCTCGCGGATTTTGTCGCTCTCGACGTTGAAGTTGCCCTGGATCTCGATGGATGAGACGGTGGGCTTCTCCACCACATGGAAGACGACCCGCAGGCCGCCCTCGAAGGACTCGACGTCCACCCGCACGTCGCGGAAGAAGCCGAGCCCGTAGACCGTCCGCACGTCCTCGCGGATGCGCTCCACGAGCTCGACGTTCGTGTAGGCCTTCCCCTCGGCGAGCTTGAGGTAGAAGAGCACCGTCGAGCGGTCCACCCGGCGGTTGCCCTGCACCTCGATGGACTTCAACGTGATGGCGGGGGGAGGCGCCTGGGCGAAGGCGGCGGATGCGATGAGGGTGAAAGCCAAGGCGGTGACGGCGCAAGCCACCACCCTCGCCGCACGGCGCATCAAAAACTCCCCCTGAGGGACTGCGAGCGGTCAGCTATTCCGCTATGGCTCAGGCGTCCTGGACGCTGAGAACCTGGGAATCTTCCTTCGCCTCGAACACCAGCTCGTCACCGGCCAGCTTGACGATGATGACTCCGCCATCGTGGAACTTGCCGTGGAGGACCTCCTCGCTCAGGACATCCTCGATGTGGCGCTGGATGGTGCGCCGCAGCGGCCGCGCCCCGTAGGTGGGGTCGTAGCCCTGCTTCGCCAGCCAAATCCGCGCCTCGGGCGCGAGCTCGAGGGTGAGGCCCTTCTGCGCGAGGGTCTTGTTGAGCTTGCCGATCTCGATGTCCACGATCTTCTGGATGTCCTCGCTCGACAGCGGACGGAAAATCACCACCTCGTCGATCCGGTTGAGGAACTCCGGGTTGAACGTCCGCTTCAACTCGTCGCGAATGCTGTCCTTCATCTTGGTCTCGAACTTGCCGCTCTCGTCCGCCATCTGGAAGCCCAGCGGGGAGCCCTTCTCGATCGAGCGGGCGGCCAGGTTCGAGGTCATGATGACGATGGTGTTCTTGAAGTCCACGTGGCGCCCGTAGCTGTCGGTCAGCAGGCCGTCGTCCATCACCTGGAGCAGGATGTGGTAGACGTCCGGGTGCGCCTTCTCGATCTCGTCCAGGAGCACGACGGAGTAGGGCTTCCGGCGCACGCGCTCCGTGAGCTGGCCGCCCTCCTCGTAGCCCACGTAGCCCGGAGGGGCGCCGGTGAGCCGCGAGACGTTGAAGCGCTCCATGTATTCGCTCATGTCGATCCGGATGAGGGAGCTCGAGTCGCCGAACATGAACTCGGCGAGCACCCGCGCCATCTCCGTCTTGCCCACGCCCGTTGGGCCGAGGAAGAGGAAGCTGCCGATGGGCCGGCGGGGGCTCTTGAGGCCGGCCCGCGCGCGCCGGACGGCCTTGGTGAGGAGCCGCGTGGCCTCCTCCTGCCCCACGACGCGGGCGTTGAGCTCCTCCTCCATCCGCAGGAGCCGGGCGTTCTCGATCTCCTCGATGCGCTGGAGGGGGATGCCCGTCATGCGGCTGACGACGTAGGCCACGTCATCTTCCGTCACGTTCGGCTCGTCGTCGGTCTGCCCGGCCTCCCACTCGGCCTTCATCTCGTCGAGCTTGCCGCGGTCCTGCTCCTCCTGGTCACGCAGTTCGACCGCGCGCTCGAAGTCCTGCTTCTCGATCATGTCCTTCTTGAGGCGCACGGTTTCCTCGATCTGGCGCTGGAGGTCCCGGATGTTCCGCGGGAAAGTTTCCTTCTCCAGCCGCACCTTGCTGCACGCCTCGTCGATGACGTCGATGGCCTTGTCGGGCAGGAAGCGGTCGGACACGTACTGCGTGGACAGGCGCACCGCGGCCACGATGGCCTCGTCCACGATGCGGGCCCTGTGGTGG
The DNA here is from genome assembly GCA_016192135.1 of Candidatus Tectomicrobia bacterium. Taxonomy (NCBI): domain Bacteria; kingdom Pseudomonadati; phylum Candidatus Tectimicrobiota; species Candidatus Tectimicrobiota bacterium. The sequence goes on along the minus strand of JACPUR010000017.1, from coordinate 68,143 downwards.
CGCTCGTACTTGTCCTTGAGCCCCTTGAGGATGCTGATGGCGTCGTCGATCGAGGGCGGGTCGACCATCACCGTCTGGAAGCGGCGCTCGAGGGCGCCGTTCTTCTCGATGTATCGCCGGTACTCGTCCAGGGTGGTGGCGCCGATGCACTGGATCTCGCCCCGGCTGAGGGCCGGCTTGAGCATGTTGGAGGCGTCGATGGAGCCCTCCGCCGCGCCCGCGCCGACCAGGGTGTGGAGCTCGTCGATGAAGATGATCACGTCCTGGCTCTGGGTGATCTCCTTCATGATGGCCTTGAGGCGCGCCTCGAACTGGCCGCGGTACTTGGTGCCCGCGACGAGGGCGCCGAGGTCGAGCTGGACGACCCGCTTGTTGTAGAGGATCTGCGGGACCTCCTTGGAGATGATCATCTGGGCCAGGCCTTCGACGATGGCCGTCTTGCCCACGCCGGGCTCCCCGATGAGGACGGGGTTGTTCTTCGTCCGCCGGGCGAGGATCTGCACCACCCGCTCGATCTCCTTCTCGCGCCCGATGACGGGATCGAGCTTGCTCTCCTCGGCCAGCTCGGTGAGGTCGCGCCCGAACTCGTCGAGGGCGGGAGTCTTGCTCTTCTCTCTCGCGCGGGTGGCCACGGGCTCGCGCAGCAGGTTGATGGTCTGCTCGCGCGTCTGCTGCAGCTTGATGCCGAAGCTCGCGAGGATCTTCGCGGCCAGGCCGTCCTTCTCGCGGACGATGCCCAGCAGCAGGTGCTCGGTGCCGATATAGTTGTGGCCCATGAGGCGGGCCTCTTCGACCGCGTACTCGAGCACCTTCTTCGCCTTGGGCGTGAAGGGGATGTCCCCCTCGACGGGCCCGCTCAGGCTCTTCGGAAGGTTGCGCTCCAGCTCCAGGCGCAGCTGCTTCGGGTCGACCCCGAGCTTCTGCAGGACCGCGATCGCAATGCCGCCGCCGTCCTTCAGCACGCCGAGGAGGATGTGCTCCGTCCCCAGGTACTCGTGGCGGTAATGCTCCGCTTCTTCCCTCGCCAGGATGATGACCTTTCGCGCGCGCTCGGTAAATCGCTTGAACATTCAGAACCTCCTTACGCGGCAATTACCGCACGGCAGCGATCTTTCCATCCGCCATGATCACAACGCGGTCCATTCGCTCCGCGAGGGAGTTGTTGTGCGTGGCTACCAGGAACGTCTGCCGGCTCATCTGATTAAACTCCCGGAGAAGCCCGAAAACCGCTTCCGCCGTCGAGGAGTCCAAGTTGCCGGTCGGCTCGTCCGCCAGGACCAGCGCCGGCCGGTTCAACAAGGCCCGGGCCAGGGCCACTCTCTGCTGCTCGCCCCCGGAGAGCTCGGCCGGGCGGTGCTTCCACCGCTTGCCCAGCCCCACCTGCTCGATCAGCTTCCGGGCTCTGCCCTCCACCACCGGCCGGGGCTCTCCCCCCAGCAGCCCTGGTATCATAACATTTTCCAGGGCAGAAAACTCGGGCAGAAGGTGATGAAACTGAAACACGAATCCCAGGAAGCGATTCCGGAACCGGGCCAATTCGGTGTCGGACCTCTGAAATAACCGCTCCCCATTCAAAAACACATCCCCGGAGGTGGGGCGGTCCAACGCCCCCAGCACATGCAGGAGGGTACTCTTCCCCACCCCGGAAGCTCCCATCAGGGCCACCATCTCGCCGGTCCGGATATCCAGATCCACCCCGCGCAGGGCGTGCACCTCGCCGCCGCCCAGACGGTAGATTTTCTCCAGCCCGCGGGCCGAAACCAGGACCTCACCCGCGCCGGGCCGCTCTCCCCCCGCCCGCTCAGCCATACCGGAGCACTTCCACCGGATCGACGCGCGAGGCCCGCCACGCCGGGTAGAGCGTGGCCGCCAGGCAGATGAGCACGGCGGCGATGGCGGTCAGGGAAACGTCCTGGGCGGTCATGTGAATGGGCAGCTTGTCGATATGGTAAATGCTGGGGGGGAGGATGTCCAGGCCGAAAATTTTTTCCAGAAAATCCTCCACGTAATGCAGGTTCCACCCGAGGACCAATCCCCCGGATGTCCCTAGGGCCGCGCCTCCGATGCCGATAAAGGCTCCCTGCAAGAAAAAAATGCGGAGGATGCCCCCGCGCGTCGCCCCCATCGACTTCAGGATGGCGATCTCCCTCCCCTTCTCCATCACCACCATCACGAGCGAGCCCACGATGTTGAAGGCCGCCACCACGATCACCAGGAGGAGCAGGATGGTCATCGTGGTCTTCTCGGTCTTGAGGGCGGAGAAGAGGTTGCGGTTCATCTGCTGCCAGGAGCGCACCCAGTAGCGGGGAGACAGCTTCGACTGGAGCTGCCGGGCGATGCGCTCGGCCGCGAAGATGTCGCGCACGCGGGCGTGGATTCCCGTCACGCCCGTGCCCTGGCTGAAGAAGTTCTGGGCCTCGCGCAAGGAGACGAAGGCCAGCCCCGCGTCGAACTGGTAGAAGCCGCTGCGGAAGACCCCGGCCACCCGGAAGGTGCGGGAGCGCGGCAGCACCCCCATCGGCGTCACCACCCCCGTGGGAGAGACGAGGGTCACCTCGTCCCCCGCCGCCACCTGGAGGTTCGCGGCCAGCTCGGCCCCCAGCAGCACCTGGGGAGGGCTCCCCGCGCGGCCCCCCGCCCCGGCCCCGCTCTCCTTGGCGAGCCTCTGCATGGCCTCGGGCTTCACGTAGCCGCGGATGTCCGTCACCTCGAACTCGCGCGCGGGGTCGATGCCGCGCACCAGGCTCCCCACCACCCGCCCGTGCGAGGAGAGGAGCGCCTGCCCGAGCACGAAGGGGCTGGCCGCCTCCACGCCGGGCGCCTCCCGCACCTGGGTCAGCACGGCGCGCCAGGCCTCCATCGACTGCCCGCCCGGCTCCACCACCACGATGTGGCTCTGCGTCCCCAGGATGCGGTCCCGCAGCTCGCGCTCGAAGCCGGACATCACCCCGATCACCACGATGAGCGTGGCGACCCCCAGGGCGATCCCCAGGATGGAGATCCAGGTGGTCAGGGAGACGAAGCCCCGCCTGCGGCGCGACATCAGGTGGCGCAGGCCGATGTAGAGCTCGGTGCGGAACGGCATGCGCTACTCCTGGAGGCGGCGGAGGAGCGGGAAGAGGATGACGTCGCGGATGGAGGCCGAGTTCGTGAACAGCATGGCGAGCCGGTCGATGCCGATCCCCTCGCCCGCCGCTGGCGGGAGCCCGTACTCGAGCGCCCGCAGGTAGTCGTGATCCACCAGGTGGGCCTCGAGGTCCCCGGCCGCCTTGGCCGCGGCCTGCCGCTCGAAGCGCTCGCGCTGGTCGTCCGGGTCGTTCAGCTCGGTGTAGGCGTTGGCGATCTCGCGCCCCGCGATGATCAGCTCGAAGCGCTCCACCGTCTCCGGGTCGTCCTCCCGGCTCTTGGCGAGCGGCGAGAGCTCCCGCGGGAAGTCGTAGATGAAGGTGGGCCGCCGGAGCTTGGGCTCCACCGTCTCCTCGAAGAGGAGCTCCAGCAGCTTGACGTGGCTCAGGCCCTCGTCCACGGCCTGGCCGGGCCCGGCCGCGCGCTTGGCGAAGGCGAGGGCCGCCTCCCGCCCGGCGAGCGCCTCGCGCGGCGCTCCGCCCACCTCCACGATGGCGTCGCGCCACTTGAGCCGGGGCCAGGGCGGGGCCAGGGGAATCTCCTCCTCCCCCCACCGGGCCGCCGCGCCCTGGAGGAGCTCCCCCGCCAGGAAGCCGAACATCTCCTCCGTCAGGTCCATCAGGTCGTTGTAGTCGGCGTAGGCCATGTAGAACTCGAGCATGGTGAACTCGGGGTTGTGCTGGGTGGAGATGCCCTCGTTCCGGAAGTTGCGGTTGATCTCGTACACCCGGTCCAGCCCCCCCACCACCAGGCGCTTGAGGTAGAGCTCGGGCGCCACCCGCAGGTAGAGCGGCATGTCCAGGGTGTTGTGGTAGGTCTCGAAGGGCCGGGCCGCCGCCCCCCCGGCCAGGGGCTGCATCATCGGGGTCTCCACCTCGAGGAAGCCCCGCTCGTCCAGGAAGCGGCGGATGAGCTGCACGAGCCGGGTGCGGGCGCGGAAGATATCCGCCACCTCGGGGTTGGCGATCAGGTCCACATAGCGCTGGCGGTAGCGCGTCTCGACGTTCTGGAGGCCGTGCCACTTCTCGGGCAGGGGCCTGAGGCTCTTCGTGAGGAGCGAGAAGGCGCGCACCCAGATGGAGAGCTCCCCCGTCTTGGTGCGGAAAACGCCTCCCTCGGCTCCCACGATGTCTCCCACGTCCAGCTCCTTGGCGCGGGCGAAGGACTCCTCGCCCAGGTCGTTCTGGCGGAGGAAGAGCTGGATGCGGCCCGAACCGTCGCGCAGGTCCATGAAGACGACCTTCCCCTGCAGGCGCTTGCCCATGAGGCGGCCCGCGACGGCGAAGCGCCCCTCCTTCGCCGGGGCGAGCGCCGCTTCGCCGAGCGGGCCGTAGGCCTCGACGATGTCCCCGATGCGGTGGGTGGTGCGGAAGCGGTTGGGGAAGGGGTTCTCCCCCGCCGCCCGGAGGGCTTCCAGCTTGCGCCGGCGCTGGGCGACGAGGGCGTTCTCCTCGGCGGGGTCCGCGGAGGAGTCCTTGGGCTCCTGGTCGGGTGAGGGGCCTGCCATCGGTTCCTTTCCGGCTATTTCCGCGCCTCGGCCCTGGCCTCGAGGAGGGAGAGCAGGTAGGCGTCGATGAACGGATCGATCCCGCCGTCCAGGACGGCGGTCACGTTGGAGGTTTCCACGTCCGTCCGGTGGTCCTTCACCATCTGGTAGGGGTGGAGGACGTAGGAGCGTATCTGGCTGCCGAAGGCGATGGTCTTCTTGAGCGCGTGCTGCGCCTCCTTCTCTTCCTCGCGCTTGCGCCGCTCCGCCTCGTGGAGCTGGGCGCGGAGGAGCTTCATGGCGGTGGCGCGGTTCTTGTGCTGGCTCCGCTCGTTCTGGCACGTGACCACGATGTTCGTCGGCAGGTGGGTGATGCGCACGGCGGAGTCCGTGGTGTTCACGTGCTGGCCGCCCGCGCCGGAGCTGCGGTAGACGTCCACCCTGAGATCGCTCTCGTTGATCTCGATCTCCACGTCGTCGTCCACCTCGGGGGTGACGTCCACCGAGGCGAACGAGGTGTGCCGCCGGGCGCTCGCGTCGAAGGGCGAGATGCGGACCAGGCGGTGCACCCCCACCTCCGCGCGGAGGTAGCCGTAGGCGTACTCGCCCTCGACGATGAAGGTGGCGTTCTTGATGCCCGCCTCCTCCCCCGCCAGGATGGAGATGAGCCGCGCCCCGAACTCCCGCTTCTCGGCCCAGCGCATGTACATGCGCTGGAGCATCTCCGCCCAGTCCTGGCTCTCGACGCCCCCCGCCCCGGCGTTCACCGAGACGATGGCGTTCTTGGCGTCCTCCTCGGAGTCCATCACGAGGCGGAACTCGAGCCGTTCGGTCTCCGCGGCCGCCTCGTCGAGCGCCTTGGCGACCTCGGCCTCGAGGCCGCCGTCGGGCTGCTCCTCCATCTGGAGGAGCTGGAGGAGCTCGGCCTGATCCTTCGCCTTCTTGTGGAGGGCGTTCCAGGCGTCGATGGTGCGCGTCAGGGAGGAGCGGCGCCTCAGGGCGTTCTGGGCGGCCTCGGCGTCGTTCCAGAAGCCGGCCGACCCGGCGAGATTGTCCAGTCTGGCGCGCTCGGCCTCGAGGCGGTCGAGGTCAAAGACGCCCCCGGAGGGCCTGGAGGCGGTCGCACAGCTTCTGGCTCTTTCGGATGAGTTCTTCCATTCCTTCCTCTCTTTTTTCCCGGTCTTTTTCCAGGCCGGGGGGCCGGGGGGCCGGCGGGGCGGACCCGCTCAATGATACCACACCCGCCGCCGGCCGCGGGCCGTGACCGCCAGGACGGCGGCGAGCGCCACGGCTGCGCAGGCGAAGGCGAAGACGTCGCCCGTCCGCGCGTAGAGGGGCGGGGGCCCCTTGCGCGGCGCGATGAGGCTGGACTTGCGCCAGGGGGCGAACAGGGGGCTCCTCTCCCGGATGTGCCCCCGCGCGTCGATGAAGGCGCTGACGCCGGTGTTGGCCGCGCGCACGATGGGCACGCGAAGCTCCACCGCCCGCAGGGCCACCATCGACAGATGCTGCTCGGAGGCCGCCGAGCGGCCGAACCAGGCGTCGTTCGTGATGTTGACGAGGTACTCCGCCTCCCGCAGCCGGCGCGCCACGTGCGGGAAGATCACCTCGAAGCAGATGAGGGCGCCGAAGCGCTCCCCCGGCGAATTGGCCTTGAAGATCACCGGCTCCTCCCCCGCCGCGAAGGTGCCGATGACCGGCACGAGCTTCTGCACGAAGAAGAGGAGGCGCGCGAGGGGCACGTACTCCCCGAAGGGGACGAGCTGCATCTTGTCGTAGCGGCCCAGCTCCCGGCCGTCGGGGGCGATGAGATAGGCCGAGTTCAGGAGGCGGGGCCGCTCGCCGCTCCGGTCCACCGCCAGGGAGCCGAAGAGGAGGTAAGCCCCCGCCTCCCGGGCCGTCCGCCGAATCCGCTCCCGCCAGCGGGGCTGGTCGGCGTAGATGAAGGGGGCGGCCGCCTCGGGCCAGACGATGAGGGGGGGCGCCTCCCCCTTGGGCTTGGCCCGGAGGTCCCGCGCCACGGCGGAGGTGAGCTGGTTGAGCTCCGCCATGATGGCCTCCTGCCAGGCGGGGGACCATTTGACGGCCTGGTCGGTGTTGCCCTGGACGATCCCGACCGGCTTGGAGGGGGCGCCGGAGTCCCGCGGCACCTCGTAGAGGCGCAGGTAGCCGTAGCCCAGCACCAGCACCGTGGCCAGCACGGCTCCTCCGATCACCGCGAAGGGGACGCGGTGGGGGTTGCGGAAGAAGTGCCAGACGGCGGCGTTGATGAGCACGATGAAGAACGAGACGGCGTACACTCCGCCCAGGTCGGCGATCTGGATGACGGGCAGCACCTGGTACTGGCTGTAGCCCAGGAGCGCCCAGGGGAAGCCCGAGAAAAGATGGGCCCTCGCGAGCTCCAGCCCCACCCACAGCGGCGGCGCGAGGAGGAACATGCCCAGCTCCCCCCCGGGGCAGACGCGGACCAGGACGCCGGCGAAGACGGCGGCGTAGGCCGCCAGGTAAACGACCAGCAGCAGGGTGATGAGCCAGGCGAGGGCCGGGTGGAGGCCCCCGTAGCGGACCATCGTGAGCTTCACCCACCAGACGATGATCCCGTAGGCCACCAGCCCCGTCAGGAAGCCCAGCGCCACCGCCTCGTGGGGGCGCTTCCCGTGGAGGGACCAGAGTAGGGGCACGAGGGCCACCCAGGCCAGGGCGTCGAAGCGGAAGGGCGGGAAGAGCGACGCCAGCATCAAACCCGAGAGGACCGCGGAGGCGACGTCGCGAGCCGTCACGGGGCCTCCTCAGCGGCCGGGCCCCCCCCCAGCTTCTCCCGGAGGGCCGCCACCACGGCGGGCGTGATGCCCGGGACGGCGAGGAGCTGGGCGTCGCCGGCGTCGAGCACCCCGCGCAGGCTCCCGAAGGCGCGCAGCAGGTTGCGGCGGCGCTTGGGCCCGAGGCCCGGCACGTCGTCGAGGCCGCTGCGCAGCTCGCCGCTGGAGCGGCGGGCGCGGTGGTAGGTGAGGACGAAGCGGTGCACCTCGTCCCGGATGCGCTGGAGCAGAAGCTTGCCCGGGCTCCCCTCCTCCATCCGCACGGGTTCGGAGCGGCCCGGGAGGTAGAACACGTCCTGATCCGTCGGGTTGTCGGCCGTGCGGCCCTTCGAGATCGCGGCCAGCCCCACGTCGGCGGCACCCGCCTCCTCCAGGGCGGCGGCGGCGGCCGAGAGCTGGCCCTTCCCGCCGTCGATGAGAATGAGGCCGGGCATCTCGCCTCCTTCGTTCACCAGGCGCTCCACGCGGCGGAGCACGATCTCCCGCATGGAGGCGAAGTCGTCCGCCGACCCGGCCACCGAGCGCACCCGGTAGCGCCGGTAGCTGTCCTTAAGGGGCTTGCCGTCGCGGAAGGCCACGCTCGCCCCGACGATGTGGCTCCCGCGCAGGTTCGAGATGTCGAACGCCTCGATGAGGGCGGGCGGGCCCTCGAGCCCCAGCGCCCTTTGGACGGCGCCGAGGGCGGCCTGCTCCTTGAGGACGGCGGCCGCCTCGCCCTCGGCCGACTGGGCCGCGTTCTCGCAGGCCATCTCGACGAGGCGGCGCTTGTCCCCCCTCCGGGGCGTGAGCACCTCCACCTTACGATCCTTGCGCCCGGCGAGCCAGCGGGCGATGACCTCCGCGTCCGGCGGGGCGGCCGGGAGCAGCACCTCCGCCGGGAGGAAGGACTGGGAAGCGTAGTACTGCTTCATGAAGCTCGAGACCACCTCCCCGCCGGGCAGCTCGGCCGGGGCAGCGAGGGAGAACACCTGGTCCCCCAGGAGGCGCCCCCCGCGCACGAAGAACATCCGGAAGACGGCCCGGCCGCCCTCCCGGTGGAGGCCCAGGATGTCCTGGTCGGCCTCGCGCGCGGAGGCCACCCGCTGGCGCTGCTGGGCCGTCAGCTCCTCGATGTCGCGGATGCGGTCCCGGATCTTGGCCGCCGCCTCGAAGCGCAGCGCCTCGGCCTCCCGCTCCATCCCGGCCCGGAGGCGCGCGACCACCTCCGTGCTCCGCCCCCGGAGGAAGTCCAGGGCGTCCTCCACCCCGGCCCGGTACTCCTCCTGGCCCTGGAGGCCGTCGCAGGGCCCCAGGCACTGGCCCATCTGGAAATAGATGCAGCGCTTGGAGGTCTTGTCCTCGATCCCCCCGGTGCAGGCCCGGATGTGGAAGGACTTCTGGAGGAAGCGGATGGTCCGGCGCAGGTTCCCCGGCGAGGGGAAGGGCCCGAGGTAGTCCGCTCCGTCCCCGGCCGGGCGGCGGACGACGCTGAGCCTGGGGTAGTCCTCCTGGGTGCTCATCTTGAGGTAGGGGAAGTGCTTGTCGTCGCGCAGCAGCACGTTGTGCTTGGGGCGGTGCCGCTTGATGTAGTTGCTCTCGAGGATGAGCGCCTCCACCTCGTTCGAGGTGGTGACGTGCTCGATGGAGGCGATGTCCTCCACCATCCGCGCGATCCAGGGGCTGCGGTCCAGCCGCCGGGCGAAGTAGCTCCGCACCCGGCTCCTGAGCCGGGTGGCCTTGCCGACGTAGAGGAACTCCCCCCCCGCCCCCTTGAAGATGTAGATGCCGGGGCCATCGGGGAGGCGCCGCACGGCCTCCTGGAGATCCCCCCGGACGGTTTCGGCCTGGTCCTGCACAATCCGCTCCTAACCTCAGTGACCAATCACAACCGGGCTTCCTTGTTCCTTCGCCCTCCGAAGGGGGCTACGGCCCCGAAGGAAGGAGAATCCGCCCATGCTATTTGTGGACATGGCCCGGGTTCCGCCATGCCCCGGCGCCCTTGCAGGGCCTGTAGGGGCAGGCCCCCGTGCCTGCCCCATGTAGGGGCGGCCACGGGGGGCCGCCCCTACGGAACCCGGCGGCGAGGCCGTAGGAGCGTATCGCCATACGCCACTACACATGCAATCCGCGCCGGTGGCGGAGCCCGCGCGGGGCGAACACAAGGTTCGCCCCGGCGGGCGGGACGGTCGGGCTTGCCCTACACCTTCAATCCCAGCTGGCGGCGCTCGATGGCGAGGATGCGGTCCCGAAGTTCCGCCGCGCGCTCGAACTCGAGGCGCTGGGCGGCCTCCTTCATCTGCGCGCGCAGCGCGCCGAGGGCCGGAGCGTCCTCGGCCGAAACCTCGCCGTAGGGCGACTCCTCCTCGGCCACGGCAGCCGTCTCCACGTAGTCCGGCAGCCAGACGGTTTCGAGGAGGCCGTCCATCCGGCGCTGGATGGAGCGCGGCACGATGCCGTTCGCCTCGTTGTAGGCGAGCTGGATGGAGCGGCGCCGCTCCATCTCCCCGATGGCCCGGCGCATGCTCTCGGTCATGTGGTCCGCGTACATGATCACCCGCCCGTTCACGTGCCGGGCCGCCCGCCCCGCCGTCTGGATGAGAGAGGTCTCCGACCGCAGGAAGCCCTCCTTGTCCGCGTCGAAGATGGCCACGAGCGCCACCTCGGGGAGATCGAGCCCCTCCCGGAGGAGGTTGATGCCGATGAGGACGTCGAAGGCCCCCGAGCGCAGGTCGCGGATGATGCGCACCCGCTCCAGCGCGTCGATGTCGCTGTGGAGGTAGCGCACCCGCACCCCCAGGTCCTCGTAGTACTCGGTCAGGTCCTCCGAGAAGCGCTTGGTGAGGGTGGTCACCAGCACCCGCTCCCCCTTGGCCGCGCACAGGCGCACCTCGCCCAGGAGATCGTCCACCTGGCCGCTCACGGGCCGCACCTCGACCGGAGGGTCCACCAGCCCGGTGGGCCGGAGGATCTGCTCGGCCACCACCCCCTCGCTCTTCTCCAGCTCGTAGGGGCCCGGGGTGGCCGAGACGTAGAGCACGTCGCGGAGCTGGCCCTCGAACTCCTCGAACTTGAGGGGCCGGTTGTCCAGGGCCGAGGGGAGCCGGAAGCCGTAGTTCACCAAGGTCTCCTTGCGGGAGCGGTCCCCCCGGTACATGCCCCGGAGCTGGGGCACGCTCTGGTGGCTCTCGTCCACGATGACCAGGTGGTCCTGCGGGAAGTAGGCGAAGAGCGTGGCCGGGGGCTCGCCGGGGAGGCGGCCGTCCAGGTGCCGGCTGTAGTTCTCGACCCCGTGGCAGTAGCCCACCTCGCGCAGCATCTCCATGTCCTGGAGGGTGCGCTGCTGGAGGCGCCGCGACTCGGCCTCCTTCCCCTCGGCGAGGAGCTCGGCCGTCCGCGCCCACAGTTCCTTCTCGATGCTTTGCGCCGCCCGGCCCAGGCGCTCCTCGGGGGTGATGTAGTGGCTGTTCGGGTAGATGTCCGCCACGTCGAGCTTGCGCAGCACGGCGCCCCGCACCGGGTCGATCTCGGCGATGGCGTCGATCTCGTTCCCGAAGAACTCGACGCGCAGGGCCTGCTCATCCTCGTGCGCGGGGAGGATCTCCACCACGTCCCCCCGGGCGCGGAAGGAGGCCCGCCTGAGCTCCGTGTCGCTCCGCCGGTACTGGATGCGCACGAGCTGGGTGAGGAGCTCCTCCCGGTTCATCTCCATGCCCCGCTCGAGCTGGATGTGGAGGTCGAAGTAGTCCGAGGGGGAGCCCAGGCCGTAGATGGCGCTCACGCTGGCCACCACCACCACGTCCCGCCGGGTGAGAGCCGAGCGGGTGGCGGAGTGGCGCAGGCGGTCGAGCTCCTCGTTGATGGAGGCGTCCTTCTCGATGTAGGTGTCCGTCGTGGGGACGTAGGCCTCCGGCTGGTAGTAATCGTAGTAGCTCACGAAGTACTCGACCGCGTTGTGGGGGAAAAACCCCTTGAACTCGTTATAGAGCTGGGCGGCCAAGGTCTTGTTGTGGGCCAGGACGAGGGTGGGCTTCTCCAGGTGGGCGATCAGGTTCGCCATGGTGAAGGTCTTGCCCGAGCCGGTGACGCCCAGCAGCACCTGCTGGCGCTGGCCCTCCCGGTAGCCCCGCACCAGGGCCTCGATGGCCTGGGGCTGGTCTCCCGTGGGGGCGTATTCGGAAACGAGTTGAAAGGCGCCCATGCGGAATTATCCCTGCGGTGGCAAGGGCCTCCCCGCGGAGGCCGAGGCGGCAACAGGACAGTTTAGCGGATCGGGGAGAGAGGAGAAAGGGCGAAAGGCATTGTTGGAGAGAGGGCGTCATCCCCTGCCATCCATCCGTGGGAGAAGGCCCCCTCGCCCCGCGCGGCGTGCCACGCGGGGGCTCAAAGTCGATGCCTGGCCCGGCCCCGTCCCGGGGCAGGTGCCTGATTTTTGTAGGGGCGAATCTCGTATTCGCCCCATTCGAACAAGGATGGGCGAACACAAAGTTCGCCCCTACGGGGGCAAAACGGGGCGTTTCCGCTTTGGCGTATCCGGGATATTCCGGCTTCTTTTTTTTATTTACCGCGAGGGCTCGAACGGCCGGAGGTACTTGCTCCAGTGCTGCCGGACGGCGTCGTTCAGCCGGGGGCCCATAGCCTCGGGATGGAAGAAGCGCGGCTTGCGCGGGGGCCGCAGGGGGGTCATCCCGGCCTCGTGGGGGAGCCGGTCGCCCTTGCGCGCGTTGCAGGCGCGGCAGCAGCACAGGACGTTCTCCCAGGAGCTCAGCCCGCCGCGCGAGCGGGGGATGACGTGGTCCACGGTGAGCACCGCGTCCATGGAGCCGCAGTACTGGCAGGTGTAGTTGTCCCGCCGCCAGATGTTCTTCTTGCTGAAGGGGATATCGCCCGTGCGGGGGATGTGGACGAAGCGCAGCAGGCGGATGACGGCGGGGAGCCGGAACTGGAACGACTCGCTGCGGACGAGGAGGCCGTCGTCCTCGATGCTGACGGCCTTGCCCAGGAGCACCATGCGGATGGCCCGGCGCGCGTTGCAGATGTGGATGGGTTCATACGTCTGATTCAGCACAAGGACCCGCGCGCCATCTAGCACACCCGGCCTCCAAGCGGCGGACTTCCGGCCTCAGTTGGCCCTTATTGGCCCAAAGGGCGGGGATTTTGTCAACGCCCCGCCCCCGGAAAACCCCCATTGCGGCCCCCCGGGGGGGGTCCTATAATGGCGCCGTGGGGGGAGGCCGAGCCGCCGATGCCTCCCCCGGCCCGCCGAGGTCCTCCCGTGCCGCTGAGAGCCCGCTTCGCCCGGAACCGGTTCCTTTTCCTGTTGATCATCATGGCAGCGGCCGGCGGCCTGGCGCTCGGCGCGGGTTTCTCCTATCTCTATGATTTTCCGGAGCTGGACTACCTCCGGGACTACCGCCCGAGCACCATCACCCAGGTGTACGGGCGCGACCGGCAGCTCATCGCCGAGCTGTACCAGGAGAAGCGGATCCCCACCCCCCTCTCCCGCATTCCGCCCGTGGTCCGCCAGGCCTTCCTGGACATCGAGGACAACCGCTTCTACGAGCACCCCGGCGTCAGCTACCGCGACATCCTCCGCGCCATCGTCCGGAACGCGATGGAGCGCCGCTACGTCCAGGGGGCCAGCACCATCACCCAGCAGCTCGCGAAGGTGCTCTTCCTCACCCCCGACCGCACCCTCTCGCGCAAGGTCCGCGAGGCCCTCCTGGCCCTGGAGATCGAGCGGCGCTTCACCAAGGACGAGATCCTCGAGTTCTACCTGAACCAGATCTACCTCGGCAGCGGCGCCTTCGGGGTGGAGGCGGCCTCCCACATCTACTTCGGGAAGCAGGCCGGCGAGCTGTCGCTGGCCGAGGCGGCCACCCTCGCCGGCCTCCCCAAGGCGCCCGCGCGGTTCAATCCGCGCCTTAACCCGGAGAACGCCCTCCAGCGGCGCCGCCTGGTGCTGCGGCGGATGCAGGAGCTCGGGCACATCACCGGGGAGCAGGAGAGGAGCGCGGCCGAGGAGCCCCTGCGGCTCGCCCCGCCCGTCTCGAACGTCCACCCCGAGTCCGCCTATTTCGTCGAGAACATCCGCCAGCGGCTCGACCGCCGCTTCGGCCCCGCCCTCTACCGGAGCGGGCTGCAGGTCCACACCACGCTGGACCTCAAGCTGCAGCGCATCGCCCACGAGAGCCTCCTGAAGGGCGTGGAGCGGATGAACGCGCAGCGCGGCTTCGCGCCCCTTCCCCCGAAGCCCCTGGAGAAGCCCCCGCGCCTGGGGAGCGGCTTCCAGTTCCGCGTCGCCGAGGTGAAGGACCGCGCCGTCCGGGGCGTCATCGGGGGCTACGAGGCGGTGATGCCCCTGCCGAAGGAGGTGGACCCGGCCTTCCTGCGCGAGGGGGACCTGGTGCTGGGCCGGGTGGTGAACGTGGAGGCGGAGCAGAAGCGCGTCCATCTGGAGTGGCAGGAGAGCATCCAGGGCGCCGTCGTCGCCCTCGACCCCGCCACCGGCGCCATCCGCGCCATGGTGGGGGGCACCAATTTCCGCCGGCACCCGTTCAACCGGGCGGTCCAGGCCCACCGCCAGCCGGGCTCCTCCTTCAAGCCCATCATCATGGCGGCCGCCCTCGCGAACGGCTACACCCCGGCGCACATCCTCGTGGACGCCCCCTTCGTCCGCCGGATGCCGGGCACCCCCAAGGACTGGAAGCCCCGCAACTACACCGACCGCTTCTACGGCCCCGTCACCCTGCGCACGGCGCTGGAGCAGTCCCTGAACCTGGCCACCATCAAGCTCGTGGACCAGATTGGCCCCCAGCGCGTGATCGACTACGCCCGGCGGCTCGGCATCCGCTCCCCGATGGACCCCTTTCTCTCCCTCGGGCTGGGCACCTTCGAGGTGACCCCCATCGAGTTCACGGCGGCCTTCGTGCCGTTCGCCCGGCGCGGCCTCTACGCCCGCCCCTACGACCTCGAGCGGGTGACCGACGGCAGCAACCGGGTGCTGGAGGAGAACGTGCCCGTCGTCCACCAGGCCATCAGTCCCGAGACGGCCTACCAGATGAAGCTCCTCCTGCGCGGGGTGGTGCTGGAGGGGACGGGCCGCGCCGCGCGGGGCCTGCCCGCCTTCGCCGCCGGGAAAACCGGGACGACCAACGAGTTCCGCGACGCCTGGTTCGTCGGGTTCGTCAACGACATCGTGGTCGGCGTATGGGTGGGCCGGGACGACAACAAGGATATGGGCTTCCGCGCCTCGGGGGCCACGGCCGCCCTGCCCGTCTGGATCGACGTGATGAAGGGCTGGCTCCAGGGGCGGGAGCTGGACAAGTCCCTCCCCCCGCCCCCGCCGGGCATCAATTTCATCCGGATCAACGCCGGCACGGGCCTCCTCCCCTCCCGCTGGTGCCCGGGGAAGGCCCGCCCCGAGGCCTTCGTCCAGGGCACCGAGCCCACCGAGGCCTGCCCCCCCAAGGGCGAGCTGCCCCGCTTCCTGCAGGAGAACTGAGGGTAGCAAGGGAAAGGCTCCAGCCCCTGTAGGGGCGAACCTCGTGTTCGCCCCGCATTCCCCCGCCGGAGGGGCGAATACAAGATTCGCCCCTACAGACAATTTTTCCCGTCCAGCATGAACGTGCGCGAAATTGCGGTAACCGGCCCCGGGCGGCGAGGCGTTATCTTGTCCGTGGCGGGCGGCGCGCCGTCTTTGTCTGTACGGTCATTGACGACCGCGGATGGAGTTGGCGGATTAGGACCACAGGCGTTGGCCGCCTCCATCTGGAGGGCGGGTTTCAAACCCGCCCCTGCAAGCAAGAATCCCAGGGGAATTTATTCAGGAGGAAACGGCCGTCACGGTTAGTAAGGCTTAATAACGGATAAAGAGGGGATAAAGCCCCCTTTTTTTCTCCTGGTCTTACCGCGTCCGGAGGGGGGCGGGGCGCTCAGGGCGAAAAGGAGGACGTCACGGCTAGTAACGCTTAGTAACGGGAAATAACGCCTTTTCGATGATTCGGCCCGGCGGGGAGGGTGTCGCGGATAATAAGGGATATTGAGGGATAAAGCCCATCTAAAAGATGCCCGAGCGCGGTCCGGCCACCCCCGGATCACGCCTCTTCGGCATCCCCGAAAAGGGCGGCGATGAAGGCGTCCGGGTCGAAATCGAGGAGGTCCTCGACCCCCTCCCCCACCCCGATATAGCGGACGGGGATACCGCTCTCGTGGGCGGCCCCGACCACCACCCCGCCCCTGGCCGTGCCGTCGAGCTTGGTGAGGACGAGCCCCGTCACCCCCAGCGCCGCCCCGAACTCCCGCACCTGGGCCAGGGCGTTCTGGCCGGTCGTGGCGTCCAGGACGAGCAGCACCTCGTGGGGGGCGCCCGGCACCAGCCGCTCCGCCACGCGGCGCACCTTCTTGAGCTCCTCCATGAGGTTCTTCTTGGTGTGGAGGCGGCCGGCCGTGTCGGCGAGCAGGACCTCCGCCCCCCGCGCCTTGGCCGCCTGGAGGGCGTCGAAGACCACGGCGGAGGGATCCGCGCCTTCTTGCAGGCGAATCAGCTCGCAGCCCGCCCGCCCCGCCCAGATCTCGATCTGCTCCCCCGCGGCGGCCCGGAAGGTGTCGGCGGCGGCCAGCATGACCCGGCGGCCCTCGGCGGCGTAGCGGGCGGCCAGCTTGCCCGCCGTGGTGGTCTTCCCGGCCCCGTTCACCCCGACCAGGAAGATGACGCGGGGGTCGCCCTTCGCGGGGGCCGCGGGCGCGGCCCGGGGCGGGACGGCCGGGTGGGCCAGCATCTCCCGGAGGAGGGCGCGCAGGCGCCCGGCGGGCTCGCCCCGGCCCCCCTCCCCCCGGCGCAGCCGATCGAGCACCCGCTCCACCGTGAGGGGCCCCAGGTCCGCCGCGTAGAGGGCCTCCTCCAGCTCCTCGATGGTCTCGGCGTCGATGCGGGGCCGGCGCCGCAGGATGCCTCCGACCCTCCCGAGGAAGCTCTCGCGCGTCTTGGCCAGGCCCGAGCGCAGGCGGCCGAACCAGCCCTCGCGCCGGGGCGGCGCGGGAGGAGGAGCGGGTGCCGCCTCCTCGGGCGCGGCCGCCTCCGGGGGCGCCTCTTCAGCGGCTCCTTCGCCCGGCGGCGCCTCCCCCCCGGCGGGGGGCTTCTTTTCTTCTTTTTTCCTTTGGAAGAATCCGAATGCCACGGGCGAACCTCCAAAAAGCGCCGCCCCCGGCGGGATGGCCGCCGGGGACGGGAAAAACCGATGTCCGGGAGGGGGCGCCGCGCGCCTCAGGCGCCCCGGGCCGGCAACTCTTCCCCGGCCGCGGAGGCCGGGGCCCCGTTCGTCCCGTCTTCCTTCCGGTTCAGGCGCACCGAGACGACCTCCGACACCCCTTTCTCGCGCTGGGTGACCCCGTAGAGCTGGGAGGCGAAGGACATGGTGCGCTTGTTGTGGGTGATGACGATGAACTGGCTCTTGGCCTCCAACTCGGCGATCACGTCGCGGAAGCGGCCCACGTTCTGGTCGTCGAGCGTGGCGTCCACCTCGTCCAGGAGGCAGAAGGGGCTCGGCCGCACCGAGAAGACGGAGAACAGCAGCGCCAGCGCCGTCAGCGCCTTCTCCCCCGCCGAGAGGAGCATGATGTTCGCCGGGCGCTTGCCCGGGGGCCGCACCTCGATGTCCACCCCCGACTCGAGCGGGTCGGAGGGGTCGAGCAGGAACATCCGCGCCTCTCCGCCCTGGAAGAGCCGGCCGAAGATGTCCACGAAGGCCTTCTGCACCTGCTCCAGGGCCTCCAGGAAGCGTGTCCGGGTGGTGCGGTTCAGGCGCTCGATCGTGGCGTGCAGGTCCGCGATGGAGCGCTCCAGGTCCTCCTGCTGCTCCTTGAGGAAGGAGTACTCGTGGTTGATATCGTCGAACTCCCTGGCCGCGAGGGGGTTCACCTCGCCCATGCGTTCGAGCCGCTGGCGCAGCATTTCCAGCCGGTTGAAGTGCTCCTGGTAGAGGGGCAGCTCGCCCCGTTCCCGCTCGGCGGCCTCGGGGAGGTCCACCTGATGGGTTTCGCGCGCCGAGGCGATGAGGGACTCCCGCTGGACGCGCAGCGTCGTGCGCCGCTCGGCGGCCTCCGAGATGCGCGCCTGCAGATCGGCCGCCTCGGCCCGCATCTGCCGGAGGAGGTTCCCCAGCTCCTCGTCCCGGGCCTGGGTCTCCTCGAGCGCCCGGACCCGCTCCCGCTGCTCGGCCTCGGCGGAGGCCCGCTCCTCCACGCGGCGGGCCAGCTCCTCGCGGCTCTGGGCCATCCCCGCCTCCACCCGCTCCCGCTTGCGCAGCGAGTCCTGCTTCTCCTCCTCGCGCCGGGCCTGCCGGGCCGCGTTCTGGCCCAGGCTGTCCTCGAGCCGCTGGAGCTCGGCCCGCGCGCCCGACGCCTTCCCCAGCGCCTCGGTCAGGGCCACCCGGCGGTCGGCCGCCTCGGCCTCGAGCTCCGCCGCCCGGGCGCCCACCCGCCGCAGCTCCTCCTCCGCGGCCTGCGAGCGCGCCTCGGCCTCCCGGGAGGAGTGCTCGGCGCGGGCCCCTTCCTCCCCGGCCTCCGCGCGCTCCCGATCGAGGCGCTCGCGCTCCTCGCGCATCCGCTCCCGCTCGCGCAGGAGGGCCTCGTGGCGCTCCCGGACGGCCTCCCACTTCTCCTGGCAGGAGCGCTTCACCCCCTCGGCCCCGACCCGGGCGAGATCGGCCTCCCGCGCCATGCGGGCGAGCCGGACGGCCTCCTCCTCCGCCCGGGCGAGCTCCTCGCGCAGGCGGGCACAGGCCCCCTCCAGGGCGGCCACCCGGGCCTCGCCCTCCCCGGCCTGGAGCCGAAGCGCCTCCAGTCGCCGGGACTGCTCCAGGACGCCCGCCGCGGCGGGGACGGGGGCGCCGCCCTCCACCGCGCCCGAGGGCAGCAGCACCTCGCCCCCGAGCGTCACCCAGGTCGTCCCGAAGGGGCTGGAGCGCCAGGCGGCGAGCGCCGCATCCAAATCGCGCGCGACCGCCACCCCGAAGAGAAGGCTCTCCACGAGGGGACGGTATTCCTGGGCGCACCGAATGAGCGAGGCGGCGCTCCCCAGGACGCCTTCCACCGCCGGGAGCGGCCCCGCGTGGGCCTGCCGGGCCCCGAGGGGAAGCGCGATGCCCCGGCCGGCGCCCGCCCGGGCGAGCGCCCGGATGGCGGCGGCGGCGGACTCCGCGTCCGGCACCACCACGCCCAGGAGGCGCTCCCCGAGCGCCGCCTCGATGGCTTTCTCGTGCGCGGGATCGACGCTCAGGACGTCCGCCAGGGCGGCGAGCGCCTGGGCGCCGCACGCGCGGAAGGCGCCGGCCCCCGCGCGCTCGGGGGAGGCCGCGCGGAGCTCCTCGATGGCGCGCTGGGAGGAGCGCGCCTCGACCACGGCCTCGCGGGCGGCGGCGAGCGCCGCCTCCTCGGCCCGGAGGCCGGCCTCGACGCGCGCCTGCTCCCGGGCCGCGCGGTCCGACTCCTCGCGCAGCCGGGCGCTCTCGCCCGCGATCTCCTCGAGCCGCCGCGCGGCGGCCTCGAGATCGGCCCGCGCCTCATCGAGGGCCCGCCCCGCCTCCTCCGCCTCGCGCCCGAGGCGCTCGGTGGACTGGGCGATGGCCTCGAGGCGGGACTCGGCCAGGGCCGTGCGCTGCCGGGCGTCGCCAAAAGCCTCCGACTCCCGCTCCTGGACGCGCCGGGCCTCGGCCAGGGCGGCCTCCAGATCGGCCAGCTCCGCCCGCACCGCGGAGAGCTCGGCCGAGCGCAGGTCGAAGGCGCGCTGGGCGGCCGCGGCCTCCCCGGCGAAGGCGGTTTCCCGCTCGGCCAGCCGCCCGCGCTCCTCCCCGAGCCGCGCCGCCTCGCGGGCCAGCGCCTCGGCCTCCTCGGCGCGGCGGGCGTCCTCGGCGTCCAGCTCGACGAGCCGCCCCTGGAGCATCTCCAGGCTGTTCTCGAGCCGCTGGATGTAGCCCTCCACCTCGACGGCGCGGCGGCGCGTTTCGGCCAGGGACTCCGAGCGCTCGGCCACCTGGGCGCGTACGGTCTCGCGCTCGGCCTCGCGGGAGGCGAGGGCGGCCAGGTGCCCCTCCTCGCGCTCCTTCAGCCGCTCGTACTCCGCCTCGGCGGGCCTGAGCTCGTCCTCGAGGCGGAGGAGGTCCAGCGCCTCGATGCGCAGGTCGAGGGCCTTGATCTCGCTCTGATACTCCTTGAAGAAGGCCGCCTTCCGCGCCTGGCGCCGCAGGGAGCGCAGCCGGCCCTCCTTCTCGCGGAGGACGTCGGCCACCCGGAGGAGGTTCGCCTGGGCGAGCTCCAGCTTGCGGAGCGCCTCGTTGCGCCGGCTCTTGTATTTCATGATCCCTGCCGCTTCCTCGATGAGGAGGCGCCGGTCCTGGGGACGGGCGTTGACCAGCCCCTCGATGCGGCCCTGCTCGACGATGGAGAAGGTGTCGAGCGAGACGCCGGTGTCGAGGAAGAGGTCGACGATGTCCTTCAGCCGGCAGGGGTTTCGGTTGATGAGGTACTCGCTCTCGCCCGAGCGGTAGAGCCGGCGGGTGACGGCCACCTCCTCGTAGTCCTTGTAGAGGGGGGAGGTGACCGTGCCCTTCAGGTCGGTGAGGGTGAGGGTGACCTCGGCCATGCCGAGCGGCTTGCGCTCGGCGCTGCCGTTGAAGACGAGGTCCTCCATCCTCTTGGCGCGGAGGGCCTTGGGGGCCTGCTCGCCCAGCACCCAGCGGACGGCGTCGCAGACGTTGCTCTTGCCGCAGCCGTTGGGCCCCACGATGGCCGTGATGCCGTCGCCCAGCTCGATGACGGTCCGGTCCACGAAGGACTTGAAGCCCTGCATTTCCAGGCGTTTGAACCGCAATGCCGTTTCCTCGGCGGGCGCATGACGCATCGCGCGAAAGGGCGGGGCGGAAGGAAGTTTTACGTTAGCAGAGGGCCCGGGGGATGTAAAGCGGAAAGCGCCTCAGGCGGGATCGCCGGAGCCGCCTTCCAGGGCGCGCAGCGACTCCCGCGCGGCGGCCTGCTCGGCGGCCTTTTTCGTCGTCCCAGTGCCCTGGCCGAGGACGCGGCCGTCGTGCCGCACCTCGACCTCGAAGACCTTCAGGTGCTCGGGGCCGCTCTCGCGGATGACGGTGTAGAGGGGCAGCCGGCGGCTGTGCCGCTGGAGGGCCTCCTGGAGCTGGCTCTTGTAGTCGAGGCCGTCCCCGTTCGCCTCCTCCGGGGAGGCCTCCCAGAGCCGGTCTTCCACCCAGCGTACGCAGGCCGGATAGCCGGCGTCCAGGTAGAGGGCCCCCACCAGGGCTTCGAAGGCGTCGGCCATGATGGAAGCCTTGCCGCGTCCGCCCGTCTTCTCCTCCCCCCGCCCCAGGCGCAGGTAGTCCGCGATGCCCAGCCGGCGCGCGGCGCGGGCCAGGGCCTGGCCGCTCACGCGCTCGGAGCGCATCCGCGTGAGGTCGCCCTCGTCGGCCTCGCCGTGGCCGCGCCAGAGGCGCTCGGTCACGATGAGCTGGAGGACGGCGTCGCCCAGGAACTCCAGGCGCTGGTTGTCCGGGCCCGGGGGGATGCTCTCCTGGGAGAAGGAACGGTGGGTGAGGGCCTGGACGAGGAGGCTGGGGTCGGCGAAGCGGTGCCCGATGCGCCCTTCAATCTCGGCGATCGGAAGCTCGGGGGCCGGGGCCTTCGCCCGGCGGCCCTTCTTCGGGGCGCCGGCTCCCCCGGGAGCGGGAAGGATGTCCGCCGCCACCGGATTCTCCCTAGGCGGCATCGGCCTCATGCCGCCTGAAGAGCAAGGTGGCATTCGTCCCGCCGAAGCCGAAAGAGTTGGTGAGCGCGCAGCGGAGGCCGGCGCTCCTCGGGCGGTTGGGGACGTAGTCGAGGTCGCAGTCGGGGTCGGGCTTCTCGTAGTTCATGGTCGGGGGGATGCACTGGTTCTTGAGCGCCAGCACGGTGAAAACGGACTCCACGCCGCCGGCGGCGCCCAGGAGGTGCCCCGTCATGGACTTGGTGGAGCTGACGGCGAGCTTGTAGGCCTGCTCGCCGAAGACGCGCTTGATGGCCGTGGTTTCGAGCTTGTCGTTCAGCTCGGTCGATGTGCCATGGGCGTTGATGTAGTCCACCTCGTCGATGGAGACGCCGGCGTCCTGCATGGCCATCTCCATGCAGCGGGCCGCGCCGTCGCCGTCGGGGTCGGGGGAGGTGATGTGGTAGGCGTCGGCGGTGAGCCCGTAGCCGGTCAGCTCGGCGTAGATGGGGGCGTTGCGCGCCTTGGCATGCTCCAGGTTCTCCAGGATGAGGACGCCGCTGCCCTCGCCCATCACGAAGCCGTCCCGCTCGGCGTCGAAGGGCCGGCTGGCGTGCTGGGGATCGCCGTTGCGGGTGCTCAGTGCCCGCATGGCGCAGAAGCCGGCCATGGCGAGCTCGGTGAGGCACGACTCGCCGCCCCCGGTCACCATGACGTCGGCGATGCCGCGCTGGATGCACTTCATGCCGTCGCCGATGGCGTGGTTTCCCGAGGCGCAGGCGGTGACAGTGCAGCTGTTCGGGCCCTTGAGATTCCAGCGCATGGAGACGTTGCCGGCCGCCAGGTTGGCCAGCAGCATCGGGATGAAGAAGGGGCTCAGCCGGCGGGGGCCCTTCGCCTCGAGGATGCTCATGTGGGTCTCGATGGCCGGAAGGCCGCCGAGGCCTACGCCGATGATGGCGCCGTAGCGCGGGGCCTCTTCCTTGTCCGGGGCCTTGAGGAGGGCGTCGTCGAAGGCCATCTGGGTGGCCGCGAGGACGTACTGGATGAAGAGATCCATCTTCTTGATCTCTTTCTTGTCGATGTAGTTCTCGGGGCAGAAGCCCTTGACCTCGGCCCCGATCTGCGTGGGAAGGCGCTCCGGGTTGAACCGGGTGACGGGGCCGACGCCCGACCTGCCCTCCATCAACGCCTTCCAGTTCTCGGTGACGCCGACCCCCAAGGGGGTGACCAGGCCGAGGCCCGTGACCACGACCCGTATCTCGTTGCGAGGAAGCTTTTGCACGCTAGGCTTTCTCCCCGGCGCGGGCGGCGGAGCCCCTCGCCCAGGCTAATGCGCCCCTGCCGGCTTGCGGCTGGCGATGTAGTTGACGGCATCCTGCACGGTAGAAATCTTCTCGGCGTCCTCGTCCGGGATCTCGAGGCCGAACTTCTCCTCGAAGGCCATCACGAGTTCCACCGTGTCGAGCGAGTCGGCGCCGAGGTCGTTGATGAAGGAGGCCTCGGGGACCACCTTCTCGGCGTCCACGCTCAACTGCTCCGCTACGATCTCCTTCACCTGAGCGGCGATGTTCTCCGTGCCTTCCGTCACGATCCACCCTCCCGTCTTTGTCCGTGCCGCCTGTGCCCGCCCCGCATGAAGGGGGTAGCCGGAACCCAGCGGCATGCGGTGTGCCCTCCGGCGCGGCTAACAGCCAAGCCCCAGGCACGCCGTCTGCCCGCCGCCAGCCCCCGCGCGGCTCCGGGCCAGTCCCGGAAGAGCGACAGGGCTCTCTCAAGGGGCATTTTTTATATTATAACAGCCCCGGCCTTCAAGCGAGTTGAGCGATTCCCGCGACTGTTTTTTCCAGGCTTTCGCCGTCCTCGACGTTCCAGACGGGTATCTCGCGCAAAATCCGGCGGCTCAGGCCGGACAGCACTTTGCCGGGGCCCACCTCGACCACGGCGTCCGGCTTGGCCTCCCCCGCCGATACCATCGCGTCCTCCCACCGCACGGAGGAGCGCACCTGCCGCTTGAGCAGATCCTTGGCCTCCGCGGCGTCGCGGATCGGCCGGCCCGTGACGTTGGCGTAGACCGGGACGGAGAGGGGCCGGAAGTCCGTGCCGTCGAGTATCTCGCTCATGCGGGCGGCGGCCTCGGTGAGCAGGGAACTGTGGAAGGGCGCCCCCACCGGGAGCATCACCGCCTTGCGCGCGCCCCGCAGCTCGGCCAGTGCGGCGGCGGCCTCCACGGCCTTGCGCTCGCCGGAGAGGACGTACTGCCCCGCACCGTTGTAGTTGGCCACCTCGACCACGCCCTCGGCCTCCCGGCAGACGGCCTCGGCCACCTCGCGCTCCGCCCCCAGGAGCGCCGCCATGGCACCACCGCCGGCGGGGACGGCCTCGTGCATGAAGCGCCCCCGCGCCTGCACCAGCCGGAGCGCCGTCTCGAAATCGGCCGCGCCGGCGGCGACCAGGGCGGAGTACTCGCCGAGGCTGTGCCCCAGCGTCATGGAGGGCCGCACGCCCCTCTCCTCCAGCAGGCGGAACGCGATGTAGCTGTGGACCAGGATGGCCGGCTGGGTGTGGCGGGTTTCGGTGAGCCTCTCCATCGGCCCCTCGAAGCTCAGCTTGGCCACGTCCCAGCCCAGGATCTCGGACGCCATCTCGTAGATGCGGCAGGCCAGCGGGAACCGCTCGTGAAAGTCCCTGCCCATGCCCACGTACTGGGAGCCCTGGCCGGGGAAGAGGAACGCGATGCGCTTCTTGACGTCGGTCATGGAAGTGGTCGCTCCCGCGCGTCAGGCGCGGGGCCGCTCTCCGGAGGGAAAGGAGGGAATCGCCGGGCGGTTCAAGGCATCGATGGGAACGGCTGGGCCTACCATTCGACCAGCGACGCTCCCCAAGTGAGCCCTCCGCCGAAAGCGGCCATCAGCACGTGATCGCCGCGGCGGATTTTCCCTTCCCGCACCCATTCGTCCAAGGCGACCGGGATGGTGGCGGAGGACATATTACCATACTTGTCGACGGTGACGATGATGCGGTCCATCGAAAGCTGGAGGCGCTTCGCCACCGCCTCGATGATGCGCAGGTTCGCCTGGTGCGGGATGAAGACGTCGACGTCCGAGAGCTTCATGCCGTTGCGCTCCAGGGTCTCCACGCACACGTCGATGAAGCAGCGGACGGCGGTCTTGAAGGTTTCCTGCCCCTTCATCTTGAGCGTGTGCTCGTGGTTCTGGACGGCCTGGGGCGTGATGGGCGAGAGGCGGGAGCCGCTGCCCGCGATGAAGATGAGCTCGGCCTCCCGCCCGTCGCTGCGGATGAGGGAGTCGATGACGCCCTTGCGGCCGTCGTTCGCGGCGCTTATGACGACGGCGCCCGCGCCGTCACCCCAGAGGACACAGGTGCCCCGGTCGGACCAGTCGATGACGCGGGTCATGATGTCCACCGAGACCAGCAGGACGTTCCGCATCAGGCCGGAGCGGATGTAGGCGTCGGCGGTCTGGAGCCCGTAGATGAAACCCGAGCAGGCCGCGTTCAGATCGAAGGCGGCGGCCTTGTGGGCGCCGATGCCGGCCTGGAGCCAGCAGGCGGCGGCGGGGCACATGGTGTCCGGCGTCAGGGTGGTGAAGATGATGAGGTCGAGATCCTTGGAATCCATCCCCGCCGCCTCGAGGGCGCTGTTGGCCGCCCGGATGCCCAGGTCGGAGGCGGCGATCTCGGGGCCGGCCACACGCCGCTCGCGGATGCCGGTGCGCTCGCGGATCCACTGGTCGCTCGTGTCGACCATCTTCTCGAGGTCCGCGTTCGTCAGAATCTTGTCCGGGACATAGGACCCCGTCCCGAGGATGGCTGAGCGCTTCATGGGCCCCTTCCAGAGTGGGCGGGTGGGCGGAACGGAACGAGCGCAGGCCGGGTTGGCCTACAGTTCCTCTCTCTCCTTGCCCGCTGATTCTTGAGCGGAGCCGTGGAAAAGCCCCGTCCGAATCTGGTTCCACAGCCGCCAGCCGACCTCCCCGCTGCGCTGGACGGCGAGGTGCTTGTCAATCTCGGCCTGAATCTTGGTGTTGAGATCGCGCTTCACGATCTCCGCGGTGGTCCGGATGGCATTCTTCACGGCCTTGGGGTTGCTCCGCCCATGCCCGATGGTGCACAGCCCGCCCACGCCCAGCAGAGGCGCCGCGCCGTACTCGGAATAGTCCGTCCGCTTGCGCATGGACTTGATGCCGTTCTGGAGGAACATGTAGCCGATCTTGCTGCGGAAGGAGTGCTCGACCTCGTCCCGGAGAAGCGAGGTGAACATCTCGCTCAGGCTCTCGCTCACCTTCAGGGCCACGTTCCCCGAGAAGCCGTCGCAAACGATCACGTCCGGTATGCCCTGGAAGATCGTGTTCCCCTCGACGTTGCCCACGAAGTTGAGATCGCTGAGGTTGAAGAGCTGGTGGGCTTCCTTGAGGGCCTCGGTTCCCTTGGTGTCCTCGCCGCCGACGTTCAGCAGCCCGACGGTGGGGCGGTCCTTGCCCAGCACCGCTTCCGTGTAGACGGCCCCCATGAGCCCGTATTGGAAAAGCTGCTGCGGCTTGGGATTGAGGTTGGCCCCCACGTCGAGCATGACTGAGAAACCCTTGAGTGTCGGGATGAGGGCGGCGATGGCGGGGCGGATGACGCCTTTCAGCCGCTGCAGCTCGTAGAGGGCCGACGCGAAGGCGGCGCCGGTATCGCCCGCCGAGAAGACGGCCGAGGCCTCGCCGCCCTTCACGAGCCGGATGGCGACGCGGATGGAGGAATCGGGCTTGCCCTTCAGCGCGCGGGAGGGCGACTCCCCCATCTCGATGGTCTGAGTGGCCTCCCTCACCTCCAGGGGGAGGCCGCGCGCATCGAGCCGGGCGAGTTCCGTCTCGATGCGGGCGGGAGCGCCGACGAGAATGGTCTCGATCCCGAACTCGCGCCACGCGAGGACCGCCCCTTCCACGGCGGCGGCGGGGGCATAATCCCCTCCCATGGCGTCAACGGCGATTTTCATCCGGGTTCTCGTCTATGGCTCCGTGACTTCCATCACCTTGCGGCCCTTGTAGTGGCCGCAGTTCGTGCACACGCGGTGCGGAAGCACGGCCGAGCCGCAGTTGGGGCACACGGCCTGGGGCGGGGTGGACGCCTTGTAGTGCGTCCTCCGCTTGCGGCCCCGGGTCTGTGAATGACGGCGCTTGGGCAAACCCATGGAACAACACCTCCTGGCAGTTCACGCGGTGGAGTGAATTCCGGAACCGGGGACCCCCGGATTTTTTCCGCTCCCTATTTCCGCCAGCCTCGAAGGGCCGACCAGCGCGGGTCGGCCTCCTGCCCCCCTCCGACGCCTTCGCCCGCCTCCAGGCGCCGGCACATCTCGGGGTCTTCGCCCAGGCACTTTTCCGGGCACTTGGGCTGCAACGGGATGGCCAGGCCCAATTGGTCGCGGAGGGGAAGCCCGAGATCGAGGATTTCGCCGTCGAGGTAGGCCACCTCGAGGTCGCTCTCCCCCAGCTCGATGTCTTCCTCTGCCTCCGCTCCGGCTTCCGGCGGCCGGGGCATGAAATACACCACGACGGCCTCGCAGACGGGAAAATCGAAATCCGCCAGGCCCAGGCTGCACTGCAGCCGGAAAGTCCCCCGGGCCTCGCCCCTGAAAACCGCCTCGGAGGGTCCCGTTCGCTCCAGCCGCCCCGCCAGTCTCACATCCCGCAGGGGGGGCCAGGCGCCTTCTTCCAGTTCCAAATCCGCTGTCTCAATCTCAATATCGAGATCGAGGCCTTCATCCGGGACGCGGGAAAGGGAAATCCGGAGGCTTCCCTCCATGGCGTTCCCTCCCGGGCAGCCTTTAAAATCCTGACCGGGGAACCTCGACTCCCCGAAGAACCGGGACTATAAAAGGGCGGCCCCCGTCTGTCAAATGACCCGCCCGGCAGGGGTGGGGGCTGATGTTTCGTTAACTTTTGTAATTTCAGACCTTTATTTGTACCCCAGCAGGAGTTCCCGCAGCCGCCCCTCGCGCACCCCTCCGGTCGATACCCGAAAAACCTCCCGAGATGACCACCGGAGGACCTCCCTGGCCACGATCAAGCCCGCCAGCGCCACGTCCTCCCGCCCCGGCTCGAACCCGGGCAAGGCCCGCCGGCCGGCGAAGTCGAGGCGGGCGAACCGGGAAATCCAACCCTCCAGCTCGCCCAGGCCCAGCATCCGGCCGTTGATCCTCTCCCCCCCCTCCTTGCCCATGAAACCGGCCAGGGCGACCACCCCCCCGCAGCCGAGCAAGGGAAGGGCCGCCTCCCCCGGAGGCGGAAACGGGAGGCCAGCCAGCATTTCGCGCACCGCCCCCGCGCACGCTTCCACCTGCTCCGGAGGGGTCGGCATCGCCGTCAGGTGCCGCTCGGTGAGATACACCACCCCCGCCCGGACGCTGGCGGCCTCCACCGGCCTCCCCTCCTCCGCGAGGATGATCTCGAGGCTGCCCCCGCCGATGTCGAAGACCGCCGCCCTCGGCGGCGCGGGCGCGAGGCTGGTCCATACCCCCGCCAGGGCCAGGCGGGCCTCCTCGCCAGCGGAAATCACTCGCAGGGGGACCCCCGCCTCCCCGGCCCGCGCGAGGAACTCCCCCCCGTTCGCCGCCTCGCGCAGGGCGCTCGTCGCCACGGCGTCCAGGGCGTCCACCCGGCGCTCCGCGATGAGAGCCGCAAAACGCCTCAGGGTGGCGACCCCCCGGTCCATCGCGGCCGGGGAAAGAACCCCCGTCCGCGCCAGGCCCTCTCCCAGGCGGATCAGCTCGCGCCAGCGGCCCTGGGAGATTAATTCCCCGGAAGACCCCAGGGAGGCCATGGCGAGCCGCGCGGCATTCGTGCCCAGATCGACGACGGCGGCCAGGGGCCGCCCGGAAGGGTGAGAAGACGGTTTCATGGGAGAGGCGCCTAGAAATGGGGCCGAAGCTATGCCCGCCGGTAGCTGTCCTTCAGCTCGCTGTAGTGCACAGCCGTCATCCGGAAGCGCTCGCGCTCGTCCTCGCGGAGGTCGCGCACGTACTTGGCTGGGGTCCCCATCCAGAGGGTCCCGGGGGGGATGACCTTTCCCTCGGGCACCACCGAGCCCGCGCCCACCACTGCGCCCGCACCCACCTTAACGTTGTTGAGGACGATGGCGCCCATGGCGATGAGGGCGCCGTCCCCGACTTCGCAGCCGTGGACGATGGCCAAATGGCCCACCGACACGGCATCCCCCAGGATGCAGGGATATTTGCCCCTTTCCACATGCAGGATGGAGCCATCCTGGATGTTCACTTGCTTGCCGACCCGGATGTGCATGACGTCGCCCCGCAGGATGCATCCGTACCAGACGCTGGACTCCTCCCCGACCTCGACGTCGCCGATGAGAACAGCCGTCTCGGCGAGCCAGGCAGTCGGATGCACCTTGGGCAGCCTTCCTTCGTACGGGATCAGCATCAGGCCCTCTTAGAATGCAGGCGGCTTCGTGGCGTCCGCGGACGCGACCGCCCCGGCCGATTCCAGGAGGGGCGCCTCGGCCCACTCCGCCTCGCGCTGCTGGACGGCCCGCCGGAACCCAGCCCGCTGGTCCGCCGGAAGGGGCCAGCCGGCGGGCAGGTCGCCCGAGATCGGGTCAAGCGGCTTGCCCCGGCGGACAATCCGATAGCACAGATGAGGGCCGGTGGACAGGCCGGTCGAGCCGACATAGCCGATCACGTCGCCCTGGCTCACCTTCCTTCCGGCCCGGATTCCTTTCGCGAAGCGGGAAAGGTGAAGGTAGGAGGTCTCGTACTGCCCCTGATGCACAAGGCGGACCATGTTCCCCGCCTCTCCCTGCGGGCCCGCCAACACCACCAGGCCGTCCGCCACCGCCCGCACGGGCGTTCCGATGGGGGCCGCGTAGTCCACCCCGTAGTGGGCCCGGACGCGCTTGAGGAGGGGGTGAAAGCGGGCGCCGGTGAAGCCCGAGCTGATGCGGGTGTACCGGAGCGGCGAGCGCAGGAAGGACCGGCGGAGCGTCTCGCCCTGGGCGCTGTAGTAGGCGCCGGCGGGCTCGAAGAAATAGGCCGAGCGCTCCCGGCCGCCGATCGCCAGCTTCGCGGCGAGAATCCGCCCGAAGCCCTCCTCCTTTCCATGGAGCGAGCGGCGCTCGATGAGGATGTCGATCTGGTCCCCTTCCTGCAGCTCCTTATGGAAGTCGACGACGTAGCCGAAGATGTCCGCCACCGCCATCGCCACGAGGGGGGAGGCCCCCGCCCGGGCCACCGTCTCGAACAGGCTGCCTTGGATCTTCCCCTGGAGCCGGACCACCTCGACATCGTAGGGGATCCGCTCGGGGCGGACCCGCAGATGGCCCCGCCGCGTCCGGTAGGCGCGGAGGCGGCGCTCGTCGTCGAGCTGGAACATCAGGCGCAGGAGCCCTTCCCGGCCGATGGCCACCTCGTAGCTCCGGCCCTCCCCCACGCGGGAGAGGGGGTATCCCGCCGGGGCGGCCGCGATGACCTCTTGTATCTGGCCCGGGCCGAGCCCGTTGCCCCGCAGCAGACTCTCCACGGTGTCCTGGGGGGCGAAGCTCCCGGTCTGGATCGAGACGGAGCCGTCGTCCGGCTGGGCGTCGTCCGGCTGGAGCCGCCCGCTGGGAAGAGCCCCGAACTGGGGCGGAGAGGGGATTTCCGCCTGCTCCGAAGCCCCTTTGTCCCCTTCGGAGCGGAAGTATCCGAGCAACGCCTGGAGGGGGGCATCCAGCGTCTGGCATCCTCCCAGCAGGAAAGGGACCGGACCCAGGACGAGAAAACCGAAAAGCAAGAGGTGACGGAAGGCCGGGACCTTTTTCTCCCCCTGCGGGGAGATCCGCCCGAGCTGGATGGCCACGCGCAGGCTCTCCTCTTGCGCCGGGCGGTGGCACAATCGAGGGTTTTTGCTCATGTCTTACATAAGCTATCTATCCTAAACATCAATTATATCTATGGTTAGGGTCATTGCAAGAAAAAAGGATGGAAAAGCGATCTTTCCCCAGATATGGAAAGGGCCGATAGGAGATACCCCGCATATTGTGCAGTGGAGCCAGTGGCACCGGCAGGAAGGGGCTAATCCAGCCCCAGGAGGGCCCTCCGGACGAGGTCGAGGGCATAGACGGGCACTCGGGATTGAACAAAGCGCTCGTCCCCGCCGAAGTTCCCCTCGTAGTGGAACACCTTGCTGTCCGTGGAGAGGGCGACGTAGGTGTTGCCGACCTTGATGGCCGCCCGGCTCTTCTCCGGCTCGATGTTCTCGGGAGGGTTCGGCCCAAAGACCGCCAGCCCCAGGTCCGCGCCGCTCTCCTCCCGGACGCGCACGGCCAGGGCCTCGGCGAAGTCCTGGCCGGAGGGCTCCTTGTCGAGCGGGAGGCGGAACATGCGCGAGAGTTCCTCGGGATTGAGGGCCACCACGCCGCGCTTGAGGAACTTCACCCGCTCGGGCCAGGAGGACAGGCGCTGGAGGATGGCCCCGCCCGTGTTCGACTCCACCAGAGCCAGGGTGCGGCCCTTCTCGGCGAGAAGGCGCGCCACCGCCGCGTCGAGCGTGACCTCTCCTACTCCATAGATCGCCGCTCCCAGCCGCTCGCGGACCTTGACCTCGAGGCCGTCGATCATCTTCTCCGCTTGCTCGATGCTCGCCGCGCGGGCCGTGATGCGAACGTCCACCTGTCCGGGGTGGGCCAGCACTCCGATGCTCGGATTCACCGATTCCCGGAAGAGGTCCCCGATCATCTCGTCCACCCGGCTCTCCCCCAGGCCACAGCTCTTGAGCACCCGGGTGCGGATGACGTCGGTCAGCGGGAACTTCTCGCGCAAGATGGGGATGGCCCTTTCCCCGATGATGTAGCGCATCTCGTGGGGCACGCCCGGGCTCACGAGGATGATGCCCTTCGCGTCCTCGCAGTAGAAGCACGGGGCCGTGCCCCGGGGATTCTCGATGACGGTCGCCCCCTTGGGCACGAAGGCCTGCTTGCGGTTGTTGTCCGACATCTTGAAGCCGCGCCGCTGGAAGTAGGCGTCGATGTAATCGTAGAGGTCTTGGCGGAACTCGAGCTCCACCCCTATCGCCTTGGCCACGGCCTCCCGCGTGAGGTCGTCCACCGTGGGCCCGAGGCCGCCGGTGGTGATGACCACTTGGCTGCGGGCGTGGGCGCTGCCGATGACCGAGGCGATGCGGTCGAGGTTGTCCCCCACGGTGTGCTTGAAATACATGTTGACGCCGATGGACTTGAGCTGCTGCGCGATGAAGGCGCTGTTGGTGTCGATCAGGTCGCCGAGGAGCATCTCGGTCCCGATGGCGACGATCTCGCCTCGAATGGGTTCAGCCATCGCCGCCAATCTCCTGGCAAAGGGGGGGAACATCCGGCGCCGAATCTTAGAGAAGAGCCCGCCGGGGGGCAAGGGCTCTTCAGGCCGGCGGGTACCCCGCCATCTCCAGCCAGCGGAGGAACAGGCGCTCCGCCCGGGCGTTCAGCTCCCCGATGGCGGCGGGCATCCGGGCGAGAATTTCATTAGGATCGGCGTCCGAGCGGGCGGAGGCCAGGTCCCCGGCGAAGGCCCGGAGCCACCGGCGGATGTCCTCCGGGGCCACCTCGAGGTGGAATTGGAAGGCGTAGCCCCTCCGCCCGGACCGGAAGGCCTGGTGCGGATAGCGCTCCGAGGAGGCGAGGTGCGCGGCGCCCGCCGGAAGATCGAACGTGTCCCCGTGCCACTGGAAGGCGGTGAACTCGTCCCCCTCACCGGCCAGCAGGGGGTCGCGGGCGCCCTCCCCCGTCCGCTGGACCGGAAACCAGCCGATTTCCTTCTTGGCCCCGCCCGGATACACCCGCGCCCCGAGCGCTCCGGCCATGAGCTGGCTCCCCAGGCAGAGGCCATAGACGGGAAAATCCCGCCGCAGGGCCTCCCCGAGGAGCGCCATCTCGGGCCTTAGCCAAGGATGCTTCTCCGCCTCATGGACCCCCATGGGGCCGCCCAGCACCACGAGGCCCCTCGCCTCACGCCACAGCTCCTCCGGAGAAGGAAGGGGATGGCCCCGGTGAAGGGGGAAGTAGCGGACGGGGATCCGCCGCCGCATGAGGACCCCGCCCAGCAGCG
Source organism: Candidatus Tectomicrobia bacterium (assembly GCA_016192135.1). Taxonomy (NCBI): domain Bacteria; kingdom Pseudomonadati; phylum Candidatus Tectimicrobiota; species Candidatus Tectimicrobiota bacterium. Next base: position 35,891 of record JACPUR010000017.1, on the reverse strand, counting down.
AAAGATGCTCCGCGTCGGTGTGCTGAAAAGCGAAGATGGCCAAGCGTCGGCCCTAGGCGAGGGAGAGGAGCCGGAGGGTTTCTTCGACCTTTCGGATCTCGAAATCGGGAGGGGCGGCGCCCTCGGGAGACGCCTCTCCCCGGCGGTTGAGCCAGGCGCAGGGCATCCCCGCCGCCTGGGCCCCCCTCACGTCCGCCTCGAAGTCGTCCCCGACGAAGAGGGCCTCCCCAGGCACCGCGCCCAAGCCCCCGGCCGCCTTGAGGAAGAGCCGGGGCGCCGGCTTGCGGAAACCTTCCTCCTCCGAAACCACGACCACGTCCAGGTAGCCCGAGAGCCCGCGCCGCTCCAGGAGCCGGTGCGCCGCAGGGGTGTGATCGAAGTTGGAGATCACCCCCATCCGGAGCCCCGCCTCCCGGATGCGGTCGAGCATGGCGAAGCGGGCGGCAGGGAAGCCGGCCGACCCGATAATGGCCTCCATGTGGGTGTCCCTGGCGAGCGCCGCCGCCTCCTCCTTCTTGGGGCCCGGGATGGACACGAGCCGGTCGAGCAGGCGCCGGAAGCGCTCCGTGGAGGAAACCTCCAGGTACTCGGGGCTGCGGTTGCGCTCCTCCCAGAGCTCCCGGGAAGTGTCGAGCCAGAGGAGATGGAAGGCGGGGTAGTTCGGCAGGTGGTAGCCCGCCTCGAAGAGGGCGTCATAGGCGGCGCGGGAGGTGGTGCGCTCCCGCCTCCCGTCGATGATCACCTCGGGGATGCGCTGCGGGTCGAAGTCCACCAGGGTGTCGAACAGGTCGAAGGCGACGGCGCGGAAGCGGCCCTCGGCGGAGGCCGGGCGGGTCACCTCCCGCCTCCGGCGGGGGCGGCGCTAGGCGTCAAAGGTGGCCCCCATGTTCATCTTGCGGTAGGCGCTGGCATAGAAAAGGAGGGGGGCGCGGACCTCCTCGGGCAGGAGGACGCGCGTCACCCGGCCGACGAAGATGGCGTGGTCCCCCCCCTTGTGCTCCTCGTGGAGGTCGCACTCCAGTGCCCCGATGTGGCCCCCGAGGACGGGGGAGCCGTTCTCGCCGATTTCGTTGGGGATCTCGGCGAATTGATCGGGCACATCCTTACCCTTGCCCGCGAACCAGTCCGACAGCTTTTTCTGCTCCTCGGCCAGGAAATTGATCGCGAAGCACCGGGCGCGCCGGATGAGATCCAGGCTCACCGCGCGCTGATCCACGCACACGAGCACGAGGGGCGGGTCGAGCGAGACGGAGGAGAAGGCGTTGGCCGTCATGCCCCGGCAGGCGGAGCCGTTCTTGACCGTCACCACCGTGACCCCGGTGGCGAAGCGGCCCAGGGCCGAGCGGAAGAGCTTGGGATCGATCCCCATCAGGCAGCCCCTTCGGCTGACGGGCGGTCTCCCGGGCGGAGGCGGGCGGCGTTCACCAGTACCGCTCCTCCGCGAAGGGATCCGCGTTGTTGTGATAGCCGTTCTGCTCCCAGAAGCCGGGCTTGTCCACGGCCGAGAACTCGATCCCACGCGCCCACTTGGCGCTCTTCCAGAAGTAGCGCTTGGGGACGACGAGGCGCAGCGGCCAGCCGTGCTCGGGCGCGAGATCCTTGCCGTCGTGCTTCCAGGCCCACAGGACGCCGTCGTCCATGCAGGCCTCGAGAGGGAGGTTGGTCGTGTAGCCCCCCTCGCAGTGGATGATCACGAAGCGGGCGGCGGGCCTGAGGTGGACCCGCTTCATAAATTCCTTGAAGGGGACGCCGAAGAAGGCGTTGTCCATCCGGCTCCAGTGGGTGACGCAGTGGATGTCGCACCGCACCTCGGCCATGGGGAGCGCGGTGAACTGCTCGTAAGTGAAGCGCAGCTCCTCCTCCACCTCCCCGAAGGCACGGAAGTCCCACTTCGCGAGGTCCACCCGGGGGACGGACCCGTGGTGGAGGACGGGCCACTTTTCCGTCACCGTCTGGCCCGGCGGAATACGCTCGCCGTAGCGGTCCTGGAATTCCTTCTTCCGGGAGAACAGCGCCATGCTTCTCCTTCCCTCGTCTCGGCGGGCTTACTTTTCCGGATCGAGCAGTACTTTCACGCCCGCGCCCTCTCCGGCGAGGCGGAAACCGCTCTCCCATTCGCTGAGAGGGACAATATCGGAGACAAGCGCCTCCATGTCCACCCGCTTCTCGGCCATCAGGCGGATCGCCGTGCGCCAGGCCGTGTCCTTCTGGCCGAAGGTGCCGACGATGCGCACTTCCTTCCAGGCCACCTGATCCATGACGACCTCGACCGGCCGGCCCGGAATGCCGATCTGCAGGATCTGCCCGCCCTTCCGGATGAACTCGAGGCAGGTCCGGAAGGCGGCGGGCGCCCCGGCCGCCTCGATGGCCATGTCGAACCCGCAGCCCTCGGTGGAATCGGCCACGAAATCCCGCAGGGCCTCTCCCTCGACCATCGCCGTCCGCTCCGCCCCCAGGCGCTCGGCCAGGGAGAGGCGGTGGACATCGCCCAGGGTGCCGGCGACGACGACCCGGGCGCCGAAGGCGCGGGCCACCTGGAGGCAGGTGAGCCCGATTGGCCCCGGTCCGCAGATCAGGACGAGATCCCCCTCCCGGAGGGAGCACTGCTCCGTCACCCCGTGGACGCACACCGCCAGGGGCTCCGTGAGGGCGGCCGCCGTGAAGCTCACCGAATCGGGCAGCTTATGGACGGAGGCCGCCCGCGTGACGACGTAGTCCGTGAAGGCCCCGTGGCTCACCACCCCCGCGATGTCGCGCTTGTCGCAGCGGTTGTAGGCGCCCGAGCGGCAGTGGAGGCACGTGCCGCAGGTCGACTTGGTGGGCTCGGCCGTCACCCGATCGCCCACCGCGATGCCCTCGACGCCCTCGCCCACCTCGGCCACCGTGCCCGCGAACTCGTGCCCGAGGGCCAGCGGCGGCAGATAGTGAAAGAACTCCCCGGAGGCGATGTGCACGTCCGTTCCGCAGATGCCGGCGCGGACAACCTTCACCTTCACCTGGCCCGGGCCGGTCCGGGGCTCCTCAATATCGAGGATCTCCATGCGGCCCGGGCCTTTGGCGGTCTTCACGAGCGCTTTCATCTTCTCCCTCCCTTGTACCCGGAGGGGACGGCGTCCATTAGGCGTTCAGCACGGCGATGGCGCGGATGGGAGAGCCCGAGCCGTCCCGGATCTTCAGGGGCAGCCCGATGTAGAGGAACTCCTTGCCCACCACCTCCTCGACGTTGCACAGGTTCTCGGTATTGGTGCGCCCCAGGTCGCGGCAGACGAGGTGGCAGGGGTACTCGGGGCTCTGGGCCATGTCCATGCTCGGGGCGTCGGTGCCCACGTTGAGGCAGCCGCACTGGCCGTAGACGTACTCGGCGGCTTCCCGCGTCCATCCGGCGTAGGCCGTGGTGTAGGAGGGGCGCGGATAGTGGCGCTTGTAATGGCCGTAGGTGTAGAGCAGCGTGTCGCCCGGCCTGATCTCGAGCTTGTACTTGTCGAGACGGCGCTTGATGTCGTCGGCGCTGATGTAGCTGTTGTCGGCCACGTTCTCGAAGTCGATGGTGATGCCCCGGGAGTAGAAGAAGTCGAAGGGCATCTTGTCGATGTGGGGGGCGCTCGGGGAGGGGTCGAGGTGGCTGATGGAGTCCACGTGGGTGGGCCCGTGCTCGCACACCTGGACGATGCCGGAGTAGTAGCTCATCTCGCTCTTGAAGCGCCCGCTCGCGGCGCTGACCTCGTGGGTCATGTGGGTCCACCGCCAGGTGTCCGGATGGCCCACGAAGACGGGCATGCCGACGTAGATCGGCTGCGTGAGGTCCACGATCTGGTGATTTTTGTACGCCATGTCGCTCTCCCTGTCCCTCGGATTAATCCATCCACATGCCGCCGTTCACGTTCAGCACGGCGCCGTTAATATACGAGGCGCGGCTCCCCGCGAGGAAGCAGATGGCCTCCGCCACGTCCTCCGGCCGGCCGAAACGGGCCAGCGGGATCTGGCGCCGCCAGTCCTCGCCCCGCACGGGGAGCATCTCGGCGATCATCCGCGACTCGATGATCCCAGGGGCGACCGCGTTCACCCGCACGCGGGGGGCCAGCTCGAGCGCCAGGGCGCGGCCGAAGCCGATGATGCCCGCCTTGGAGGCGCAGTAGTGCGCGTGGAGGGCGCTCCCGCGCTGGGCCGACACCGAGGCCAGGTTGACGATGGCGCCCCCGCGCTCCTGGGAGACCATCACGCGCCCCGCCGCCCGGCAGGCCGCGAACACCCCCTTCAGGTTCACGCCGAGGGTCCGGTCCCACTCCTCCCCGGTCATCTCCACCACCAGCCGGTGGCGGTAGATCCCGGCGCAGCTGACCAGCACGTCGAGGCCACCCCGGGCGGCGCGGAGGCTCTCTACGGCCTCCTCCACCGCCCGGACGTCCGTCACGTCCAGGAGCCGCCCCTCAGCCTCGGCCCCCGCCGCTCTCAGCTCTCCGCAGGCGGCCTCCAGGCCGCTCCCGTCCGTGTCGGTCAGAACGAGGCGGGCACCCCCTTCCCCGAACCGGCGGGCGGCGGCCCGCGCGATATCCCCGGCGCCGCCGGTGATCAGGACAAGCTGGCCCTCGAATTCCCTCGCCATGGCTCATTCTTCGGGTGGCGGCCCGGTGGGCCGGAAGGAGGGAAGGAAACCTCGCGCCGAAGAACCGATCTTAGGTGCCTCTCCCGAGCCCTGTCAACGGAACGGCCCCGAAATTGACACCCTCCTTCGCATCCCGTACGTTCGCAGCGGCTCCTCCTATTGCCCTCCATTCCGGAGCTCTCTCCATGCCGCGGGACCCGCAAATTTCGGCCATTTTGCTCGCCGCGGGACTTTCCCGGCGTCTCGGGCGGAACAAGCTCCTGCTCCCCGCCGGCGGGATGCCCGTCGTCCGGCGCGCCGCCCTGGCCCTGGCGGACTCCCGCGCGGCCGAGGTCATCGCCGTGACCGGCCACGACGCCCTCGCCGTGACCGCCGCCCTGGAAGGCCTGCGCCTCCGCATTGTCCACAACCCCGATTACGCCCAGGGCCAGAGCACGAGCCTGAGGGCGGGGCTGGCGCAGGCCTCGCCGGACGCCCATGGGCTCCTCTTCGCCCTGGGGGATCAGCCCCTGCTCACTGCGGGCTGGGTGGACCGCTTGATCGACGCCTTCGCCTCCGCCCCCACGGGGACGCTGGCTGCGGCCCTCTACCACGAGGGCCGGCGGGGAAACCCCGTTCTGCTCTCGGCCTCCCTCCGGGACGAGATCGCCGGGGTCCAGGGGGACGAGGGCGCGCGGCATATCCTGCGCCGGCTCGAGCGGGAGGAACGCGTCGCGGCCGTCTCCGTCGAAGAGGAGGACCTCTTCCTCGACCTCGACACCGAGGCCGACCATATGCGGCTGCGAGCCAAATTCGAGGCGGTTTGAGGGGGCGAATTGGGGGCCTCGCGCCCTCAGCGGTACTATCTTCATCCTTGTGAAGGAGAGCCTCATGGTACAGCCGTTCCAGATCTCGCGCGGGCCGCGTGTCCGCTTCGGTCGGGGAGAGGCAGTCTCCGTCGGAGAGGAGGCCAGGGCCCTGGGCATGAAACGGCCGATGCTCCTCACCGATCCGGGCCTGACGGCGGCGGGCGTTCTCGAGCCCGTCCTGGCGGGCTTCAAGAAGGCGGGGGTGGACTGCTGCCTCTTCGAGAAGGCCGAGCCCAACCCCTCGGACGAGAGCATCCCTCGCGCCAGGGAGTTCTACGCGTCGAACGGCTGCCAGGGCATGGTCGCCGTGGGGGGCGGCAGCGCCCTGGACACGGCCAAGGCCATGGGGGCCCTCATCTCGAACGGGGGGAATATCTCGGACTACTACGGGGTGAGCAAGCCGGCCAAGCGCGTCCCCCTCTTCATCGCGGTCCCCACGACGGCCGGCACCGGGAGCGAGGTGACGCGGGCCTCCATCATCACGGACACCGAGCGGCAGGTGAAGGCCAGCATCCATAGCGACATGCTCTATGCCGATCTGGCCGTGGTGGACTCCTCCCTCCTCGCGAAGCTGCCCCGCCCGGTCGCGGCGGGCGCCCTGATGGACGCCCTGACCCACGCCATCGAGTCCATCGGCTCGCCCAAGTCGAGCCCCTGGACCGAGGCCATGTGCATGCAGGCCATCGGCCTCATCGGGAAGCACGCCCGGCGGTTCGTCGAGAGCCCCGCCGATCCCGAGGCCGCCGACGCCCTCGCCCTAGCCGCCACCCTGGCGGGCGCCTCCTTCACCAACACGGGCCTGGGCATCGTCCACGCCCTCACCCATCCCTACTTCATGGCCTTCGGCGGCCACCACGGGACCATCAACGCCATCCTTCTCCCGCCCGTCATGCGCTTCAACCTCCCCGCCATGCGCGAAAAGTACGCCCGGATGGCCCCCCTGCTGGCCGGGGAGGACGCCGATCCGCGCGACCCCGCCGCGGCCGAGGCCGCCATCGAGGAGGTGAGCGCCCTGGGCCGGGACATCGGCATCCCCTCCACCTTCCGGGCCTACTGCGGCTGGTCGGAGGATGGCCTGGAAATGATGGCCCGTGAGGCGGCCAAGAGCGGCTCCGTCCAGACCAACCCCGTCTTCGCGGGGGAGGCGGAGATGCGGCGGCTCTACCAGGAGGCGGGCTGAGGCCCGGCTGGCGGAGGAGCGGCGGCGTGCCCCTGGGCGAGACGCTCATCCCGGAGGAGAAAATCCGCCGCCGCGTCCGGGAGCTCGCCCGCGAGCTCGACGCCGCCCTGCCGCCCGGGCCCGTCCACTGCGTCGTCGTCCTCAAGAGCGCCGTCTTCTTCGCCGCGGATCTCCTCCGCTCCTTGAAGCGGGAGGTCAGCGTGGGGTTCCTGTCGGCCTCGAGCTACGGGGACGCCACCGAGAGCGCGGGCGAGGTCCGGGTAGGCGCGGAAGCGCTGGGCCCGGTGGAAGGGCGGCATGTCCTCCTGATCGACGACATCCTCGACACGGGACACACGATGGCGGCCGTCCGGCGGGCCATCCTGGCGCGGAGGCCCGCCTCGCTGCGGTCCTGCGTCCTGCTGGACAAGCCCTCGCGCCGCCGGGTGGACGCCCGGGCCGACCACGTCGGGTTCACGATCGCGGACGTCTTCGTCGTGGGGTACGGCCTCGACTTCGCGGAGGAATTCCGCACCCTGCCGGACATCCGCGCCTACCAGCCCGGCGAGAGCTCGAAATGACCGAATGGCTGGGCCGCCGTTTTGAATTGGAGCGCCACGGGACCAGCATCTGCCAAGAAGTTCTTGGCGGCACAACCACCTTTCTCGCCCTCTCCTACATCATCTTCGTTCAGCCCGTGGTCCTCTCCCAGGCGGGGATGGACGCGGGGGCCGTCCTCGCCGCCACCTGCCTGGGTGGGGCCGCCTTCACCGCCCTCATGGGCTTGATGACGAACTATCCTATCGCCATGGCCCCGGCCATGGGCCACAACTTCTTCTTCGCCTTCACGGTCTGCGGGGCGGCGGCGGCGGGCGGCCTGGGATACAGCTGGCAGGAGGCCTTGGGGGCGACGGCGCTGGCGGGCGCCGCCTTCGTGGTCCTCAGCCTGGTGGGCCTGCGCGAGAAGATCCTCCACGCCGTGCCCTCCTCCCTGCGCCACGCCATCGCGGTGGGCATCGGGCTTCTCATCGCCCTGGTGGGGATGCAGTACGGCGGCATCGTCATCGACCGGCCGGGCACCATCATCGGCCTGGGCGCGCTGACGGCCGCCCCGGTCCTCCTCACCATCTTCGGGCTGGTCCTGACCGGGGCCCTCATGAGCCTCCGGGTGCGCGGGGCGATGCTCATCGGCATGCTTGTATCGGCCGCCGTGGGGGTCGCCACTGGGTTCATCGAGTTCCGCGGGCTGACGAGCGCGCCTCCTTCCATCACCCCCACCCTTCTCCGGCTCGACCTCATGAGCCGCTGGCTGGAGCCGGGCTTCTGGACCGCGGTCTTCATCTTTCTTTTCCTCGACATGTTCGATTCGGTGGGGACCCTGGTCGGGGTGGGGGAGCGGGCTGGCCTGATGAAGGGGGGAGTGCTCCCCAAGGCGCGAGAGGCTCTGACCGCCGACGCCTTCGCCACGACGGGGGGCGCCTGCCTGGGGACCTCGACGATCACGAGCTACATCGAGAGCGCGGCGGGGGTGGCGGCCGGGGCGCGGACGGGGCTCGCGAACCTGGTGACCTCGGCCCTCTTCCTCCTGGCGCTCTTCTTCACCCCCCTGATCCAGACGGTGGGCGGAGGGGTCGGCATCGGCCCCAAGAAAGTGCTCTACCCCGTCATCGCCCCCGCCCTGATCGTGGTGGGATCGTTCATGATCTCCTCCCTCAAGCACATCGACTGGGACGACCCCACCGAGTACCTCCCCGCCTTTCTCTGTGCGATCATCATGCCCTTCACCTTCAGCATCACGGAGGGCATCGCTTTCGGCTTCATCCTCTATTCCATCCTGAAGCTGGTGACGGACCGCACAGGGGACGCGCATCCCCTGGTCTACCTCCTCTCGGTTCTTTTTCTCTTCCGCTACGCCTTTTTGACGGTGTGAAGGCGCCCCTGCGGGGCGGGACGGGGAAAGATGCGGCTTTTCCGCCCGTGATATGGGGGGGGAAAACCCCCATCGGATCGCGTCTCCCCAAGCGAATACGGCTTCCAGACGAAACCCATTCTTTCATTTTCGCGTGATTTCCGGCCCGCCTCCGGGACGGGAGGGATGAAAGTCCATCCCCAAGCTGTTAAATTGGAATTCCTGCCGCCGGATCGATTCGCGCACGTCTTCCACCCGGCCGCCGGCGAGCGTTCCGCATTGCGAGCCCTCACCGTCATCCCCGGCCAAGCGGATTCCGGACGGATTCGGGACGTGCCCGAGCCTCCCGAGAGGGACGGCCCCATCCTCGTCGAGACCGTCGCCGTCGGCGTCTGCGGCACGGACCGGGAGATTCTCGCCGGGCATTACGGGGAGGCGCCCGAGGGGGAGGGACACCTCATCCTGGGCCACGAGTCGATCGGGCGGGTGCGGGAGGCGCCGCCCGGGTCCGGCCTCTCGCCCGGCGACTGGGTGACGGGCATCGTCCGCCGGCCCGACCCCGTGCCCTGCCCGAACTGCGCCGCCGGCGAGTGGGACATGTGCCGCAACGGGCTCTTCACCGAGCGGGGCATCAAGGGCCGGCACGGCTTCGCCTCGCAGCGCTTCCGCATCGAGCCGGGCTTCGCCGTCCGGGTGGATCCTGCTCTCGGCCAGCTCGGCGTCCTCCTCGAGCCGGCGAGCATCGTCGCCAAGGCCTGGGACCACATCGAGCGCATCGGGCGGCGGGCGCACTGGGAGCCGCGCCGGGTGCTGGTGACGGGCGCCGGCCCCATCGGGCTGCTCGCGGCCCTGCTCGGCATGCAGCGGGGGCTGGAGGTGCACCTCTTCGATCGGAACGAGAAAGGGATCAAGCCAGAGCTCGCCGCCGGGCTGGGAGCCTTCTACCACACCGGCGCCATCGAGACGGATTGCCCCAGGGCGGACGTGGTGATCGAGGCGACGGGCGCACCTCAGATCGTGGTGGATGCAATCCGCCACAACTGCCCCCACTCCATCGTCTGCCTCACGGGCATCAGCTCCGGGGGGCGCGCCATCGAGCTCGACGTCGGCGGGTTGAGCACCAAGCTCGTGCTCGAGAATGACGCCGTGTTCGGATCGGTGAATGCCAACCGGAGCCATTTCGAGGCCGCCGCCGCCGCGCTGGCGGGCGCCGACCGCCGGTGGCTCGGGCGGCTCATCACCCGGCGGCTGCCGCTCGACCGCTGGAACGAGATGACGGAGCGCGATTCCTCGCGGGACGTGAAAACCATCCTCGATTTCACCGCATAGACGGGAGAACCCCATGCCCCTCCGCATCGAGGATTACGCGCTGATAGGCGACCTGCATTCGGCGGCCCTGGTGGGCCGGAACGGCTCCATCGACTGGCTGTGCTTCCCGCGGTTCGACTCAAGCGCCTGCTTCGCCGCTCTCCTGGGAGGGCCCGAGCACGGCCGTTGGCTCCTGGCTCCCTCCGGCCGGGTCCGCCGCACCCGCCGCCGCTACCGCGGCGAAACCATGGTGCTCGAAACCGAGTTCGAGACGGACTCCGGCGCGGTCCGCGTCGTGGACGCTATGCTGCCCCGCACGTCCGAGGCGGACCTCGTGCGCGTGGTGGAGGGCGTTTCGGGCGAGGTCCCCATGCGGATGCAGCTCATCATCCGCTTCGACTATGGATCGGTCGTGCCCTGGGTGCGCCGGGCGGATGGTGAGGACCTCGTGGCGGTAGGAGGTCCGGATACGCTGCACCTGTCCACTTCCGTGCCGACGCATGGTGAGAACCTGACCACGGTCGCCGAGTTCACGTTGTCCGAAGGCCAGCAGATCCCATTCCTCCTCAGATGGCATCCCTCGTACGTCACGCCCCCGAGAGCGCCCGACGTCTTCCGATCCCTCCATGAGACCGAGGATTGGTGGCGCGAGTGGTCCGCCAAATCCCCCTGCAAGGGGAGATGGCGGGAGGCGGTCATACGCTCGGCCCTCACCCTGAAGGCCCTCACCTACGCTCCCACGGGAGGTATCGTGGCCGCGCCGACGTCTTCCCTGCCCGAGTGGCTCGGAGGGAGCCGCAACTGGGACTACCGCTACTGCTGGCTCCGGGATGCGACCTATACCCTCTACGCGCTGATGCTCGCCGGATATGCGGAGGAGGCCGGGTGCTGGCGCGACTGGCTTCTGCGCGCCGTGGCGGGCACGCCCTCCCAGGTCCAGGCCATGTACGGCCTCTCGGGGGAGCGGCGGCTGACGGAGTTCGAGCTGGAGTGGCTGCCCGGCTATGGCGGCTCCGCTCCGGTCCGCATCGGAAACGCGGCGTACGAGCAGTTCCAGCTCGATATCTATGGCGAGATCATGGACGCCTTCCATTTCGCGCGAAAGGCCGGCCTGGAGCCCGACGAGCACGCCTGGAGGTTTCAGCGTGCCTTGCTCGATCACCTGGAGTCGAAGTGGCAGGAGCCCGACGAGGGCATCTGGGAGGTGCGCGGGCCGCGCCGCCATTTCACTCACTCGAAGGTGATGGCGTGGGTGGCCATGGATCGCGCGGTCAAAGCGACCGAGCGGCACGGGCTCGACGGGCCGGTGGCCCGCTGGCGCAAGCTCCGCGACGCCATTCGGGCGGATGTGCTCGAGCGGGGCTACGACGGGGGCCTGAACTCCTTCGTGCAGTTTTATGGCTCCAAAGAGCTCGACGCGAGCCTCCTCATGCTTCCCCTGGTGGGTTTCCTGCCGGCCAATGACCCCCGCATGCTGGGCACGGTGGAGGCCATCCAGCATGGCCTCATGAAGGATGGCTTCGTCGCGCGCTACGCCCCCGTCACCGGGGTGGACGGGATCCAAGAAGGGGAAGGATGCTTCCTCCTTTGCTCCTTCTGGCTGGCCGACAACTTGACTCTCCAGGGACGGCACGAGGAGGCTGCGGAATATTTCGAGCGCCTGCTCGCCGTCCGCAACGATGTGGGGCTTTTGGCCGAGATGTACGATCCCTCCGGCAAGCGGATGCTGGGCAACTTCCCCCAGGCCTTCTCCCACGTTGCGCTCATCAACACGGCCTACAATCTGATGCTCAAGACCGGGCCGGCCGAGCAGAGGTCGGAGAGCGAGGCGGAGCCCTTGGCGCCCGGCCGCCCTTCGCCTTAGAATGGACGGGAGAATCCCCCAAAGCCAGGAGGGCTCCCGTGACCCAGACCGCCCAGCCCGAAGCGCCCGCCCGCATCGACCCGGAGCACGTCGTCGTCACCGAGGAGGTGCAGGATTCGGACATCCCGGTTCACCTCATGTACGTGGAAACCATCGACGGCCTCTACACGCCCATCGGGCTCCGCAAGCCCCACGGAGAGGGGCCCTTCCCCGTCGTCCTCCTCGCCTCGGGGAACGGGAGCGAGGGCATGCGCTGGGTGCGGGATGCGGTGCAGAACCGGGGCTACATCATGGAGCGCCTGCTCGCGGCGGGCTACGCCTGCGCCTGGCTGCGCTACCGGGCCGAGGTGGAGCTCGGCTACAACAACGGCGAGAAGCTCATGCGCGGGGTGCGGACGAAGCGCCTCCTCCTCAACCGCTCCCCCCTCGAGTACGAGGACGAGATTTCCATCATCGAGCACGTGAAGGCCCTCCCCTACATCGACAAGGGCCGGGTCGGCCTCCTCGGGATGAGCCACGGGGGGGAGATGATCCTCAAGATCACCTCGGAGTACCACGGCGTCGCCTGCGCCGTGGCCAGCGAGCCCGCCTCCCACGAGTTCCTCGTGCTCCATCCGGAGGGGAGCCAGGGCTTCGACCCCCGCACCCGGCTGCGCCAGGTGGACGAGGAGGACCTGGGCCCAGCGGGCAGGATTCTCGCCCGGACGGACCGAAAGATCGCCATGGAGCGCATCCGTACCATCAACACCCCCATCCTCGTGATGGGGCGGGAGACGGACCACCTCCAGGGGGTCTTCCGCGCGACCTACGAGCTCCTGAAAGAGGCCGCGAAAGACGTGGAGTGGGTGTCCTACGACCACCCGGAGCACGGCTACATCTATCCCATCCGGGCCCGGAGCGGAAAGTACGAGCCCGACCCGGTCCAGCTCGACGCCACCGCCAAGGTCGTCGCCTACTTCGACCGGCATTTGAAGCGGTGAGCAGCCATGACCCTCCCCCCGCGCGCGACGATCATCGAGGTGGGGCCCCGGGACGGGCTCCAGATCGAGAAGCAGCAGATCCCCACCGAAGCCAAGGTGCGCCTCGTGGACCTTCTCTCCGCGGCCGGGGTGCCGCGGATCGAGGTGACGAGCTTCGTCCACCCCAAGCACGTCCCCCAGATGGCGGACGCGGAGGAGGTGCTGGCCCGCATCGAGCGGCAGCCGGGCACGGCCTACGAGGCGCTCGTTCCGAACGTGCGGGGGATGGAGCGGGCGCTCCGATGCAAGGTGGACCGCATCGTGCTCTTCGTGGCGGCCAGCGAGGCGTTCAACCGCAAGAACCTCCGGGCGGGGCGGGAGGAGATGCTCGCGGCGGCGCGCGAGGTGGCGCGGATGGCCCGGGAGGCCCGCCTCCCCGCGCGCGGGGGGGTCGTCACCGCCTTCGGCTGCCCCTACGAAGGCCGGGTGCCCCTCGATGCGGTGGAGCGCGTGGCCGGCGCCTACCTGGAAATGGGGTGCGAGGAGGTCACGCTGGCCGACACCGTGGGGGTGACGAATCCCGCCGCCGTGCGCCGGATGCTGGAACACCTCAAGGGGCGCTTCCCGGAGGCGCGCTTCGGCCTCCACTTCCACAACACCCGGGGCTCGGGGCTGGCGAACGTCCTCGCGGGCCTCGAGGCGGGGGCGGAGAGCTTCGACGCCTCGGCCGGGGGCATGGGAGGGTGCCCCTTCGCCCCCCGCGCCAGCGGGAACATCGCCACCGAGGACACCGTCAACATGCTCCACGAGATGGGAGTCGAGACCGGCATCGGCCTCCCCAGGCTCCTCGAGGCGGTGGCCCTGGCCGAGTCTCTGCTGGGCCGCCAGCTTCCCGGCCAGCTCCTGCACGCGGGCATCATGAACTGGGATCAGCCCGCCGCCTGACCCTCCCGCCCTGGAAAGAGCGCCCCCGCCGATTGCCCCTCTCCCTTGGCCGCCTATTACGCTGGCAGGGCCGCCGGGAGGCTCTTCCCCTCGCCCCCGGGAGGGCTTGACGACGAACGGAGGGAGCTTTAATACATCCTTGGCCCTCTCCTCACGACGCCGGCGGGCTCGGCCCTGAAGGCGCTTATCAAGCGGCTCCACATTCACAGGGGACGCCATGCCGGATCCGATTGAGGAATTGCGCCGCCTGACGGCGGAGGCCGAAACCCTGGGGGGAAAGGCCTCCGAGGAGCGCCAGCGCAAGCAGGGTAAGCTCACGGCGCGGGAGCGGCTGAACGTCCTCCTGGACCCGGGCAGCTTCGCCGAGATCCACCTTTTCGCCCAGTCCCGCTCCGCCGATTTCGGGATGTCCCAGCGCCGCAGCCCGGGGGACGGAGTGGTGACGGGCAGCGGGCGGATCGGCGGCCAGCTCGTCTTCGTCTCGTCCCAGGACTTCGGCACCCTGGGCGGTTCCCTCGGCGAAACTCACGCCCAAAAGATCGTCCACGTCATCGACCTGGCCATGAAGGCGGGATGCCCCTTCATCCAGATCCTGGATTCGGGCGGCGCCCGCATCCAGGAGGGCGTCCGCGCCCTCGACGGCTACGCCCGCATCTTCGAGCGGAACACCCAGGCCTCGGGCGTCATCCCCCAGATCTCGGTCATCCTCGGCCCGTGCGCGGGCGGCGCGGTCTATTCCCCCGCCATCACCGATTTCGTGTTCATGGTCGAGGGGCTGAGCAAGATGTTCATCACCGGCCCCGACGTCATCAAGGCGGTGACGGGGGAAGAGGTGACCTTCGAGGACCTGGGCGGGGCCCACGTGCACAGCGCGGTGAGCGGCAACGCCCACTTCGTGGCGCGGGACGAGCGGGAGTGCTTCGAGATGATCCGCAAGCTCGTCTCCTTCCTCCCGGCCAACAACCTGGACGACCCCCCCGTGGCGCCCCTCACGGACTGGCCGCCCGACGACAACCCTGAGCTCGAGAAGACCGTCCCGGCGGAGGAGAAACGCGCTTACGACGTGCGGGACGTCATCCGGAACGTGTTCGACGCCGGAGACTTCATGGAAGTGCAGGAGCGCTACGCCCGGAACATCGTGGTCGGCTTCGCCCGCCTGGAGGGCCGGCCCGCCGGGATTGTCGGGAACCAGCCCTCCCACCTCGCGGGGGTGCTGGACATCGACAGCTCCGACAAGCTCGCCCGCTTCGTCCGCTTCTGCGACGCCTTCAACCTTCCCATCTTCAACTTCGTGGACGTGCCCGGCTACCTCCCCGGCACCCACCAGGAACACGGCGGCGTCATCCGCCACGGGGCCAAGGTGCTCTTCGCCTACAGCGAGGCCACCGTCCCCAAGATCGCCGTCATCCTCCGCAAGAGCTACGGCGGGGCCTACATCGCCATGAGCGGATTCGGGCTGGGATACGACCGCGTGATCGCCTATCCCTCGGCGGAGATCGCCGTCATGGGGCCGGACGGCGCGGCGAACATCATCTTCCGCCGCGAGATCAGCGAGGCCCCGGACCCCGAGGCGATGCGGAAGCAGAAGATCGAGGAGTACCGCCAGCTCTTCGCCAAGCCATACACGGCGGCGGGGCAGGGGCTCGTGGACACCATCATCGAGCCCCGCTTCACCCGGCGGGAGCTCCTCCGGGCCCTGGAGATGACCTCCCGGAAGCGCCAGCAGCGCCCCGACAAGAAGCACGGCAACATCCCTCTCTAGGAGCCGCGGCGTGCTCGCCCTCTTGGTGCAGGCCATCGTCCTCGCCGTCATCGGCATGGGGGTGGTGTTCCTCTCCCTCATCCTCCTCATGTGGACGATGCAGCTCCTCACCTGGCTCTACCGCGAGGCTCCGCAAGTTTCTGTGGGGGCCCCTAGGCCGGCCGCTCCCGCGCAGGAGGGGGCCGGGGTGGAGGTGGTCCTGGCGGCCGCCGCCGCCCACTTCATCGAGACCGAGGGCCCGTCGCTCTACATCCCCTCCGTCACTCGCCGCTCCACCCGCTGGGCGGCGCGGGGGCGGGCCAGCTCGCCCCTGAGGAGGCCCCGTTGAAGAAATTCCACCTGACCATCGGCGGCAAGCGGTACGCCATCGAGGCCGAGCGCGAGGCGGGGACGAACCGGCTCAGGATCATCGTGGACGGCCAGGAGCACTTCGCCGAGGTCGAGGAAGAAAACCCTTCCCAGGCCGCCACTCCCTCTCCGGCCCGCTCCCGCGCCTCGGTGCCCCGCCCCGCCGCGGCCCCGCCCCGGCACCTGGCCGGCGGCGGCAGCGGCACCGTTCTTAGCCCCCTGCCGGGTCAGGTGCTCTCGATTGCGGTCAAGGAGGGCGACACCGTTGCCGTGGGAGACAAGCTCCTCGTCCTGGAGGCCATGAAGATGGAGAACGTCATCAGCGCGGAGGTGGCCGGCACCGTCCGCTCGATCCGCGTCCAGGCGCGGGACAAGGTCGAAACCGGCCAAGTCCTCCTGGAGATCGCATGACGGGCCTGGACGGCGCGGCGTCGCTGTTCCTGCGCGAGACGGGCTTCTACGCCATGAAGTGGGGCGATCTCCTCATGATCGCCGTCTCCTGCATCCTTCTCTTCCTGGCGCTCGTGAAGGAATTCGAGCCGCTGCTGCTGCTTCCCATCTCCTTCGGGATGCTCCTCTCGAACATGCCGGGAGGAGGGATGTTCGACGAGGGAGGGCTCCTCTACTACTTCTACTTCGGCGTGAAGTTCGGCATCTTCCCCCCCATTATCTTCATGGGGATCGGGGCCCTGACGGATTTCGGCCCCCTCCTCGCCAACCCCAAGACCCTCCTGCTGGGAGCCGCCGCGCAGTTCGCCATCTTCGGCGCCCTCATCCTGAGCGTGCTTCTCGGCTTCAACCTTCCGCAGGCGGGCGCCATCGGCATCATCGGGGGGGCGGACGGCCCGACGGCCATCTACACCGCCTCCAAGCTCGCCCCCGAGCTCCTGGGCCCCGTCGCGGTCGCCGCCTACAGCTACATGGCTCTCGTCCCCCTGATCCAGCCCCCCATCATGCGGGCCCTGACGACCGTGGAGGAGCGATCCCGGGTCATGCTCCAGCTCAAGCCCGTGCCCAAGCCGGCCCGTGTCCTCTTCCCCATCGTCTCGACCATCCTCTGCGGCCTGATCGTGCCCTCGGCCGTGCCCCTCATCGGGATGCTCATGCTGGGCAACCTCTTCCGGGAGAGCGGCCTGGTCGACCGCCTCCTCAAGACCTCGGAGGGAGAGCTCCTCAACATCGTGACCATCCTGCTCGGAGCCTCGGTCGGGGCCTCCATGCGGGCCGAGACCTTCCTCAAGCTCGAAACCTTGGGCATCCTCCTCCTGGGCTTCCTCGCTTTCAGCATCGGGACGGCCTCGGGCGTCCTCTTCGGGAAGGTCATGGCCCGCTTCAGCAAGGATCCCATCAACCCCCTCATCGGTGCGGCCGGGGTGAGCGCCGTCCCGATGGCCGCCCGGGTGGCCCAGAAGGTGGGCCAGGAGGCGAACCCCAAGAATTTCCTCCTCATGCACGCGATGGGGCCCAACGTGGCGGGCGTCATCGGCTCGGCCGTCGCGGCCGGGGTGTTGATCTCACTCCTCCAGCCCTGACGGCGAGTTGAGCCCGCCGGCCGAACCCGCTCAAGGAGAGACGCCTCACATGCCCGCACCGCTCGTTGGCATCCGGGTCCTGGACCTCACCCGCATCCTGGCCGGCCCCTACTGCACCATGATGCTGGGGGACATGGGGGCCGAGATCATCAAGGTCGAGAACCCCGACGGCGGAGACGACACCCGCGCCTGGGGGCCTCCCTTCCTGAACGGCGTGAGCACCTACTTCATCTCGATCAACCGCAACAAGAAGAGCGTCACCCTGGACCTGAAGAAGGAGAGGGGCAAGGCCCTCCTCGCCGGCCTCATCCGCGCCTCGGACGTGGTGGTGGAGAACTTCCGCCCCGGAACGCTGGACAAGCTGGGCTTCCCCTGGGAGGAGATCCACCGCCTGAACCCGCGCGCCGTCTTCTGCTCGGTGTCGGGCTTCGGCCAGACCGGCCCGCGGAAGAGCGAGCCCGGCTTCGACGTGGTCATCCAGGGCGAGGGGGGCGTCATGAGCCTGACCGGGGAGCCGGACGGCCCCCCCGCCAAGGTGGGCGCCTCGGTCGCCGACATCACGGCGGGCATGCTGGCCGCGAACGGCATCCTCCTCGCCCTCTTCCACCGCGAGCGCACCGGAGAGGGCCAGATGGTGGACGTGGGGATGCTGGACGGCCAGGTGGCGCTCCTCACCTACCACGCCACCGGCTTCTTCGCGACGGGCAAGGTGCCGCCCCGGCGGGGCAACAGGCACCCCTCCATCACCCCCTACGAGACCTACAAGTGCCGGGACGGCTACTTCAACCTCGGCGTGGGGAACGACAGCCTCTGGCGCCGCTTCTGCGACGCCATGAGCCTCACGGACATCAAGCAGGACCCGCGCTTCGCCGTGAACGCTAACCGGGTGGGGAACCGCGAGGCCCTCCAGGCCATCCTCGACCCCTTCTTCGCCGCCCGGGATCTCCAGCCCACCCTGGCGGCGCTGCGCAAGGCGGGGGTGCCCTGCGGCCCCATCAACACCCTCGACCAGGTGTTCGCCGAGCCCCAGGTGCTCGCCCGGGAGATGGTGGTGGAGGTGGACGTGCCCCAGGCGGGGCGGACCAAGGTCACCGGCGTCCCCATCAAGCTCTCGGCCACCCCCGGCGCCGTGCGCACCCCGCCCCCCTCCCTCGGCCAGCACACGGACGAGGTACTCGAATCCGTCCTCAAGCTGGACGCCGCCGCGCGGAAGAAATTGAGGGACGAGGGGGTGGTGTAGAAAGAGTGCGACGGACGGGAATTTCTGTAGGGGCGAGGCATGCCTCGCCCCTACAGACAAAAGGGAAACGCCCCTGGATGTCATTCCGAGCGAAGCGAGGAATCTGCTTCTCTATTTTTAACGCACAAAGAACCAAAAGCAGATTCCTCGGGCTCACGCCCTCGGAATGACAGGGCCTATGGCCTCCCTCCTAAACCACCTCCTCCACCCTCGCGTACTTCATCCCCAGCGCCTCGGCGACGGCGGGATGGGTGATCCGGCCGCCGGCCGCGTTCAGGCCTCCGGCCAGCTCGGGCAGGGCGCGGAGGGCCTCGGCTGCCCCCAGGTTCGCGAGCTCCAGGGTGTAGGGCAGGATGGCGGCGGAGAGGGCAAAAGTGCTCGTGCGGGGGACGCCTCCCGGCATGTTCGCCACCCCGTAGTGGATGACGCCGTCCACCACATAGGTGGGCTTGGAGTGGTAGGTGGGGCGGATGGTCTCGACGCAGCCTCCCTGGTCCACCGCCACGTCCACGATGACCGAGCCCGGGTTCATCTGCTTGACGAGCGGGCGCGGCACGAGGAGGGGCGCCCGGGCGCCGGGGAGAAGGACAGCCCCGATGAGGATGTCCGCCCCCCGCACCGCCTCCCGGATGGAGAACCGGGTGGACGTGAGGGTCTTCACCCGGCCCCCGAAGATGTCGTCCACGTACTCCAGCCGGGAATGGTTCACGTCGAGCACCGTGACGTCGGCGTTCAGCCCGACGGCGATCTTGGCCGCGTTCTTCCCGACCATCCCCGCCCCCAGGATGACCACGTTCCCCTTCGGCACCCCCGGCGCGCCGGAGAGCAGCACTCCCCGGCCCCCCATGCTCTTCTCCAGGTACTTCGCGCCCTCCTGGACGGCCATGCGGCCCGCTATCTCGCTCATGGGCTGGAGGAGGGGGAGGGAGCCGTTCGGGGTGCGCACGGTTTCGAAGGCGATGGCCACGACCTTCTTCTTCAGGAGGACCCGCGCGAGGGTCTTGGCGGCGGCCAGGTGCAGGAAGGCGAAGAGAATCTGGCCCTCCCGCATGCGGGCGTACTCCGGCCTGAGCGGCTCCTTGACCTTGACGATCATGTCGGACTGGCGCCACATCTCGTCCGCCGAGAGGGCGATGCGCCCGCCCACGTCCTCGTACTCCTTGTCGGCGATGCCCGCCCCGGCCCCCCCGCCCTTCTCGACGAGGACGGTGTGGCCCGCCGCCGCGAGGGCCTCCACGGCGCCCGGCGAGAGGGCGACGCGGTGCTCGTCCTTCTTGATCTCCTTGGGGATACCGACGATCATGACCATCCTCCCCGTCCCGGGTCGACCACGTGGAAGACGCTCTCGGACTCGGCGACCGTGCCGCCGTCCCCGGCGCGCAGGGCGAGCCCCCGCAGGGTGACGAAGCGGCCCTTCGCGGCCTTGAGCCTCCCCTCGAGGATCAGCGGCGTGCCCACGGGCACCGGCTCGCGGTAGCGGATCTCCCCCCGCGCGGTGTAGGCGCGGGCCCCCCGCAGGAAGAGCCAGTTCGCCATCACGTCGTCGAGGGCGCTGAAGAGAATCCCTCCGTGGGTCACGCCGTCGTAGCCCTGGTGGACCGCCTGCGGCGTGAACTCGCTCCGACACACCTCCCCCTCCAGGCGGAAGGCGAGCTTGAGGCCGATGGGATTGGCGGGGCCGCAGACGAAGCAGCCGTCCGCGTCGGGGCGGCCGCGCGATCCGGTCATTCGGGGCTCCTTTCGCAAAAAAAAAGAGGGAGAGCCGCTGGACCGGGCTCTCCCTCTCCTCCGCCGGTGATAAACGCCGCTAGGAGCCGGCCTGGCCCCCTTCGGCTTCCTGCTTCTTCTGGCGCCGCTCCTGCTTGGCCTTCTCGCGCGTGGTGTCACGGTCCACCAGCTCCAGGAACGCCATCGGAGCGGAGTCGCCGGGGCGGGGCGGCAGGCGCAGGATGCGCGTGTAGCCGCCGGGCCGCTCCTTGTAGCGGGGGCCGATGGTCTCCAGGAGCTTCTTCACCGAGGCCGGCGTCATCAGGTAGGCCGCCACGAGGCGCCGTGCGTGGAGACCGCCCCGCCGGCCGATGGTGATGATCCTCTCGGCGTGGCGGCGCACCTCCTTCGCCTTGGCGAGGGTGGTCCGCACGCGCTCCTCGTCGATGAGCGAGGTGACGAGGTTCCGCGTCATGGCGATGCGGTGCTTGCTGGTGCGGCCCAGCTTCTTTCCGGTCCTGAGGTGTCGCATGACTTCTCCTAGCCTTCCTCGCCCGGCCGGTTCAGGTCCTGCGGATTGATCCGGAGCTGGGACAGGTCCATCCCGAGGGAGAGCCCCATCGAGCTGAGGATCTCCCGGATCTCATTCAGGCTCTTGCGGCCGAAGTTGCGCGTCTTGAGCATCTCGGCCTCGGTCTTCTGGACGAGATCGCCCAGCGTGTGGATGCGGGCGTTCTTGAGGCAGTTGTAGCTGCGCACGGAGAGCTCGAGCTCCTCGACGCTCCGGCGCAGGTTCTCGACCAGCTTCTGGCGCCGCTCGTCCACCTCGGGCGTCTTAGGCGCCTCCTCTTCCTCGAAGTTGATGAAGATCTGGAGGTTGTCCTTCAGGATTTTCGCCGCGTGAGCCACGGCGTCCACCGGGGCGATGGTACCGTTCGTGACCACCTCGAGGATGAGCTTGTCGTAGTCGGTGACGTCGCCCACCCGGGTCTTCTCGACCCGGAAGGCGCACCGGCGGATGGGGGAGAACACCGAGTCCATCGGGATGAACTGCGGCCCCAGGTTGGCGTCCGCGTTCCGCTCGGCGGGGACGTAGCCCCGGCCCGCGTCCACGATGAGCTCCATGTCCAGGTTCGCCTCCTCGTTCAGGGTGGCGATGTGGAGGCCGGGGTTGAGGACGCGCACCCCCGGCCGCGACTGGATGTCGCCCGCCTTGAACTCGGCGGCCGAGCCCTTGTGCTGGTAGGTGAGGCGCAGAGGGAGCTGGTCCGTCTCCACCTTGATGACCACTTCCTTCAGGTTCAAGATGATGTCGGTCACGTCCTCCATCACGCCCGGGATGGAGGAGAACTCGTGGTAGACGCCCTCGATCCGCACCGCCGTGAAGGCGGCGCCCTGGAGCGAGGCGAGGATCACGCGCCTCAGCGCGTTCCCGAGGGTGGTCCCGTAGCCCCGCTCCAGCGGCTCTGCGACGAACCGGCCGAACGTGTCCGTCAGCGATTCTTTTTCCGTCTCCAGGCTGGACGGCTTGACCAAGTCCGCGTATTGACTCATGTGCCTATGCCCTCCGAGCGGCGATCCGCCCCATGTCCTGCGGCTGCGGCGGCGCCTGCCGCCCTCGGCGATTACTTGGAGTAGAGCTCGACGATCTGCTGCACGTTGATATCGAGCTGAACGTCCGCCAGCCCGGGCAGCTCGACTATCCTCGCCTGCATGTCCGTCAGGTCCACGTCCAGCCAGGCCGGCACGCCGCGCGCCTTCCCCTTCTCGGCGCTCCGCTGGACTCCCTCGACCTTCTTGCTCTTCTCCTTGAGGGAGACGACGTCACCCTTCTTCAGCAAATAGGCGGGCCGGTTCACTTTGCGGCCGTTGACGGTCACGTGGCTGTGCGTGACGAGCTGCCGCGCCTGCGGCCGGGAATCGGCCAGGCTGGCACGGTAAAGCACGTTGTCGAGGCGGGTTTCCAGGAGCCGCATGAGGTTGTCTCCGGTGACTCCCTTCTGCCGCGACGCCTCCCCGTAGTAGCGCCGGAAGGGGCGCTCGAGCACGCCGTAGACGCGCCGGACCTTCTGTTTCTCCCGGAGCTGCTGGCCGTACTCGCTTACCTTGCTTCGGATGCGGGCGGCGCCGTGCTGCCCCGGCGGAAACGCGCGCTTCTCGACGGAGCACTTGTCCCCCAGGCAGCGATCGCCCTTGAGAAAGAGCTTCATTCCCTCTCGGCGGCACAAGCGGCAGACAGCTTCTTTGTATCGAGCCAACCCGGTTTACCCCCCTCTCTCTTGCCCCGGCTCTACACCCGGCGCCGCTTGCGCGGCCGGCAGCCGTTATGCGGAATCGGCGTCACGTCGCGGATGAGCGAAACCTCCAGGCCCGCGGCCGCCAGGGAGCGGATGGCCGCCTCCCGGCCGGAGCCCGGCCCGCTCACCAGGACCTCCACCGAGGTCACCCCAAGGTCGAGCGCCTTTTTGGCCACCGAGGCGGCCGCCATCTGGGCGGCGAAGGGCGTGCTCTTGCGCGAGCCCTTAAACCCCTCGGCCCCCGCCGACGCCCAGCAGACGACGTTCCCGCCGGCGTCGGAGATGGTGATCATCGTGTTGTTGAAGGTGGCCAGGATATGGGCCTGACCCTTGCCGATGGCCCGGCGCTCCCGGCGCCGCTTGCTCCCCGGCCGCTTTCCCTTGCCCGCTTGCGCCAACTCTGATCCTCCTCGCGTGGCCTACTTCGTCTCTTTCTTCCTCGATCCCACGGTCTTGCGCGGCCCCTTGCGGGTGCGCGCGTTCGTGTGGGTGCGCTGCCCCCGCACCGGCAGGCCGCGCCGGTGCCTGAGGCCGCGGTAGGAGCCGATGTCCATGAGGCGCTTGATGTTCATGGACACCCGGCTCCGTAGATCGCCCTCCACGGTGTACTGGCGCTCGACAAGCTCGCGCAGGGCCTGGATCTGCTGCTCGGTCAGGTCCTTCATCTTCGTGTGGACTGGGATTTTCGCGTCCCCGGTTATCTTCAGCGCGGAGGGACGCCCGATGCCGAAGATGTAGGTGAGCGCGATCTCCACGTTCTTGTCGTTCGGGATGTCCACCCCCGCGATGCGTGCCATCGCCTTCTCCCTCCAGCGCCGCCGGCTAGCCCTGGCGCTGCTTGTGTTTGGGATTGGTGCAGAGGACGCGGACGACGCCCTTGCGCCGAATCACCTTGCACTTGTCACAGATAGGCTTCACCGAACTGCGCACTTTCATGGCTTCATTCCTCGGCTACTTGTAACGGCTCGTGATCCGCCCCCGCGTCAGGTCGTAGGGCGACAGCTCCACCTTCACGGCGTCGCCCGGCAGGATCCGGATGAAGTTCATCCGCATCTTGCCGGAGATGTGCGCCAGCACCTTGTGCCCGCCCTCGATCTCGACCCGGAACATGGCGTTGGGCAGCGTCTCGGCCACGACCCCGTCGATCTCGATGACGTCCTCTTTCGGCGCCCTTTCCTCGCGCTCGCGCGGGGGGCGCCCCTTCCCCCTGGAGCCACCCCCGGACGACCGGCGCGGCTTTCTCATGAGGCCAGGCTCAGCACGTCCGGCCCGTCATCGGAGATGGCCAGCGTGTGCTCGAAATGGGCCGAGAGCTTGGAATCGGCCGTTACCACGGTCCACTCGTCGCCGAGCACCTTCACGTCCGCCACCCCCGCGTTGAGCATCGGCTCAATGGCCAGCACCATGCCCGGCTTGAGCTCGGGACCCGTCCCGGGATCGCCAAAATTGGGGACCTGGGGCTCCTCGTGAAGGTTCGTCCCGATGCCGTGCCCGACGTAGGCCCGGACCACCGAGAAGCCCGCCTCCTCGGCGTGCGCCTGGATGGCGTGCGAGATGTCGAAAAGGCGGTTGCCGGAGCGCGCCTTCTCGATCCCTCTCACGAGGGCCTGCTCGCAGCAGCGGATGAGGCGCCGCGCCGCGCCGCTCACCTGCCCCACCGGGAGGGTGGCCGCGTGGTCGCCGTAATAGCCGTTCAGCTTGGCGCCGATATCGATGCTGATGATGTCCCCCTCCTTGAGTTTCCGCTTGGACGGGATGCCATGCACGACCTCCTCGTTCACCGAGGCGCAAATGGTGTGCCTGTAACCCCGGTAGCCCTTGAAGGCCGGCTTGGCGCCCATGTCGAGAAGGAGCTTCTCGGCCAGGGCGTCCAGCTCCAGGGTGGTCACTCCCGCCTTCACGACTTTTCTCAGTTCCTTCATCACCAGCGCCACGGCCCGGTTGCTGGCCCGGAGCTTCTCCACCTCCTCCGGAGAGCGAAGCATGATGGCCATGTCACGCCAGCACCCGGGCGATTTCGCCCTCCACACGCTGCGCCACCCGCTCCACCGGGCCCGTGCCGTCGATCTCGAGGACCTTGCCCAAGGTGCGGTAGAAGTCCACGAGCGGGGCCGTGTGCTCCTCGAACACCTTCAGGCGGTGCTCCACCGTGCTGCTCATGTCGTCGTCGCGCTGGTAGAGGTCGCCTCCGCAGACCGGGCACAGGGAGGTGTCCACCTTCGGGAAGACCGACTTGCACTTGCGGCAGGTCAGTCTCCCCGCCAGCCGGGCCATGACCTCCTCTCTCGGCACCTGGAGGTATACGACCGCGTCGATCCCATCGCTCAGGTCGCGCTCGAGGGCGCGCGCCTGGTCCACCGTCCTCGGAAAACCGTCCAGGATGAACCCCTGGGCGCAGTCGGGCCGGCTGACCCGTTCCTCGACGATGGAGATGATCACGTCGTCCGGGACCAGTTGGCCCTTCGTGAGATGCCCCTGGACCCGCTTCCCCAGCTCCGAGCCCTCGGCCACCGCCTCCCGGAGCATGTCCCCGGTCGAGATCTGCGGTATGCCGTAGAACTTGCTCAGCAGGATTCCCTGCGTCCCTTTTCCCGAGCCGGGAGGACCCAGCAATACGAGCTTTACGCTCACCCTGTCCTCCCGCGGACGCGGCCTCTCCTCAGGAAACCCTCGTAGTTGCGCATCACCAGGTGGCTCTCGATCTGCCTCTGGGTGTCCACCGCCACCCCTACCACGATCAGCAGCGCCGTGCCCCCGAAGAAGAAGGGAACGTTGAACCACTGGATGAGATAGGTGGGCAGGATGACGATCGCGCTCAGGTAAATAGCCCCCAGGAAGGTGAGGCGGCTGAGCACCCGGTCGATGTATTCGGCCGTCGGGCGCCCGGGCCGCCGGCCGGGAATGAAGCCGCCGTACTTCCGGAGGTTCTCCGCCACATCCATCGGATTGAAGATGATGGACGTGTAGAAGTACGCGAAAAAGAAGATCAGCGACGCCGTGAGGACCACATACACCCAACCGCCGCGGGTGAGCTGGGCGCTCAGGTCCCGCATCCAGGGGACGCCGGAAAATTCGGCGATGGTGGCCGGAAAGAGGATGATCGAACTCGCGAAGATCGGGGGGATGACGCCCGAGGTGTTCACCTTGAGGGGGAGATGGGTCTCCTGCCCCCCCGCCATCCGGCGCCCCACGATGCGCTTGGCGTACTGCACCCGTATTCGCCTCTGTCCCGCCTCGAACCACACCACCAGCCCCACGACGCCGATCATCCCGATGACCAGCAGGATCATCACGAAGGGCTGGATCTCCCCCGTGCCCATCAGCCGGAACGAGTTGAAGATCGCGCTGGGCAGCCCGGCCACGATCCCCGCGAAGATGAGGAGCGAGATGCCATTCCCGATGCCGCGTTCCGTGATCTGCTCGCCCAGCCACATGATAAAGGCCGTGCCCGCCACCAGCGTCAGGACCGTCAGAAGCCTGAAGCCCCAGCCCGGATCGGGCACCACCAGGGCGCCCGTGGGCGCCGTCATCCGCTCGATGCCGATGGCGATCCCGAAGCCCTGGATGGTGGAGAGCACCACCGTGCCGTAGCGGGTGTACTGGTTGATCTTCTTGCGTCCCGCCTCGCCCTCCTTCTTGAGGCGCTCGAGGTGGGGGATGACCACCGTCAGCAGCTCCAGGATGATGGAGGCGCTGATGTAAGGCATGATCCCCAGCGCGAAGATGGTGAGCTGGCTCAGGGCGCCTCCGGTGAAGAGGTCGAAGAACTGCATGATGGTGCCGCCGCCCCGGGAGAGCTCCTGGAAGAAGGCGGCCAGCGCCACCGTGTCGATGCCCGGCGTCGGGATGTGCGCCCCCACGCGGTACACCGCCAGGATTCCCAGCGTGAAGAGGATGCGGTTCCTCAGCTCGGGAATCTGGAAAATATTGGGGACGGCCCCTTCCCTCACGCGCTCGCTCCCTGGGCGGCCTTCAGCGGAATCACCTCGACGCTGCCGCCCGCGCCCTCCACCTTCTTCCGGGCCGACTCGCTGCAGGCCTGGACCTTCAGGTGCAGGGCCCGGCTGACTTCGCCCGTCCCGAGCAGCTTCACGCCGTTGGCCGCGAGCTTGCGGACCAGGCCGCTCGCGCGCAGGGCCGCCGCGTCCACGGCGGACCCTGCCTCGAAGCGGTCCAGCCGGCCCACGTTCACCTCGGAAAAATCCTTGGCGAAGATGTTCCGGAAGCCCCGCTTGGGCAGCCGCCGCTGGATGGGCATCTGGCCGCCCTCGTAGCCGGGCTTCTTCTTGTTGCCCGAGCGCGCCTTGGCGCCCTTGTGGCCGCGGGTGGAGGTCTTCCCCATTCCGGAGCCCGGCCCGCGCCCCACGCGCTTGCGGCTGTGGGTGGCGCCCGGCTTCCCGCGCAGGTCGCCCAGGCCGGTCACGCGCCCTTCGCCTTGGTTTTTATCGGCCATCGTTCCTCCGGGGGCCTAGGCCCCCTCCTCCACGTCCACCAGGTGCTTCACCTGGAAAATCAAGCCCCGGATGCTGGGGTTGTCCTTGCGGTACACGCTCTGGTTGATCCGCCGGAGCCCCAGGCCCCGGAGCGCCTCGCGGTGAACGGGCTTCGAGCCCGAGACGCTCTTCTTCAGGGTGATCTTGATCTGATCCGCCATCGCCGCCGCTCCTTAGGACCGGGCCTGAGGGGCGCCCGCCGCCGCGACGCCGCGGACCGAGAGCACCTCGTCGCGCTTGCGCAGCGACTTCAGTCCCGCCAGGGCCGCCTTGGCCGCGTTGTGCGGGTTGCTCGTCCCGATGCACTTCGTGAGGATGTCCCGCACCCCGGCCACGTCCAGCACCGCGCGCACCGAACCACCGGCGATGACGCCCGTCCCCCGCGCGGCCGGCTTGAGGAGGACCCGTCCCGCCCCGTAGTGCCCCAGCACCTGGTGGGGAATCGTGTCCCCGTCCAGCGAAACCCGCACCATGGACTTGCGGGCCCGCTCGATGCCCTTGCGGATGGCCTCGGGCACCTCGTTCGCCTTGCCGAGGCCCAGCCCCACCTGGCCCTTGCGGTCGCCCACCGTCACCAGGGCGCTGAAGCTGAAGCGCCGGCCGCCCTTGACCACCTTGGCCACGCGGTTCACGAAGATGACGCGGTCCACGAACTCCCGCTCTTCGGGCTCCGGCTGGTTCCTGGGACCACCCCTCGGTTCACGCGCCATCAGAACTTCACCCCCGTCTCACGGACCCCGTCGGCCAGGGCCTTCACCCGGCCGTGGTACAGATAGCCGTTCCGGTCGAACACCACCTGGGCGACGCCCTGGGCCTTCGCCCGATCGCCCAGCAGCTTGCCCACGATGGCGGCCCCGGCCCGGTTGCCCGCGTGCACCTTCTCGGCGGACCCAGCCTGCGCCGCGAACGCCTCCTCCCGCGAGGAGGCGGACGCGATGGTGCGGCCCGTACGATCGTCGATCAGCTGGGCGTAGATGTGCTTTCCGCTGCGGAAGACGGTGATGCGGGGCCGGTCGGCCGTCCCGCTCACCCGCTTGCGCACCCGCGCCTTGCGGGCCTGCCATGCCAGCTGCTTTTTCGCCACAGCCACCGTTCAGTCCTCCCCGGGCTAGACGCCCGCCTTGCCGACCTTGCGGCGCACGTACTCGCCCGTGTAGCGGATTCCCTTGCCCTTGAAGGGCTCGGGGGGCATGATGCGCCGGATTTCGGAAGCCACGTAGCCGACCACTTCCTTGTCGATGCCCTTCACCTTGATCGCGTTCCGCTGGCGGTCGCTCTGGACCTCGAAGGCGATCCCCTCGACGGCCTCGACCCGCACTTGGTGCGAATAGCCTACGCTGAGGACGAGGCCCTTGCCCTGGGCCTCCACCCGGTAGCCAAGGCCGACCACCTCGAGCTCCTTCTCGTAGCCCTTGGAGACGCCCTCGACCATGTTGGCCAGGAGGGTCCGCGTGAGGCCGTGCAAGGACCGGTCGAGCCGCCCGTCGGTGGGCCGGCTCACCGTCACCCGGCCGCCGGCCACCTCCACCTTCATGCGCGGGTGGACCTGGCGGCTGAGAGAGCCCTTGGGCCCCTTGACCGTGACGGCTTGGCCATCCACCTTCACCTCGACCCCCGCCGGGAGGGGGATGGGCATTCTTCCGATACGGGACATTACGCAGCCCTCACCAAATCTCGCAGATCACCTCTCCTCCCACGCCCTGCGCCCGGGCTTCCTCGTCCGTGAGGATTCCCTTGGGGGTGGTGAGGATAGCGATCCCCATGCCGTTCAGCACCTTGGGAATGTCTTCCTTGCCCACGTACACCCGCCGCCCCGGCTTGCTCACCCGCCGCAGCCCGTTGAGGGGGTTCTTGCCCTTCACCGGGGACTTCAGGCTGATCACCAGGAGCTCCTGCCCGCCCTGGCCAGGCTTCGAGTCGTAGCTCTGAATGAAGCCCTGCGCCCGGAGGATGCCGAGAATCTCGCCCTTCATCCGGCCGGCCGGGACCTCCACCCTCGTGTGGCCGGCCCGCGCCGCGTTGCGGACGCGCGTGAGAAGGTCGGCGATAGGATCGGTCATGCTCATGTCCGCGCCCCTCCTCTCACCAGCTCGACTTCGTCACTCCAGGGATCTCTCCCTGGAGGGCGAGGTTCCTGAAGCAAATCCTGCACAGCTTGAAACGCCTCAGGTAGCCGCGCGGCCGCCCGCACCGCAGGCAGCGGTTGTGGAAGCGAACCCCGAACTTCGGCTTCTGAAGCTGCTTGGCGATCTTGCAAAGCTTGGCCAAATCCGACCTCCCGCCCCTTGTCAGTTCGTCCGGAAGGGGACCCCAAGCAGCCGGAGCAGGGCCCTTCCCTCTTCGTCCGTCCGGGCGGTGGTGGAGATGACCACCCCCAGGCCGCGCGCCTTGTCCACCTTGTCCACGTCGATCTCCGGGAAGATGAGCTGGTCCCGGATGCCGATGCTGAAGTTCCCCCGCCCGTCGAACGACTTCGGGCTCAGGCCGCGGAAGTCCCGCACGCGGGGAAGCGCCACGTTCACGAGCCGGTCGAGGAAGTCCCACATCCTCAGGCCGCGGAGCGTGACCATCGCGCCGATCGGCATCCCCGCCCGCAGCTTGAAGTTGGCGATGGACTTGCGGGCCCGCGTCACCACCGGCTTCTGGCCGGAGATGATGGTGAGCTCGTTCACCCCGTTCTCCAGCACTGAGGCGTTCGCCACGGCCTCGCCCAGCCCCATGTTCAGCGTGACCTTGACCGGGCGCGGCACCTGCATGACGTTCTTGTAGCCGAACTCCTTGCGCAGCTGTTCCGTCACCTGGGTGCGGTAAAACTCCAGCATCCGCGGAATGTATGCCATTTCCCTACGCTCCAAGCGCTCGCTAGACCGTGTCCAGGAGCTCGCCGCTCCGCTGCGTCACCCGGACGCGGCGGCCGTCCTCCAGGCGCCTGCGCTTCACCCGCGAGGCCTTGGTGGTCTTGGGATCCACGGGCAGCACGTTGCTGATGTGGATCTTGCCCTCCCGCTCGATAATGCCGCCCTGCTGCCCCGCCTGGCGGGCCTTCGTGTGCCGCTTGATCATGTTGAGCTTCTCGACGATGACCCGGCTCTCCTCCTTGAGCACCCGGAGGACCTTGCCGCGCTTCCCCTTCTCCCGGCCGGAGATCACCTCGACGATATCGCCCTTCTTCACGTGCGTCTTGCCGCTTCCGCCCATCGGCGAAACCTCACAGGACCTCGGGGGCCAGGGAGACGATGCGCATGAAACGCTTGCGCCTCAGCTCCCGAGCCACCGGGCCGAAAATGCGGGTGCCCACCGGCTCGCGCACGTCGTTGATGATGACCACGGCGTTGTCGTCGAACCGGATGTAGGTGCCGTCCTCGCGGCCCGTCTCCTTCACCGTGCGGACCACGACGGCCTTGCGGACCTCGCCCTTCTTGACCCCGGCGTTCGGGGTGGCCTCCTTCACGGCGACCACAATGATGTCGCCCACGCCCGCGTAGCGCCGCCGGGTGCCGCCCAGGACCTTGATGCACTGGACCTTCTTGGCGCCGGAGTTGTCGGCGACGCTGCACATGGTTCTCATCTGGATCATCGGACCTGCCCTCTCTCCCGCCCGCTACTTAGAATGCTCGATCACCTCGAGCAGGCGCCAGTGCTTGCGCCGGCTGAGGGGACGGGTCTCGACGATGCGCACGAAGTCGCCGACCTGGAGCGCGTTCTCGGCGTCGTGCACGAGGTACTTCTTGCTCCGGCGGATGACCCGCTTGAACTTGGAGTGGGCGAACGTCCGCGTGACGAGCACGGCGGCCGTCTTGTCCATCTTGTTGCTGACCACCATCCCGATGCGGACCTTCCGGCGGCCCCGTTCGCTCTCCGGCATGCCTCACTTTCCTCCCGCGGGGGCCTGGGCCTCCCGCTGTTTCTGACTGGTGAGCACCCGGGCGAGGTCCCGCTTGAGATTCCGGACGCGGGCCGTGTTGTCGAGCTGCCCGGTCGCCTTCCGGAATTTCAGGTTGAAGAGTTCCTTCCGGATCTCGCCTTCCTTTTGAGCCAGCTCCTCGGGGCTCAGCTCATGCACCTGGGAGAACTTCACCGCGCCCCTCCTTGCGTGCTCACCACCCGCGTCTTGCAGGGGAGCTTGTGGGCCGCCAGGCGGAGGGCCTCCTTCGCCACGGCCTCGGTGACCCCGTCCATCTCGTAGAGGATGCGGCCCGCCTGCACCGGGGCGACCCAGGCCTCGGGCGTGCCCTTGCCCTTGCCCATGCGGACCTCGGCGGGCTTCTTGCTCACGGGCTTGTCCGGAAAAATCCGGATCCAGATGCGGCCGCCGCGCTTGATGTGGCGGGTCATGGCGATGCGGGCGGCCTCGATCTGGCGGGCCGTGATCCGGATCGTCTCCAGCGTCTGGAGGCCGAAGGTCCCGAAGGCGAGCTCCGTGCCCCGGGTCGCCGCTCCCCGCGTCCGTCCCTTCTGCTGCTTGCGGTACTTCGTCCGCTTGGGCTGCAACATGGCGCTGCCTGCTCCGTCTCTTTAAGAAGCCGTGGGCGCGGGCGTCTCGGCCTGCGGACGCCGCCGCGCCGACCGGATCATCTCGCCCCGGAAGATCCAAACCTTAACGCCGATGGCCCCGTAGGTGGTGCGGGCCTCGGCGAAGCCGTAGTCGATGTCGGCGCGCAGCGTCTGGAGCGGCACCCGGCCCTCGCGGTACCACTCGGAGCGGGCGATCTCCGCCCCGCCGAGGCGGCCCGCGCAGCGCACCTTGATGCCCTTGGCGCCGAAGCGGAGGGCGGAGGTGACGGCCTTCTTCATGGCCCGCCGGAAGGCGATGCGCCGCTCGAGCTGCATGGCGATGTTCTCGGCCACGAGCTGGGCGTCCACCTCGGCCTTCCGGACCTCCTTGATGTTCACGTAGATCTGCTTGCCGGTGAGCTCCTGGAGCTCGGCCTTGAGCTTGTCCACCTCGGAGCCGCGCTTGCCGATGATGATGCCCGGCCGCGCCGTCCAGATGTTGATCCGGGCGCGGTTGCTGGCCCGCTCGATCTCCACGCTGCTCACGCCGGCGTGGGTGAGGCGCTTCTTCACGAAATCGCGCACCTTCAGGTCGCCGTGCAGGAGGTCCGCGTAGCCCCGCTTGGCGAACCAAGTGGAAACCCAGCCGCGGGTGATGCCCACCCGGAACCCTACGGGATGAACTTTCTGGCCCATGCGTTCTCCCTCTCTGCTCTACTTACTCTCGCCGAGCACCACGTTGACGTGGCAGCTCCGCTTCCGGATGTGGTTCATGCGCCCCCGCGCGCGGGCCCGGAACCGCTTGAGGACGGGGCCCTGGTCCACCGTCACGCGCTGGACGACGAGGCTCTCCGGGTCGTCGGCCTGGCCGCGGTCGGTCGCGTTCGCCAGCGCGGAGCGGAGCACCTTGGCCATGGCCTTGGCGGAGGAGGCCGTCGAGAGGCTCAGAAGCGTCAGCGCCACGGAGGCGCGCTTGCCACGGATGAGATCGGCCAGCAGGCGCGTCTTACGCGGCTTGCCCCGGAGATGCTTCAGCGTCGCCTTGGACATCTTCCTTCTCCTCACCCTACTTCAGCGTGATGGCACGCTTGGTGATGCCGGAGTGGGACTTGAAGGTCCGGGTCGGCGAGAAATCGCCCAGCTTGAAGCCGACCATGTTCTCCGTCACGTACACCGGGATGAACTTCTTGCCGTTGTGGACCGCGAAGGTGAGACCCACGAACTCCGGCGTGATGGTGGAGCGGCGCGACCAGGTCCGGATCATGCGCTTCTCGCCGCCCCGGCCCTGGGCCTGGACCTTCTTCAGCAGGTGGTCGTCCACGAACGGGCCTTTATGCAGCGAACGGGCCATGGCTCTTCCTTCCCCCTCTCGGAATCCTACTTCTTGCCCCTGCGCCGGACGATGAACTTCGACGACGCCTTGTTCTTCGTGCGCGTCTTATAGCCCTTGGTGGGCTTGCCCCAGGGGGTGCAGGGATGGCGCCCACCCGAACTCTTGCCCTCGCCGCCTCCCAGCGGGTGATCGACCGGGTTCATGGCCACGCCGCGGACCACCGGCCGCCACCCCATCCAGCGGACGCGGCCGGCCTTGCCGATGCTCACGTTGGCGTGGTCGGCGTTGCCCACCTCGCCGATGGTGGCGCTGCAGGTCAGGTGGATCATCCGCACCTCGCCCGAGGCCAGGCGGAATTGGGCGTAGCGGCCCTCCTTCGCCATGAGCTGGGCGCTCACCCCCGCGCTGCGGGCGATGCGGGCGCCGCCGCCCGGCCGGAGCTCGATGTTGTGGCAAAGCGTCCCCAGGGGGATGCTGGCCACCGGCAAGGCGTTCCCCGGCTTGATGTCGGCCCGGGGCCCGGACTCCACCTTGTCGCCCACCTGGAGGCCCTTGGGGGCGAGGATGTAGCGCTTCTCGCCGTCCGCGTAGACCAGCAGGGCCACACGAGCCGAGCGGTTCGGGTCGTACTCGATGGCCCGCACCGTGGCCGGCACGCCGGCTTTCTCGCGCCGGAAGTCGATGGCGCGGTAGCGGCGCTTGTGCCCGCCGCCCCGGTGGTAGGCGGTGATGCGGCCGTTGTTGTTGCGGCCGCCCGACTTCGACATGCCCTGGGTGAGGGCCTTCTCGGGGGGCTTCTTCGTCAGGTCGTCCCGGACGAGGACCTCCTGGAATCGGCTCGCGGGGGTCACTGGCTTGTATCTCTTGACCGGCATTTCCTGAAGCCTCCGGGCCTAAGCCGTCTCGAAGAACTCGATCTTGTCGCCCTCTTTGAGGGTGACCACCGCCTTCTTCCAGGCGGGGCGCATCCCCGCCCGCTTGCCCATGCGGACCTGCTTGGCCGGCATCCACAAGGTGTTCACCTTGAGGACCGTCACCTTGAAGAGCTCCTCGACGGCCTTCTTCACCTGGGTCTTGTTCGCCCGCATGTCCACTTCGAACACCACCTTGTTGGCCGCCTCGGAGGACTGGATGCTCTTCTCCGTCACGCAAGGCCGCCGGATGATCTGCGTCGTCTCCATGTCAGCCCGCCAGCCTTTCCGAGCCCGTCAGCCTCTCGGCGATGGCCGTGAGGGCCGCTTTCGTGCACACGAGGGTTTCGTGCCACATGATGTCGTAGACGTTGAGCCCTTCCACCCGGATGGGCTTCGTGCCCGGGATGTTCCGCACCGAGAGGAGGAAGTTCGGGCGGTCGGCCTCGGTCACCATGAGGGTCTTGCCCTCGGCCTGGAGGCTGCGGAGGGCGCCCGTCATCAGGCGCGTCTTGGCCTCGGGCAGGTCGAAGTCCGCTACCACCTTGAGGCGTCCTTCCTTCCACCTCAGGTTCAGCGCGCTCTTGAGCGCCGTGCGGCGCGCCTTGCGGTTCACCTTCTGGTCGTAGCTGCGGGGCTTGGGGCCGAAGATGGTGCCCCCGTGCCGCCAGAGGGGCGATTTCACGTCGCCCGCCCGGGCGCGGCCGGTGCCCTTCTGCCGCCAGGGCTTCGCGTTCGTCCCGTGGATCTCGCTCCGCGTCAGCGTCGAATGGGTCCCGGCGCGGCGGCTGGCGAGCTGGGCCTTCACCATCTGATGGATGAGGTGGAGCTTCACCTCCCCGTCGAAGACGGCGTCGGGCAGCTCGAACTGCCCCACCACCTTGCCGCTCAAGTCATGCACGTCGATCTGGGCCATGTCCTTCCTCAGCCGCCTCGCGCCGCGCGCTTGGACGCCTTCAGCGGGTTCATGCTGCGGACCTGCTCCTTCGGTTTTTCCGCGGCGCTCCTCTTGACCCGGATGCTGCGGCGCAGGAGCACCACGCCGTTCTTCGGCCCGGGGACCGCCCCCCGGACCAGGAGCGCGTTCGACTCGGGCTGCACGTCCACCACCAGGAGCCCCTGGACGGTCTGCTGCACCGCCCCCATGTGCCCCGGGAGGCGCTTCCCCTTGATGATGCGGGAGGGGAAGGAGGAGGCGCTCATCGAGCCCGGCAGCCGGTCGAACATGCCGCCGTGGCTGCCCGGGCCGCCGCGGAACTTGTGGCGCTTGATGACGCCCTGGAAGCCCCGGCCCTTGGTCACGCCGGTCACGTCCACCCAGTCCCCGCGATCGAACACCGTCACGTCCACGACGCTGCCCGGCTGCAGCTCCTTGTCCTCCTCGGTCACCGGCACTTCCTTCACCACCCGGAAGGGCTGGACGCCCCCCTTCTTGAAGTGCCCGAGCTCGGCCTTCGAGAGGCCCTTCTCCCGGCGGGGCATGAAGCCCAGCTGGACGGCCTCGTAGCCGTCCTTCTCCCGCGTCTTGCGCTGGACGACCGTGCAGGGGCCGACCTCCACCACCGTCACGGGCACGGGACCGCCGTCGGGGGCGAATACCTGGGTCATGCCCGCCTTGCGGCCGATGATATAGTCCATCTTCCCGAATCTCCCGCTAGTTCAGCTTGATCTCGACGTCCACGCCGGCGGCCAGGTCGAGCTTCATGAGCGCGTCGACCGTCTGCTGCGTGGGGTCGAGGATGTCCACCAGGCGCTTGTGCGTCCGGATCTCGAACTGCTCGCGCGACTTCTTGTCGATGTGCGGGCCGCGCAGCACGGTGTACTTGTTGATGCTGGTCGGCAGCGGCACGGGCCCCACCAGCGTGGCGCCCGTCCGGCGGACGGTGTCTACAATCTCCGTCACCGACTGGTCCAGCAGCCGGTGATCGTACGCCTTCAGGCGGATGCGGATTTTCTGACTCATCTCTGTCCCTGTTTCTCCGTCTCGTCCGGCGGGTCGGCCCGCCGCGCCTGTCCAGCTGCCCAGCCTGCCTAAAAAGCTACTCGACCACCTCGGAGACGACGCCGGCGCCCACGGTGCGGCCGCCCTCGCGGATGGCGAAGCGCAGCTCCTTCTCCATGGCGATGGGCGTGATCAGATCCACCGTCAGCGCCACGTTGTCCCCGGGCATGACCATCT